>JANTFT010000059.1 GCA_024763275.1 Anaerolineales bacterium | reverse complement strand
CGGGCCGGGAAAAGCAGCCGGGAGAGTGTGCTTTCCTGGTCTGAAGAACGTGGTATACCCGATCAGCCCAATTTCTATCTGATCAGTCCTGAGGGGACCTTGAGTTCCTATGAGCTGATCAGGCGCGCAAAATTCACACTGGTTTACAACTCATCTATTGGTCTGGAAGCCAGCTTGCTGGGTTCACCGGTGCTGTGTGCTGGCAGAGCCCGCTATACCCAGTACCCCACGGTGTTTTACCCAGAAACGCAGGCTGCTTACCAGCAGACCCTGGAAAAATTCCTGGAGGAGGAGCGGGTCGAAGCACCACCCGAATTCCAAGAATATGCCAGAAAATTCTTATATTACCAGCTTTACAGGGCTTCCCTGCCTTTTGATGAATTTCTGGTTGAACATCCTACTCCCGGCTATGTCCAGCTGAAGTCCTTCAGCTGGAGAAAATTGCTTCCCGGTTCATCATCCACGATCGATTGCGTGGTGGAGGGCATTCTGAAAGGAAAGGAATTTGTTTTGGAGAGCGATGGCTTATGAAGCTCTATTACCAGGTTAAAAGACAGTCGAAGTTGGTCCGCCTGGAGCTGCGCCGCTGGCAGGTTGCCCGGCGCTGGGGAAAGGAAGCTCTAGAAAAAGCACCTTCTATATTTGGCAATGCCATTCCCAAGGCAGGCTCACACTTGCTGATCCAGGTGCTCCTGGGACTGACCGAGATTGGACCTTTCGTGGACCCGGGTTTACCTCCTGTTAATAGATTCGAAGGCAATACCCGCCTGGAGATACCCGAACGGATCGCCGAGCTGAACCGCATGCGCTCGGGGGAGATTCGCTACGGTTATGCAGCCTGCCGGGAACCCTTTGTCTCAGCGATCACCGGTCCCGGAAGGGCATCAGTCTTTATCTATCGTGATCCCCGCGATCAACTTGTTTCCCATGTCTTTTATGCCAAGGACATTCACAAAGGCCACGGCATGCATGATTATTACAACAATGTCCTCACCACCATGGAAGAACGGTTGAACGTGGCCATAGAAGGCTGTAATCTATCGGGGTTGGGATTGCCTACTGTCTGGGAGCGCTATGCAGAACACTTCGGCTGGTTTGAGCGGGACGATGTGCTGTGTGTCAAATTCGAGGATTTTATATTGAACCCCGCAAAACCTATTGGTGAGATTCTGGATTATATTGCTGGCTATGGAGTCGAATTTTCTTTTGACCGACCCAGGGCGATCGAGATTATCAGCCAGGCGATCAAACCTAAGAAGTCCGGCACTTACAGGAAAGGTCAGCCTGGCAACTGGAAAGCCTACTTTACGGAAGAGAACAAACGCCGCTTCAAAGCTGTGGCACGTGATTTGTTGACCCGACTGGGTTACGAGGAATCCGATACTGATTGGTAGCATAACGCCAAGGAGATCATGACCGAACAAAGACCGCTGTGTTCTATCGTCATCCGGGCCTATAATGAGGAACAGCATATCGGCAAGCTGCTGGCCGGGATCCAAATGCAAGATTTGCAAGATTATGAGATCATTCTCGTTGATTCTGGATCAACTGACAGCACTCTGGAGATTGCTGCGAGTTATCCCGTCCGGATTGTCTCGATCGATTCCAGCGAATTCACTTTCGGACGATCGCTTAACCGCGGCCTGGCAACTGCCCGGGGAAAAATAGCTGTGATTGTCAGCGCTCACTGTTATCCTGTATATCCGGATTGGCTGGAGCAGCTTTCCAAACCTTTCGAGGACGAGAAGGTTGCGATCTGCTATGGGAAGCAGCGAGGCGGCGAGACCAACCATTATTCCGAGCATCAATTCTTCCGGACTTATTTTCCGGATATCAGTCAGCCTGACCAGGGCCAGCCATACACTCATAACGCTAACGCTGCCATTCGCAGATCGCTCTGGGAGGAGCACCCTTACAACGAGGAACTAACCGGACTGGAGGATCTGGCCTGGAGCAGCTGGGCCAGAGAGCAGGGTTACCGCATCGTGTACTTAGCGGATGCGGAGGTCATCCATATTCATCAGGAGACCATCCGCCAGGTGCATAACCGCTATCGCCGGGAGGCAATCGCCTTGAAGCAGATTCTTCCCGAGAGCCGGTTCAGCTTACGGGATCTGCTGGGCATGTTCCTGTACAAAATGGCTTCTGACCTTAAGCAGGCCTCAAGGGAAAAGCTGCTCGCCAGGGAGTTCTGGGACATCCTCCAATTCCGTTTTGTACAGTACCTTGGTACCTGGCAGGGTTATCGCTACTCCGGCAAGATCGACCAGCAATTACACCAGCGTTTTTATTATCCTCCTGGCAGCTTGACTGAAAAGATCCCTGAATCCAGACCCGTTGAGCCTATTCCTTATACTTCCGGAGCAGCGGAGGAAAACAGCAGATGACAAATATTGCGGCCCTGGTTCCCATGCGGCACCATTCTCAACGAGTCCCCGAAAAAAACTTCCGAGAGTTGGGCGGCCGCCCCCTCTTTCACCACATCCTGATCACTTTGCAGGATGTCCTTGAACTTGAGGGGATTTTTGTGGATACGGACAGCCCAATAATAAAAGAAGGGATTCGAGAAGCCTTCCCCCAGGTTCAGGTCATTGATCGTCCAGAACACCTGCGTGCGGATGAGGTCTCCATGAATCGGATTCTGGCCCATGATATATCCCTGGTCAAGGCGGATTATTACCTGCAGACGCACAGCACCAATCCGCTGCTTAAGGCAGCCACCATCTCCAGCGCAATCAAACGCTTCAAGGAAGGACAGGGGAGCTATGATTCACTCTTTTCCGTCACCCGTCTACAAACCCGCCTTTATGACCAGAATGGACAGCCCATCAACCATGATCCCCGGGAATTGATCCAGACTCAGGATCTCCCGCCTGTTTATGAGGAGAATTCCTGTTTATACTTGTTTTCAGAACAAAGCTTGAAAAAGCACGGTCACCGGATTGGGGAATCACCCTGTCTGTTCGAGATCGATTCCCGGGAGGCCTGGGACATTGACACCCTTTTGGATTTTGAGATCGTGGATTTCTTGATGGGGCAGGAGAGAGAGTGAGGTTATGACCACCATATTGTTCTCAGCACCTTATATGATCCCATCTTTGGATCGCTTTCGTCCGGTGTTTCAGCGTTTTGGGTTGGAGCTGATCGTACCCGAAGTGGAGGAGCGGCTGGAAGAGGAGGAGATTCTGGCTTATGCGGGCGAGTTTGATGGTGTGATCTGCGGAGATGATCGTTTTTCCCGCCAGGTGATCGAGGCTTGTTTGCCCCGCTTGAAGGTGATCTCCAAATGGGGTACAGGAGTTGATTCCATTGATCGCCAGGCTTGTGAAGAGCACGGAGTTTTCCTGGGCAATACCCCCAATGCTTTTACTGACCCGGTTTCTGATTCAGTCCTGGGGTATATGCTGGGATTTGCCCGCCAGCATTGCTGGATGGACCGGGCCATGAAGGATGGTGTTTGGAAGAAGATCCCCGGAAAAGCGTTGGGAGAGTGCACCCTGGGCGTGATCGGGATAGGCAATGTCGGACAGGCTGTGATCAAGAAAGCCAGACCGTTTGGCATGCGAGTGCTTGGCAATGATATCCGGGAAATCGAATCTGAATTTCTGGAAAGCTACCAGGTGGAGATGATGACCCTTCCTGAGCTGCTTGCCGAGGCTGATTTCATCAGCTTGAATTGTGATCTCAATCCAACCAGCCGGCACCTGATTGCTGAGCGGGCGTTTTCTATGATGAGACCCGAAGCGATATTGATCAATACCGCCCGGGGGCCGATTGTCAAAGAAGAGGCCTTGATTACCGCTCTGAAAAAGGGGTTGATTGCCGGGGCAGCCCTGGATGTGTATGAGTTTGAACCACTGCCTCCGGACAGTCCGTTGCGGGATTTCCCCCAGGTGCTGCTGGCACCTCACAACGCAAATTCCAGCCCCAGGGCGTGGGAAAGAGTGCACTGGAATACTATTCGAAATCTACTTGATGGTTTGGGGATCGACTATCAGGTTAACGAGAGAGGTGAACCGATATGACCAGACGATATATGGCAATCACGGGTGCGGCAGGCGGTATTGGGCAGGCAACGGTGAAATACTTTTCAGAAATGGGCTGGGTCGCCATCGGTATCGACAAAATGCCTTTCCCGGGTGAATTTCCCGAAGAGGGCTTGTTCATCCAGGGGGATGTCTCCCGGGAAGCGGATTGGCAAAAGATCCGCAATGGGATTTCCGGAGTTACCGCTAACCTGGATGCGGTGATCAACAACGCGGCCATCCAGATCACCAAACCGGTTGTGGAGACCACGGTCGAGGAGTGGGACAGCGTCCTGGGAGCTAACCTGCGTTCGGTCTTCTTGAGCGTAAAAATGCTTTATCCTATCCTTAAAACGCGGGGAGGTGGGGCAATTGTGAATGTCTCCTCAGTGCATGCCCTGGCGACTTCCAAGGATATCGCTGCCTATGCTGCCAGCAAGGGCGGCATGCTGGCGTTGACCAGGGCCCTGGCTATTGAGCTGGCTCCTGATAATATCCGAGTGAACGCCATCCTTCCTGGCGCGGTAGACACTGCTATGCTGAAGGCCGGTTTGAACCGCGATCACGCCGGGGGTGGAACCCCGGCCGAACGGTTGGAGAACCTGGCCCGCAGAACAGTCAGCGGTAAGATCGGCCAGCCCGAAGAGATCGCCCAGGCAATCTATTTCCTGGCAGATAGCGAACAATCTTCCTTCATTACCGGACAGCCCCTGGTAGCTGATGGGGGTGCGACTGCCCGATTGAGTACAGAGTAGGTCAATGGAATTCATTAAAGACCAGCTGCGCGACCACAGTCCGCGATTATTTCAGGGCCTTCGTTCAACCAGGGATGCCCTGCTGCGTTTGCAGGATCTGCCTGCCAGAGAGCTGCATCCCTGGTGGAGGGAATCCCAGCGGAGGATAAAGGTTTTTCAGGACCGCTTCCGGCACGAACGCTGTTTTGTGATTGGCAACGGTCCCAGTCTGAAAAGGACAGACCTTTCCCTGCTGGAAGGGGAGTATACCTTCGGCATGAACCGCGTCTACCTGGCTTTCGAGGACTGGGGGTTTACCACCTCTTTTTTAGTCTCTGTGAATGACCTGGTGATCGAGCAGTGCAGTGTGGATTTTCAGAAACTCTCCCTGCCGAAATTCTTCTCTTGGCGGGCGAGAGATCTGCTTTACTCAGTTGGAAAACCTGACCCCCAGACATATTTTATCAATTCAACTTATACAGGACCTAAATTTAACACCAGGATCCAGAGGCGGTTTTGGGAAGGGGCGACGGTCACCAATATCTGCCTGCAGCTGGCTTTCTGCATGGGTTTTAATGAGGTTTATCTGATCGGTATAGACCACAGCTTTGCCACCCATGGAAAAGCCAACCAGACTGTGGTCTCCAGTGGAGATGATCCCAACCACTTCAGCCCCGAATATTTTGGTAAGGGTTTCCGCTGGCAGCTGCCCGACCTTGATACCTCTGAGATTGCCTACCGGATGGCTTTGGAAAGCTACAGGGAAGCTGGGAGGCGGATTTATGACGCGACAGTTGGTGGGAAGCTGGATGTTTTTCCCAAAGTGAATTATCTGGATCTCTTTTAATGGGTGGCTTATCAGGGATGACTAGCGAACGACCCAAGGTATCAGTCCTATTCCCATCCAGGAGTTGGCACTTCGCAGTTCTGGTTGTGATTTTACTGACTGGTTTTGCTGTCCGCCTGTATGATTTGACCGACCCTCCCCTGGATTATGCTTCCTCCCGACAGCTTCGCTCGGCGATCATTGCCCGGGGCATTTATTATCAAATTGCCCCCGACGTCCCAGCCTGGCAGCGGGAAGTAGCTGCCAGACAGCGGGGCAGCCAGGAAATGCTCGAGCCTGAGCTGCTTGAAAACATCACCGCTCTGACATATCTGGTGGTTGGTGGGGAATATCTCTGGATTGCCCGCATCTACTCCTCCCTGTTTTGGACACTGGGAGGCTTGGTCCTGTATTCCCTGCTGCGATTCCTCGGATTCGGGGATGGCGCCGTTATCGGGCTGCTGTACTACCTGTTCGATCCCTTTGCTCTGCTGGCGGGAAGGACCTTCCAGCCCGATCCCCTCATGACCGCAGCGATCATCTGCGCCTGGCTGAGCTTTTTGAAATGGGGAAAATACCATACTACACCCTGGGCCTGGGCAGCTGGACTGAGCGCAGGAGCAGCGATTTTGATCAAATCCACAGCATTCTTCTTTATATTTTTCGGCATCGCGGCGGTCCTGCTGACTGGACGCAGGTTCCGGGACCTGGTCAAGGATGGCCAGGTCTGGTTGATTGGTATCCTGGCCGCTCTTCCAGCTCTGCTGTACCATGTTTATGGTTTCTTTATCTCCGGGGAACTGCGCGGTCAGCTGTCAGGCAGGTTGTTTAACCCGGCGCTCTGGGACCAGACAGACTTTTATCTTGGTTGGTTGAACACAACCGGAAAAGTTCTCGGTCACGAAATTATTCTGGTTCTTTCTTTGTTGGGTTTAGCTCTGGTCAGGAATAAAATTGCCCGAACCTATCTCTGGGGCACATGGTTGGGATTTGTCGTCTATGGCTTCGCAGTTTCCTATTATGTCACCACTCACAGCTATTATCTGCTGCCAACAATCCCCCTGGCCGCTGTTGGTCTGGGAGCATCCGGGGAGTGGCTGGTAGACCGATTGGGAAAGCCCAGGCTGTTATGGCTGGCGCGTGCTGGAGTAGGTGCTGCCCTGTTGCTAGGTGTTGCTACGGGGTACTACCTGTACGGAAGGGAGGATTTCCGCCACGAGCCCGCCTATTACCAGAAAGTTGCCAGCTTTGTGACCCCGGATGATAGCGTCATCGCCCTCAGCCAGGATTATGGCTTCAGGCTGGCTTATTTTGGCTGGATCAATGTCCAACCCTGGCAGGGATTTGATAAATTGACCCCGGAGGGGTATGACTTAAGTTCCCCGGAAGGGTACAGCAAGGCTTTTACGGCAGCCATGGAGGAATTTGATTACTTTATCATCACCCGCATGAAGGATTTCCGTCAGGATGATCTGCTTTCAGAGGAGCTGGACAACCATTACACCCTCTTTAAGGAAGGCGGTGGATACCGCATCTATGATCTTGGGGAGCGCTGGGAGTAAACCATGAAGCCGCTTGTATCCATTATCACCCCATCCTACAACCAATCCCATTACCTGGAAGATACCATTCAATCTGTTCTTCGGCAGGAGTATCAAAATATCGAATACCTGATCGTAGATGGGGCTTCCACAGATGGCAGCCAACAAATCATCCAGCGCTATGCTGACAAACTGGAGTGGTGGGTATCTGAGCCGGACCAGGGTCAGGCCGATGCTATCAACAAGGGTTTCAGGCGGGCTTCTGGGGAAATCATTGCCTGGTTGAATTCGGATGATCTCTATCTTCCCGGAGCAGTGACCCAGGCTGTTGAGCTGTTTGACCGCCATCCAGAAGCTGACGTGGTCTATGGGGATGCAGTGACAGCAGATGGAGCGGGCAGGCTGCTGAACGAGCTGCGTTTTCAAAGCTGGGGAGTGGAGGATTTCCTGCAGTTCAAGATCATCTGCCAGCCAGCAGTATTCATGAGGCGGGCAGCGGTGGAGAAGGTCGGTTATCTGGATGCCAGCTACCATTTCTTCCTGGACCACCAGCTCTGGATCCGCCTGGCCAGAAAGGCCAGATTCGTTTACCAGACGGCATTCTGGGCGGTGTCGCGCTACCATCCAGCTGCCAAGAATATTACCCTGGCTGCCAAGAGCGGGGCTGAGGTTTACAGGATCCTGGAATGGGCTGAAACCCAACCTGACCTGGCTGAGATCATTAAAAGGAATTACCACCAGGTATGGGCCGGTGCTTATGCGATCATCGCCCGCTACCTGCTTGATGGGGGTAAATCTGGAGAAGCATTCCTCAATTACAGTAAAGCTGCTAGATCCTGGCCTCCTTCCCTGAAAAATTACTGGCACCGCTACTTATTCGCGGGATTGAGCAGTCTTGGGATGGGTTTTCTGGGGAAGTGGTATTATTCCTTGAAAGGTAAAAGAATTCCCGGAATCGCAAATGAAGCTTCCCTGGCTGATTGGCCAGGGATTCAGACTCACTGAACCCATCAGGATGGGTGTTCTTCAGCCGGCGTGTTAATTGTAGGGACTTTGATATGGAAAAGACTCCCCTGGTTTCCATCGTGACACCCTCGTTCAATCAGCGGCAGTACCTGGAAAAAACCATCCAATCGGTTTTAAGCCAGGATTATCCTGCCCTGGAGTATTTTGTGATCGATGGAGGCTCCAGCGATGGTTCTGTGGAAATCATTAAAAAATATCAAGACAGGCTGGCTGGCTGGGTTTCCGAACCGGACCAGGGCCAGACCGATGCCATCAACAAGGGATTTTCAATGTGCCGGGGGGAGATAATGGCCTGGCTCAATTCCGATGATGTATACCTGCCGGGAGCGATCCGATCGGCAGTGGAGTTCCTGACAGCCAATCCCGAAGTGGGAATGGTTTACGGTGATACCGATCTGATTGATAGCGAGGGCAGGGTCATTGGCAGATTCAACGCCCGGCAAACCAGCTATCAGCGTCTGCTGCGAGGTGGCGTCTACATTCCTCAACCCGCAGCATTCTGGCGCAGAGAACTGTGGGAACGGGCCGGTCCACTGGACCCATCATTCTATTTTGCCATGGACTATGACTTGTGGGTAAAATTTGCCAGGGTTTCTCCAATCAGGTATATTCCCCGGCTCTGGGCAGCATTCAGGGTCCACAGTGAAGGGAAAACAACCGTGGCGGATGCCCACTGCTGGCCTGAAATGCTCCGGGTGTACCGTCGTGAAGGGGGTGGAATTATCTCAGTTTTCATGGGAAAATACCTGCTCAGGTTGCTGCTGGGACCGCTCTGGAACTGGATAAAAAGGAAAAGGCTCGGTATTTAGAAGGATTTGGGAGGACTTGATGTCTAGCTGGAATCTGCGGGATGAATTCATAAGAGCGATCGATCACTGGTATTTGATTCTGGGCTTCATCGTTCTGGGTGGCCTTTTGGGTTATATCATATCCAGTATCCTTCCTGCCCCTTTCCGGGCGACCGCTGATTTGTATGTTGGGATCGATGTTACCCGGGTCAATGAAATGGAATATCTGATTCCTTTTGCCAAGGAAGAACCTCTTAACCTGGATGACTATAAAAATTGGCAGCTGAAGCAGCTTGCTGATCTTTTCTACTCTGACCGGGTATTGGAAGCAGCGCTGGCCAGCTTGCAGGAAAAGGATCAGAACTGGGAATCCGTCACGTTGGCTGACTTCAGAAAACACCTGGACATTTATTGGTATGATACCGGCATTTGGCGGCTGGAGTACTTTCACAGTGACCCAAAAATGGCAGAAGATGCCGTGCAAGCCTGGCTGGATGCCGGTTATGCTTATATCACGGATTTGCTGGCTTACAGTGAGAAAGCCGCCAGGCTGGATGCCGAGATCGAAATCAATAAGGATGCCAGCACAGCCTTGAAGATCCAGGCCGCCCGGATCAAAGGGTTTCTGGAATCTGCCGCGGCCTGGCTGGAAGATTATTCTTCCCTGGACCCCTCTTCCCAGCTGTCTGTTGACGAAACCGAGGAGTTGAGCGAGTGGGTGACAACTTATCTGGCTGACCCTGATATCGGGCAGATCTTCCCCGCTGATTTTCCCCAGCAGGGTGCCCCCGCAGCCGATTACAGGAATTGGCTGGAGGATGCCAGCGCACAAGGTGAGGCTGCCCTGGATGAACTGGAGCAGCAGCTCAATATTCTGGCCCGGGGAAGAGAAGATCTGCTGCCGGAATACCACCAGAGTTTAGACGACAGCCAGGGTCTATCAGCCAATATCGTTCTGCGGGAAAATTCTTCTCTCCCACAGGTTTCGCCGATCAGGAATCAGGGAACCAGCACTCTGGCAAGTGCTGGATTGGGGCTGCTGGGCTGGCTGATCTTTGCTGTGATTCAAATCCGAGGCCAGCATGAAGACTAAGACAAATGCCTTCCTGGATCGCATAAAAAAAATCCTCTGGGCGGCATTTCTGGTAAGTCTACCGGTCACCAATTTTCGCTATTTTCCTGGTGCTCTGGGGGGAACCAAGGTTCAGGTTCGACCTTTGCTGGTCATCCCCATGGCTGTATTACTGCTGTTTATCCTGCCGGGATTATGGAAAAGGAAATTACCCCGCTTTTTCCTGCCAGTGATTGCTTTCTTTTTCCTTGCACTGGTATCCAACGCGCTGCCATTGATTTCCGGCTATTCTTCACAGCTTGCTGAGGCAACTCTATCCTCTCGCTTGTTGCGGACGATGATCACTCTGTTGCTGGGGCTGGCTGTTTACGTTACAGTTTCATTAACTCCTGAGAATAGAGAGCAGTTGGACTTTTCTTTGAAGTGGCTTTTTATAGGAATGGTTATTTCTCTCATCTGGGGGTCACTCCAGATAATCTATGTGGTGGATCTGATTCCCGGATATTATCAGTTCTTTGCTATGCTGCAAAAGCATATCACCATCAATGTTGGCTCACCAGATAGAATTATGGGATTGACTCTGGAACCCAGCTGGTTTGCCGATCAGATCACCGCTTTATGGCTGCCCTGGGTCCTTTCAGCGGCAATCAGGGATCGAACAGTCTTCAAGAAGCGCTGGGGGTGGATAACGGTCGAAAGGATCCTGCTGGTCTGGATGCTGGCCGTTTTGGTATTTACACTCTCCCGGGCTGGTTTTGTCGTTGCTGCAGTCGTGCTGGGATTTGGGTTCCTGTTCTTCAGGAAAAAACAGGACCTTGGTACAGTCCTTGAGAGGGTTGCTGGGAGTGTTGGTCCCCTTCGGAAAGTGTGTTTGCGCATTCCCCGTCCGGTAAGGACTATCGTAATTTTTGCTATCGTTGTTTTCGCCTCGGGAGTTTTCATTTTTAAAGTAGGAATGCAGAATCCCTATATCAAACGTATGTGGCTTTACTGGGCTGCGTACCCTTCCCTGGTGGATGCAGTTGGACCGCGGTCGCTGGGGGGTTTTTTCAGGTATATAGGTTTTGGCCCCAGGTTTGTCTATTGGGAGACTGCCTACCGGATTTTCCAGGCACATCCCCTGTTCGGGGTGGGTTTGGGGAATTATGCCTTTCATTTCCTGGATTCTTTGCCGCCAGTCCAGGTTGGTTACATGCCTGAACTCCTGACCAGGATCGTTCCTGACTACGTTCGGGTAACAACAGCTAAGAATTATCTGGCACGCTTGCTGGCTGAAACAGGTTTGCTGGGAACTGGAGCTTATCTGACATACCTGATAACATTGATCCTGGGAGGAGGTTATCTGTGGTTGTCGGAGGATCCAGAGAAAAAGTTCTGGGGGGCAGGGGCGCTGCTGGGAATGATCGCATTTCTGATAGATTCATTTTCCTATGATTCCCTGGCCATACCCAACCCCTGGGTGGTTTTTGGGCTGATCACCGCAGCTTTCAGCGTTTATTCAAGTCAGAGAATTGAAGAGGAGAGTCACAGCTGAAGAACAAAACACTTCTGTATATTTTGATTGGTGTGGGAATCGTGGTTTTGGGGATTTCCTGTGGGATTTGTGGTTTGACTGCTTCCTTCGTAAATAACTGGGTTAAAGATCAGAACATCGTGGCTGAATCCCCGGTTGAGGTAGAGGTGATTCGACCAACCGAACCTTTCAGCGGTTCAATAGCTTCTGAGGGAAATCCAGATTCCCAGGACAGTCTTACTTTGAAGATACTCGAGGAGACGGTGATCCCTATTAACGACCCCATCGATATTGCCCGCCGACTGGAAGGAAAGGAAAATCTCCCTCTGACCCATCCGGTAGAAAACCTCAACCGCAAGGTGGGCGAGCAGGATACCTTCTGGGTGACCAATACGGACACTGCGGAGAATTTTCAGATCAATGCCACCCTGGCCGCAGTCACAGATCACCTCTATTTTTGGATTGAGGACGGTGTTGATTATTCCCAGAAGGCACTTGATAAACTCGCTGAGGATTTTGAATACAACATCTATCCCACCGACCATGAGTTTTTCGGCACGGAATGGTTTCCCGGAGTGGACGAGGATCCCCACGTCTATGTAATCTATGCTGGCGGCCTGGGGAATTCGGTGGCAGGATACTATAATTCAGTCGATGAATACACCCCGGAGGTGAACGAGTTCTCCAACTCCCATGAGACTTTCATGCTCAATTCGGATAATGCTGGTTTGCAGGACCGGTACACCTATGGGGTGCTGGCCCACGAATTCCAGCATATGATTCACTGGTACCGGGACAAAAATGAGACCTCCTGGCTGAATGAAGGTTTCTCCGAATTGGCTACCCTGCTGACTGGCCACCGGGAAGGTCCTACTCACGACTACTATTTTGCTGATAATCCTGATACCCAGTTGAATGATTGGCCCAATGATCCCAGCGCTACCACACCTCATTATGGGAATGCTTTCTTGTTTGTGACCTATTTCATGGACCGCTTTGGCAGCGAAGCGACCAAAGCCCTGGTTGCGGATGATCTCAATGGGCTGTCAAGCGTTGATGAGGTGCTGGCTGATCTCTCTATCAAGGACCCGACCACAGGAACCCAAATAGGCGCTGATGATGTCTTTCTGGATTGGGTGGTCACTAACTACATTAAGGATGAATACAACGTTGCTGAACGATTCAAGTACCTCAGCTACCCTGATGCGCCTGAATTCACTCCAACGGAGGTCATCCGGGAATGTCCAACCGGACAGATGGCCCGGGAGGTTCATCAATATGCGGCGGATTATATCGAGCTCGACTGCAGTGGGGATTACACGCTGCGGTTTACAGGGCAGCAATCGGTGAAAGTGCTGCCGGAAGATCCCATCGAAGGCAGCTATGCGTTCTGGTCCAACAAAGGGGACCACTCTGACATGACCCTGACCAGGGAATTTGATCTCCGCGACGTCAGTGCTCCTATTTCGCTGCAGTACTGGACATGGTACGATCTGGAAGAGGATTATGATTACCTGTTCCTGGAGATCTCGACCAATGGTGGTGATTGGCGGATCATCCGGACACCCTCCAGTACCTCAGAAAATCCCTCTGGGAACAGCTATGGGTGGGGCTACAATGGCCTATCCGGGGGAGTCGGGTCCTGGATCCGGGAAACAGTGGATCTGTCCAGTTACGCGGGAGAGGTCATTAAGGTCCGTTTTGAATATATCACCGACGCAGCAGTGCATGGTGAGGGGTTCCTGCTGGATTCTGTGGCTGTCCCGGAGATCGGTTACTCCACCGGCTTCGAAACCGATAACGGGGGCTGGGTTCCGGAAGGTTTCGTTCGCATTACCAACGAATTGCCCCAGATATACCGCCTGGCTTTGATCCATCTAGGTGCCGAACCGAGTGTGGAATATCTGAATATGTCAGGAAAAACTAACCTGGAAATCGATCTGGCTGGCCGAGCCAGTGGAAATCATCCCCTGGTGCTGGTCGTGACAGGAACAACCCGCTTTACCCGCCAGGAAGCCAAATACTGGCTTGAGGTGGTACAAGACTGAAGTAAAAAGAGGCTCCCCAATCTGGTGGGTAGCCTCTTTTTTTTTGGGGATTTTCTATTTTGGTAGGGGAACGGGTCAAGATTCCGGGTGGATGATCATTTCCTGGAGCTGTTCTTCCAGCTCCTCCCTTT
>JANTFT010000058.1 GCA_024763275.1 Anaerolineales bacterium | reverse complement strand
CCATAAATCCACTTCCCAATCTCTGCCTTGACGTGGGAGCCTCCTGTTTTATAATCTATTCAAATACTGTATATTCAATATCTGAATATGATGGTTCAAAGATCCCCGGCAATCACCCTAGAATATATCCTGCTGGGCTTGTTGAAAGACCAGCCCACCCATGGCTACGCCCTTTTTGAGAAGCTCCAGAATACCCCTGAGCTGGCCCTGATCTGGAAGGTCAAGCGCTCCAAGTTTTATTATTTTCTAGACAAGCTGGCTGGGGAGGGTCTGCTTTCCCTATCCATCCAGGCCCAGGATGGCTCTCCTGACCGCAAGGTCTATCAGCTCACTGAAGCGGGATCCAGGACTTTTAAATACTGGCGGGAGGAGCCCGTTTTGCTCTCCCGCTTCATGCGCATCTCCTTTATGGCCAAACTCTATTTCGCCCTCCAGGCTGGCAGAGAGGAAGGACGAGAGCTGATCGCCCGGCAGCTGGAGGTTTGCCGGGATTGGCTGGAGAGCTTGAAAGGGGAAGCGCAGGGTGTTCCTGAGGGTGATTTCATCTCAGCTCAGGTGATCGAATTCCGGAAAGGGCAGATCGCCGCCATGATCACCTGGCTGAAGAACTGCCGGGATCAGCTGCCATCACAATTAAATTGACTGTCGCAACAGGAGCTTACCCATGAAAAGACCACCCTTGATTTTTGTCCTCTTCCTCACTACCCTGGCTCTGATTGCCGCCAGCTGCTCTTCCCTGCCCGGCGATGTCTCCTCGGAGAAGGAGCTGGAGATCACCGACTCCACCGGTCATACTGTCCTGCTGGATAGCCAACCGCAGAGGATTGCCATTGCTGGTAAAGCTACAGTGATGGTTCAGGATGCGGTTTTCCTTTTCCAGGAAGCCAGTCAGCGAGTGATCGCCCTGGAAAACCGCAAACAGTCTGTCTATGTGTTTCTGCCTGTGGTCGATCCCAACATTCCCGATAAGACTCTCTTTGAGGTGAACGTTGGCCCGGAGCAGATCGCTGCCGTCCAGCCTGACCTGGTGCTGCTGAAGAGCTTTATGGCTGAAAAACTCGGAGATCCGCTGGAGCAGCTGGGAATTCCTGTAGTGTATTTGAATCTGGAAACGCCGCAAGTGTTTTATGAGGACATCAAAGCGCTGGGACAGGTTTTTGGAGATCCTGCCCGGGCCGAAGAGATCAATGATTTCTATAAGGAAAGGGTCGCCAGGGTGCAGGAACTGATAGGAGAAGCTCCTGAAAAGCCCGGAGTCCTGGTGCTGCGCTACAACCAGGATGGGGGCGAGGTAGCTTTCAGCGTACCGCCAGCTTCCTGGCTGCAGACGACTCTGGTGGAAATGGCCGGGGGAACCCCGGTCTGGAAAGAGCTGAGTACTGGGGGAGGTTGGACTGTTGTCAATCTGGAGCAGGTCGCTGCCTGGGACCCTGAGATGATCTTCCTGGTCGATTATTCCGGCGGCGCCTCCGCGGTTGTGGATGAATTGAAGCTCGACCCGGTCTGGAGCAATCTGCAGGCGGTCCAGAATGACAGCCTGTATGCCTTTGCTTTTGATTTCTACAGCTGGGATCAGCCGGATACCCGCTGGATTCTCGGCCTGCAGTGGCTGGCGACAAAAATTCACCCTGAACTTAGCGACGAGATCGATATCCTGGAAGAGGTGAACGCTTTTTATGGAACACTGTATTCCCTGGATCAGGAAACCATCGCTAGAGAAGTGCTGCCGATCCTGACAGGAGATCTTCCTTAACTGAATGAATACCCGGAACTTTCATCGAACCCTGGTTATCCTGCTGCTGGCCCTGGTAGGGACCTTCCTGCTGTCAATCTTTGTGGGGCGCTACCCGGAGCCCTTCTGGATGCCCTGGAGGGTCTTCCGGGATGACCCCTTAGCGCGCCTGCTGGTATTAAGGCTCCGGCTGCCGCGCCTGCTAACCGCTCTGCTGCTGGGAATGGTGCTCTCGGCCGCGGGGGCTGTGATGCAGATGGTATTCCGCAATCCCCTGGTAGAGCCCGGCTTCCTGGGAGTATCCCAGGGGGCAGCTTTCGGAGCCGCGGTGAGCATCCTGTGGCTCACCAGCCACCCTCTGGTTATTGAGGTCAGCGCCACCTTTTTTGGTCTGCTCGCCCTGGCGGGAGCCTATTACCTGTCCACGCGCATACGCTATGGGGGCTGGGTGCTGCGGTTGATTCTCTCCGGCGTGGCGGTCTCAGCCCTCTTTTCAGCTGGTGTGGGCGTGTTGAAGTATCTGGCTGATCCCCTGACCGAGCTGCCGGAATTGACCTTCTGGCTGCTGGGTGGGCTGTACAGTGTGACCTGGCGGGAACTGTTATTTGTGCTGCCGTTTGGCCTGGCAGGGATCGGCGTGATCTACGCCATGCGCTGGCGGATCAACCTGCTATCCCTGAATGATGAGACCGCTTTCTCGCTGGGAGCTTCCCTGGGAAGAGAAAGGCTGGTCCTGCTGGTGGCTGCCGTTTCTGCCACCGCTGCGCTGACTTCCATCAGCGGGATCATTGGTTGGATAGGCCTGATCGTGCCCCACATTGCCCGGCGCCTGCTGGGTGCCAGCGCTGAGAAATCCGTCCCTGCGGCCATGCTGATGGGGGGTATTTTCAGCCTGGTAGCGGACGATCTGGCCCGCACCCTGCTGCCTGGGGAAATTCCCCTGGGCATCTTGACTTCAGCCATCGGGGCGGTGCTGTTTATGTACCTGATGATCAGTATGGGTATCAAGGTCAGGAACCATGCCTGATATTCTCAACCTGGAAGGAGTGCACTTCCGCTATGCCGAGGATAACCCCCTGGTCCTGGAGGATCTCTCCCTTGAGATTCCGACCGGAAAGGTTACCGCGATTCTCGGCCCCAACGGGACTGGAAAGACCACCCTGCTGCATCTCCTGCTGGGTTTGTTAAAGCCAAACCAGGGAGCTGCCCTGGTGGCCGGCAAACCCCATCGGGCCTATTCCCGGCGGGAGCTCAGTAAATTGATTGGACTGGTCCCCCAATTTGAGAGCATTCCCTTCAACTTCTCTGTATTCGAGTATGTCACCCTGGGGCGCTCACCCTATCTGAATCCCTTTCAGATGCCCGGGGGAGAGGATCTGGACATCGTGGAAAATGCCCTGGAGGTGGCTGGTATCCCCCATCTGGCAGATAAGCCGGTGATGGAGATCAGTGGTGGGGAGCGCCAGCTGGTGCATGTTGCCCGGGTACTGGCCCAGAGGACCCGCATCCTGCTGCTGGATGAACCCACTGCCCACCTGGACCTTGAAAATCAGAACAGGATCCTGAGTCTGCTTAAGAAGATGAGCGCTGAGGGCACTACAGCGGTAATGACCACCCATGATCCCAATGCGGCAATTTTCGCGGCTGACTATTTTATATTGATGAAGGCAGGCCAGATCGCTGCCCAGGGCTCTGCCAGCGCAGTCATCACCTCTGAAAATCTTTCCCGGGTCTTCCGGACGCCAATCCGGGTGGAGGTGAACAACGGCTATACCATGGTGGTGATGGAAAAAGGTGGGGATTGATGGGCCGCATTAACATTCTGACCGGGGAGATCCATTCTGGAAAGACCAGCCTGTGCCTGGAACTGGCGGAATACGCTGATCAGCGGGGCACCCGGCTGGGCGGCTTGCTTTCACCGGGTGTGTATGCTGCGGGTGTGCAGACCGCTATCGATGTGGTCGATCTGAAAAACGGTCAGCGCAGACGGTTGGCCGAACTGAAAGGCAGCCATTCCAGTGAGATGGAAACCCAGCGCTGGGCATTTCTGCCGGACGCGGTGGACTGGGGGAATCAAGCTCTGAAGAAGGCTGGGCCCTGTGAGCTGCTGCTGATCGATGAGCTCGGGCCGCTGGAGTTCTTCCAGGGGGTGGGCTGGGTGAATGGGTTTGACGCCCTCAACAGTGGCGGGTACCAAAGCGCCCTGGTGGTGATCCGCCCCTCCCTGCTGGAAGAAGCGTCCCGTCGCTGGAAGATAGCCAGGATCATCGATCTCAGCGACCCTGCGGGCCCCCAACTTAGCGCTGCCCAGCTCTATCAGCAGTTGCTGGAGGGCTGATATAAGCCTGATTCCGTGTTCTGTCCGGTGGTATAATAGCCTTGTTGATTTTTAAGTAGGGAGGTATACGATGCGATTTGGTGGCTGGGAATTAGTTATCGTTTTGGTGATAGTGGTGATTGTGTTTGGCGTTGGTCGAATCAGCAAGATCGGTGGTGAACTGGGCAGTGGGATCAGGGCCTTCAAGGAAGGTTTGCAGGGGGAGGATGAGGAAGAAACTGATCAGGATGAAGAAGAAAGCTGATCAACCGCCGTCATCTGGCCGATTTCCCCCGCGATCGGGTTGGGAGCGGCTTTGTTATTTACTTGAGACCGCTTGTTTATGAGCGGTCATTTTATACCAGCCATCTGTTGATGATGGGGGGCGCCTTCCCCATCAGGCGGATTGAACGGGAACCAAGACGTGAAACTACTTAAGAGGATCTGGCACAGGATCACATCTCCTTTTCGCTGGTTGGGCAGGATCTTCCGGAAACCTGCTCGGAAAATCGGGGCGTTTTTCCGGGAAGAACCGGATGAGGCTCCAATTGTGGACAGCCTGCAGCTGGCATTTGAGGAACCTTCCAGCTTTCTGGAGCACATCAATGCCCTGCGCAAGCACATCCTGCGATCCTTCGTAGTCTTGCTGGTCTGTGCGCTGGTGGCGTTCATGTATCTTTCGCCACTCCTGGATTTCATTTCCCGGCCCGTTGGCGGTATCGAGCAGCTGACGGCGGTGGATGTCACAGAACCGATCAGTGTCGGCATGCGGGTGGTGCTGCTGGCTGCCTTTGCCGCTGCGCTTCCCTATATAATTCTGGAACTGTACTTTTTTATCGGCCCGGCACTTCCACGCAGGACCAGGATTATCGGTTTGTTTTCCATTCCCCTGGTAGTCGTTTTTTTCTTCGGGGGGATGGCATTTGCTTTTTATCTGATTCTGCCCACCGGACTGCCGGTGCTGTTGAATTTTCTGAACGTGGAAACCCAGATCCGCCCCTCATCCTATGTGCGCTTCGCTACCGGGCTGATGTTCTGGTTCGGGGTGGTGTTTGAATTTCCGCTGCTGGCATACCTGCTGACAGCGATGCGGATCCTCACTCCCCAGACACTGCTGAAGAACTGGCGCATCGCTGTGGTGGTGATCGCTTTTCTGGCCGCTATAATCACCCCGACCATTGACCCCATCAATATGATGCTGGTGATGATCCCCCTGCTGCTGCTCTATGCTTTGAGCATCTTCCTTTCTTTCCTGGCTGGCGGAGGGAAGAAGGTGGTCAGCAGTGAACCTGCCCAATAAAAAAACAAGCGGCCGGAAAGGTCGCTTTTCAATTATCAAATACCAATTCAGTTTTGCTGATCACTGCTTACTGATAACTTAATCCTTCAGTATCCAGGCCACTACCCGGGTCCCTTTCCCTGGTTTGGAATCCAGCTCAATGTCCCCGCCCGCCTTGCTGATCCGGCGCTGCATGTTGGCCAGCCCGTGGCCCAGATTGGCCTGGATCTTGTCCATGTTAAATCCCTGGCCATCATCTTTCAGCTCAAGGTAAACCTTGCCGTCCTCGTTCCAGATGCGAATGCTGGCTTTTTGGGCTTTGGAATGGCGGGCAGTGTTGGAAAGCGCTTCCTGGGCGATCTTGTACAGAGTCAAGGTGTTGTGATAATCCAGATCCAGGGAATCCCCGGTTTCATCCACCACGGAACCCTTGATCTTGGCGTTCTTTTCCAGCTCCTGCAGCAGAATCTCAAGATTCTCCTTGAAACTGATGTTTTCCTGCATCTGGCGAGGCCGCAGGTCAGCTACATAGGTCCGGATGTCATTGATGGTGCTGTTGATGCTGTCTGTGGCATAGTTCAGCTTTTCCAGGCTCTCGTCCGGATCCTCAGCCAGGATGGTTTTGACCAGATCGAGGGTCAACCCCAGTGAATACAGGGATTGGATCACTCCGTCGTGGAGGTCCATCCCGATGCGCTCGCGTTCTTCCAGCACGGCGATGTGTTTGGTCTGCTGCTGGAGCTGGGCGTTCTGGATAGCTGTGCCCGTCCACATGCCGATGGTGGTCAGCAGGTCAAGCTCGCGGGCGTTGAAGACGCGCTCCTTTTTGCTGGAGAGAGTCATCACGCCAACTACCTCCCGGGTCGCTTGCAGGGGAATGACTGCCTGGCAGACAAAACCGGCTTCCACGATAGCGGGGCGCAGGATGCGCTGATCTGTGTCGAGATTGTATACCACCAGGGGTTTGTTAAGGGCAGCGACCTTGCCTACCATGCCGTCACCAACCCGGAAGACTGTCCGGGAGTAAAAGGCGTCAAAATCATCTCCCCGCAGCAGCGACAGCCGCAGATCCTTGCCTCCTCGATCCAGCAGGAAGATTTCCCCGGTTTCCACCTTCAGGTAGGCTAGCACCTTTTTGAGGGTCTGGCTCATGATTTCCCGGGTGTCCCAGGAGCTGGCAATACCCTGGGCCAGCTCATTGATCAGGGTGAGGTCCTGGTTGCGCTGCTTGAGGGTTTTGTCCCGTTCGAGGACGTTTTCGTAGAGCTGGGTGTTGGTGATCGCCACGGCCGCATAGGCAGCCAGGGTTTTCATCAGGCGCTCATCATCGCGGCTGAACTGATCTTCTCCGATCTTATTGGTAAGATAGATCTGGCCGAGGATCTTTTCCCCGGTGGAGATCGGCACACCAAGCATGGAGGTCATGGTCGGGTGATAGCGGGGGAAGCCGATCGCTCGAGGATCCTGGGTAATGTCTGGAATGCGGATGACCTCGTGTCTGTGCTGCAGTTCACCCAGCAGCCCCTTGCCTTCCGGGGGGTGGGGCATCAAATGCAGCTCTTCCTCTGACATACCCGAGTGGATGAACTGCGTGACTTTGCCCTCTTCATTGCGAATGGCCAGGGCGGCGTATTCTGCCTGCACCTGGGCCTGAGCCAGGCGCACGATCCTGGCCAGCAGGGTTTCCAGAGAAAAATCCCCCACCAGGTCCTTGCTGGCCTGGTAGAGCGATCCTATTTGTTCTTCGAGCTCTTTCTTGGTTTTACGGGTCATGGTTTTCCAGTGACATTTTACCTTATCCACCTGGATTTTGATAGTTTTTGCTAGTCGGGAGGACTTATCTTATGTATCTATAACACTCTGCAGGTAGAGCGATGGTCGCTTTATGAAGGAATACAACCGCAATTCACGCATTCAAGGCTTTTACAACCTGCCGCTGGAGAAACGCCGCCAGGAACTGATCGATCGGGGATTTCTGACCCCCCGGGACCTGGAGTCGTTCACCCCGACCGGGGGACTTCCGCTGGAAACCGCCGATCACATGATCGAGAATGTCATCGGCACTTTCAGCCTGCCGGTAGGGATCGCCCTGAATTTCCGGGTGAATGGGACTGATGTCCTGGTGCCGATGGTGGTGGAAGAACCCTCGGTGGTAGCCGGGGCTTCTTTTATGGCCAAACTGGCCCTGGCGGGGGGTGGGTTTACGGCCTCGGCGTCTGAGCCACTGATGATCGGCCAGCTTCAGATCCTGGATTTGAAGGATCTCCCGGCTGCCCGGGAGCGGCTCGAAAGCCATAAAGAAGATCTTCTCAGGGACCTGGAAGACCTTGACCCGGTCCTCAAAGAGCTGGGAGGAGGTCCCAGGGATCTGGAGGTGCGGGAAATTCCCCAATCCGCTGCAGGGCCATTCCTGGTGGTGCATCTGCTGCTGGACGTCCGGGATGCTATGGGCGCCAACGCGGTGAACACGGCCTGCGAGCGGCTGGCCCCGGCGGTGGAAAAGATCACCGGAGGGCGGGTGCATCTGCGGATTCTTTCCAATCTCGCTGACCGGCGTCTGGCGGCTGCCAGATGCACTATCCCGCCCGAAGTTCTGGCATTCGAGGGCTATTCAGGGGAAGAGGTCCGGGACGGGGTCATCGAGGCCTGGGCGTTTGCCGATGCTGATCCTTATCGGGCGGCTACTCACAACAAAGGCATCATGAACGGCATTGACGCGGTTGCCCTGGCTACCGGCAATGACTGGAGAGCGCTGGAGGCTGGAGCGCACGCTTATGCGGCCAGGGATGGCAGCTACCACTCGCTTTCCAGATGGAGTGCCGATTCTGAGGGAAATCTGCAGGGAGAGCTCGAGCTTCCCCTGGCTGCAGGCGTGGTGGGGGGCGCAACCCGGGTGCATCCCGGGGCGAAAGCTGCCTTGAAGCTGATGGGAGTGGAAAGCGCCAGCCGGCTGGCGGAGATCATGGCGGCGGTGGGATTGGCCCAGAACCTGGCAGCCCTGCGGGCTCTGGCCACTGACGGCATTCAGCGGGGGCACATGCGCCTGCATGCCCGCCAGGTCGCTATCGCGGCTGGCGCGGAAGGCGGCCAGATCGATACCCTGGCAGAGCGGCTCATTCGGGATCATGCGGTTCGGGTCGATCGGGCCCAGGAAATCCTCACCAGATGGAAAAAGGATCCGGAAAAGTGATCTATGACAGAAAAAAGGACTGATTTCAAAATGCTCAAACCTTCCCGCCCGGTGGGAATCATCGGCTATGGAGCCTATGTACCCCGCTATCGGCTTCCGGCGAAGGAAGTCTCCCGCATCTGGCGGGGCGGATCGGGTGGAGAGCCGATCAAGGAAAAATCCGTTCCGGGGATCGACGAGGATGTGGTCACCATGTCAGTGGAAGCTGGCCGCAATGCCCTGGCCCGGGCTGGAATTCAGCCGGAGGAGATCAGGGCTGTCTGGGTCGGTTCCGAATCCCACCCTTACGCCGTAAAGCCCACCTCCACGATTGTGGCTGAGGCTCTGGGAGTCACACCCTATACCCAGGCGGGCGATTTCGAGTTCGCCTGCAAGGCGGGAACGGAAGCCATGGCAGCGGCCATGGGCCTGGTGGGTTCCTCGATGGGAGATTACGCCCTGGCGGTTGGGATGGACACCGCCCAGGCCAAACCAGGAGATGCCCTGGAATATACAGCCGCCGCTGGGGGAGCTGCCATGCTGATCGGTCCGGCTGAGGATGCTCTGGCCGAAATTGAGGGAGCGCTTTCCTTTGTGACCGATACGCCTGATTTCTGGCGCCGCGAAAACCAGAAATACCCTGAGCACGGGGGCAGGTTCACGGGCCAGCCGGCTTATTTCAAACATATTACCGGCTCGGTTTCCCGGCTGCTTGAGGAGCTGGACCGCAAGCCTGAGGATTACGCGGCGGTGGTCTTCCACCAGCCCAATTCTAAATTTCCCCGTCGGGCAGCCCGGGAGCTGGGCTTCACTTCCCAGCAGCTGGAGACCGGACTGCTTTCTCCCCGGATCGGGAACACTTATTCCGGCTCGGCGATGATCGGGCTGACCGCTGTGCTGGATCGGGCCCAGCCGGGCGAGCTGATTTTGATGGCTTCGTTTGGCTCCGGGGCAGGCTCTGACGCAATTTCCTTCCTGGTGACAGACAGGATAATTGCAAGGCGTGGTAGGGCGCTGTCTACTGAGGACTATATTTCCAGGCGCACCGAGATCGATTATGCCCAGTATGTCCGGATTAGGGGAAAAATCGCCCTGAAATAAGCTTTCCCGGGAAAAACAGCCCTTCCGCCCCTGAAAATTGAGAGTTCTTGATAGTCGCCAGCGATTATACTCAGGCCGATTTCAAAGAACCAGATCGAGTTTTACAGGAGAACAGCCAGTATGGATATTCCGCGACATTGGCGCTTGAACAAACAACGATATGCTTTAACCGGCGAGGTTTGCCCTCACTGCCAGGCGAAGATCTTCCCACCCCGGGATGTTTGCCCGGAATGCGGTGGGGAAGCCAAAACTGAATTTGGGTTCAGTGGTAAGGGAGAAATCTACTCCTATACCAACATATATAATGCTCCGGAAGGCTATGAGGAGAATATCCCCTACACTGTAGCTCTGGTCAAACTGGAAGAGGGGCCGATGATCACTGCCCAGCTGACCGATCTGGGCGACCAGCCGCTGGAGATTGGCATGCCGGTGGAGATGATCACCCGGAAAATTCGCTCTGATGGTGACGAAAGGGGACTATTGATATACGGATACAAATTCCGGCCGCTGGTAAGCGCCTGAATTCAGCCCTTGAGATAACGAAAGGCTGCCCCTGGGGCAGCCTTTTTTTGTATTTTGGTTGGAACCAGCTCGTTTTTACAGAATTCTATTCAGGGAATGATGTAGGTGTCGTGCACATTTCCATCAGGATCGAGCAAGGTGACAGTCTCACCTGGCTGCCAGATGGCCTCAGAAAGCCCCAGGTAAAGCTCGATAGGGTTGCTGCTGCCTTCCTTGGTGTAGATATTCACTGCGCCCTGCCCGTGGAGTTCAAGGCTGGGCAGGCCGGACTGCTCAAGGATCAGGTAGTTGTGGTTGCCTTCGTCTTTGAGGCGCCATCCCTCGAGGGAAATAGTGTCTTCTGGTTTGCCGTTAGGCCGGATCAAGCGGACATACTCAGTCGCCAGATTGCCCACACCACCCACCTCCCCGATCTGGATCAAACGCTCGGGGGTGTCTCCCTTTCCCTCTGTTTCGCTTCCAGCCGTGCTCACTGCCGCGGGCCTCTCACCGCTTTCCAGCAGCAGGTTCTTCAGCTGGGTTTTTTCCCAGATATACAGCACCGCCAGGATGGTTACGGCGGAAACGACTATATTTAAAATGAGATAAAAAAGGAGTTTTTTTGTCTGATTCATGGTCTGGAATGCCTTTGGTATAATGGTACCCGCTGTACACCATCATAGCATAATATCAATATTAAGACATTATCCAATTAGTATCGCCTGACCCCCGGAGTGATTCCATGCCCTACCTGGTTGATGGCCATAATCTGATCCCTCATATTCCCGGGCTGTCGCTGGCAGATCTGGAGGATGAAAGGGCTCTGATCGAACTCCTGAAGGCATTTGCCACCCGGAAGGGGACTAAAGTCGAGGTTTATTTTGACCAAGCGCCTCCCTCCCTGGCGGGCAGCCAGTCTTTCGGAAGGCTGCAAGCTTATTTTATACGCCAGGGAACTACGGCTGACGAGGCGATCATAGCCCGCCTGAACCGGCTGGGCAGCGAGGCCAGGAACTGGACCGTGGTCACTTCGGACAGGGTCATCCTGGCTGAGGCCAGAAGCGCCCACAGCAAGTTTGTGTCTTCCCCGGATTTTGCGGCCCTGCTGAAAGGGAAAACGGATGCCGCGGGGGGTGGAAGCGATAAAGGGGAGGATCCCCAGATCAGCCAGAGCGAAGTGGATTTCTGGATGGAACGGTTCAAGGGGAAATAGCCGGTTTTCAGGAGGATCTTTATGAAATTTCTCACTGTGGATATCGGCACAGGGACCCAGGATATTTTCCTGTACCAGTCAGGTCTGGCGCTGGAAAATGGTTTTAAGCTGGTCGTACCTTCCCCAACCATGATGATCTTCCGGGAGATCAAGAGTGCTACCCGGCAGGGGCAGGCGGTTGCTCTCAGCGGTGTGACCATGGGCGGAGGGCCCAGCCACTGGGCAGCCAGGGACCACCTCGCGGCCGGCTTCCCGCTTTACGCTACCGCGGACGCTGCCCGCACTTTTGACGATGACCTGGATCTGCTCCAGCAAAGCGGTGTGCAGATCCTGAGTGAAGAGGATTTGAAAGAACTGCCCGCCGGTGTCAGGCGGATCGAGCTCAAGGATTTTGATTTCCAGGCCATTGCTGGAGCGCTGGCAGGCTTTGGGGTTTCACTCAGCGACCTCGCTGGGGCGGCTGTGGCTGTATTTGACCACGGGGCTGCCCCGCCGGGATATTCTGACCGCCAATTCCGCTTTGACTACCTGGCCGAGCGCCTGGATCCCGGTGAGGACGGCGCACTGGGGCTGCCGCTGAGCAGGTTGGCCTTCCGGAGAGGGGAGATTCCGGAAAAAATGACCCGCCTGCGGGCAGTGGAAAATTCCGCGGGAGAGCTGGATGCTCCCCTGCTGGTCATGGACACCGCTCCAGCGGCGGTGCTGGGCGCTGCCCTGGACCCGGCCGTCCGCCAGCGCAAACAGGTGATGATCGCCAACGTGGGTAATTTCCATACCCTGGCTTTCCGGCTCCAGAGCCAGCGGGTGGGCGGGGTGTTCGAGCATCATACCGGGCTGGTCGACAGGGAGAAGATGGATCGTTTGCTTAGTAAATTCGCCGCTGGCAGCCTGACCAATGAAGATGTCTTCGGGGATCACGGTCACGGAGCATTGATCTACGCCCGGGAGCCTTACCGCTTGGGTGAGGGTGATTTTGACCTGGTGGTCACCGGTCCCAGGCGCAACCTGATGCGCGGGTCCAGCTTGCGGACCTATTTTGCGGCCCCTTATGGGGATATGATGCTGACCGGGTGCTTCGGGCTGCTGGCTGCCGCCGCTGATGTCTTTCCTGAGCTGGGGGAGCGCATCCGGGAATCCCTGTTCCCGGCGGCTGAGGATGATTCAGGCCTGCCGCCCTGGGAGCTGGACTGAATCAGCCCAGCAGGCCGCGGGTATTCTCAACACAATCGTTGGATCCCAATACGGTGAGATGGTCTCCCTGGCGGAGGATAGTGTCCCCATTGGGCACGACCAGTTCGCCGTTCTTCCTGACTGCCACTACCAGTATGTCATCCGGGAAGTGGATTTCCCGGAGGGGTTTATCCAGAAAAGCTGGATTCTGGACAGAGATCTCGCACAGGTTCCGGGCATCATCCGTGCGGGTGAGCAGCTCGTAGATGGTGGGGTTGCGGACCACCAGCGCCAGCAGAGTGGCCTGGTCAGTGGCCGCGTTGAGGGGGGTGATGCCCAGCTTTTCGAAGCGGGGTATCTCGCCCGGGGCATCCAGGCGGGCAACTATATGATCGATCCCGTAAGTGGATTTGGCCCGGCTGCAGATGCGGTAGTTCTTTTCCACGTCGCTGAATACGCACACCAGCCGATTGGCTTTATTGAGCAGTTCCTCCGTCTCAGGGTGGTAGCGGTCCGGAGGGGCTTGAACCGCCCTTAGACCCAGCCTGCGGGCTCGTTCGATCCGGGTAAGGTCCTCGTCGATCAGCACCACCTGGTCCCCGTGGTCCTGGACCTGCTGGGCGACCTGTAGCCCGATGGGTCCTGCGCCCATGACGAGGATAGCTGGTTCTTCCTGGCTTTCTTGAGGGGGAGCAAGCTTCACGAATAGGGCTGGAGCGATCAGGACGGTGGTGATCGCTACCAGGATGATAGCGGCGTTGAAGGGTTCGGAGATCACCCCGATCCTCAGCCCAATGGCTGAGGCGGCGATGATCAGCGACAGACGGCTGGAGAGCAGTATTCCAGCAGATAGGGTCTCCTTCCAGCTGAAGCTTTTCTTGAATACTAGCGCGGGCAGGAGCTTGACAACAGCGGCGGAAATCAGCACCAGGGGCACCAGCAGCAGGGAACTGGGTGAGCTGAGCAGGGATGCCAGATTGAAATCCACCCCGACCATGATAAAGAATATCGGGATGAAGAAACCATAGCCGATGGCGTCCAGCTGGTGGATCATCTCGTTGTCCTCAGGGCGCTTCAGCAGGGAGATGATCGCTCCGGCCAGGAAGGCACCCAGGATGACCTCTGTGCCCAGCATCTCGGCCAGAACCACAAAGATCAGCATCATGGTAAAGGCCGCCCGGATCTTGATCTGGGAGGTGGCGGAACTGAGCTCCTCCATCACACTTCGCACGCTC
The DNA here is from genome assembly GCA_024763275.1 of Anaerolineales bacterium. Taxonomy (GTDB): domain Bacteria; phylum Chloroflexota; class Anaerolineae; order Anaerolineales; family UBA11858; genus B10-G9. The sequence goes on along the minus strand of JANTFT010000058.1, from coordinate 267 downwards.
TTGAAGCGGTCGAAGAACATCCCTCCAAAATAATACACCAGGAAAAAGGCCACAAAAAGCAGGCCGATCAAGAGGATATCCAGGGTCAGTCCGAAGGAAAGCGCCGCTACCACGACGGTGATCAGCAGCATGGTAAGGAAATCAGCGATCAGGGCGGAGATCAAGAGGGTTTGACCGTACCTGCCGCTGCTTAAGCCCTGTTCCTTCAGCACTGGAACCACCACGCCCAGGGATGTGGTGGAAAGGATCAGGGCGATCATCCAGGGG
>JANTFT010000057.1 GCA_024763275.1 Anaerolineales bacterium | reverse complement strand
GTCCGTTAACCGCCAGCGTGGATGCTTCTCCAAGCAGGATTTCTAGTGCCCAGGCTGGCATGGTTAGCCAGATGGGACGATTAAGTGTTTGAGCGAGGGTTCTTGAGAAGACCTTGTTATTAACTGGTGATGGCGCAGTCAAATTGTAGACAGCCTGAGTTCTGGGTTCATTTATGAAATGGGTGAAAGACTGGACCACATCATCGATGTGGATCCAGGACATGGATTGCGATCCGTTTCCAATCGGTCCCCCAAGAAAAAATTTATAGGGAAGAGATAAAAGCGGCAGCAAACCGCCATGCCGGCTGAGTACAAGGCCCAACCTGACAATGACCCTGCGGACACCCAACTCCTCGACACCTGAAGTGGATTTTTCCCAGGCTTGACATACTTCTGCTAAAAAATCTTCTCCGGGAGGTGAAGATTCGTCTACAGGTAAAGCGCCTGTATTTCCGTAATAACCGATTGCCGAAGCCTGGATGAGAATATCGGGTTTGTGAATGGAGCGCTGAATAGCTTGGCGGAGCATTTCTCCCGACTGGATCCGGCTGGATCTAATGGTTGATTTTCTTTTTACAGTCCAGCGCATGGCCAGCGGATTGGAGCCAGCGATGCTGGCTCCGGCCAGATTGATCACCGCATTCGAACTATTGATTTCTCGAGTGATCAGATCCAGATCCCAGGGTATGGCCTTCAAGCGCGAGTCCGTAAGGCCTGGAGATCGGCTGATTAGGGTGATTTGGGTATCATTTTGTAAATACGCCCGGGTCAAAGCAGATCCTATTAATCCTGTTCCTCCAGCAATTAATATCTTCATGATGGCTCTTTCCTTTAAGGCAGGGATAATTTTGAGATAAATGTGTAAACCTGTTCCGCGTCATCGCCCAGGATCTCTTGGATTGACTCAGCGAAGATCGAGAAATACTCAGTGAGAACATCTTCTGGAAAATGATTATTCGACAATAAATTTGTTATCCAGGTAATATTGGGGAGCAGAAGGTTTAAATCTCCAAACCTCAGGGCTGAGGTGATATCAGCGCTGAGTTCTTTATTGGCTGCCAGGACAGCTTGAGGCGTTAACGGAAGATCACTGACCCCTATCTTCTGCACAGTCAATTGATTAAGTTGGGGAAGTATATCTGTGAGGATCTGGATCAAACGGCGATTTGGAGAATCTTTTAATCCCGATAGGTCTATAGGGGTAGGTTTGTCCAGAAATGATTCAACTGCCTTTACTGCTTCCGTTAAATCTGGACCCAGGTATAAACCAGGGATTTGCTGGTGTAAATTTTCTGATTGGCTGAATATCCAGCCGCTGAAAGCTACCGGCGTTCCACTTTCAGACAGAACTTGGATTGCGTCAAGCAAGGCGGCACTGCTGACCAGCCTGGAGGCGTTCATAATGGCCAGGTCGATTTTTGAGCTTTTAACAGTACCGAGAAGGTCTTCCAGGGGTACATTTCCGCCCAAATAGATAATTGGCCACCCCCGATTTTTCAGGAGCAAAGCTAATATTAATAATCCAATTGTGTGAAGTTCACCGGGAGGGTTACCAAGCAATATTCTTTTTTTATGAACCGGATTGGGTGCAGCAGATAGCAAGACCTGGATTTTTCTAGAGGCGATCTCAGATATGAAATGTTCCTGCTGGACAGAAACATCTCCTTGATACCAAAGCTCTCCAACCTTATTGAGACCAGGAAAAATCAGCTCTGCGCAAACAGTATGCACGGGATATAGGGCAAATGCCCGGGAGAGAATTTGGTCTGCGTTTATTTCATCGTATGAAAAACAATGTTGGAGCCATTCATGCCGGAGCTGCTCCAGTGATTCGGCTGCTCCTGAACCCCGGGAGGATATCGCAGGCCGAAAAGGCTCTGGCCCAGATCTGAGAGGGTCCTCCCCAGAATCAATCAGTTCCCGCCAGTATTTAACAGCCTGGCTTATTCGCAGGCCTTCTTTTTGACGGGCTGCAAGCCATATCAGGGTCTGTAAATCGAATTCAGAATATAAACGATGCCCACCAGCTGTTCGGCCGGGCATGGGAAGGCCGTACCGTCTCTCCCAAGCCCGGATCGTGTCAGCCTTGAGGCCAGTTTCCTGGAGGATGAAGCTTAGATTAAAACGCGGTTTCTTTGAATATGGCATAGTTCTCTTGTAGTGGTTTTATTCCCAAATCTTACCTGATTATCAAGGAAAAGTCAAGTAATTATATATAAAACCTTGACAAAACCTGGATAATGGTGTAAATTTGGTATCAAGACTTCGTTACGTTTGGAAAAGATAGTGTTGTATTAATAAGTTTTGGTTAAGTACAAGGAGATCGAGGGTGAAAAAAATCAAAGGTCATCAAATTATCACATTAGCGGCTACGCTGATAACGATCACAGTTAATGCCTTGGCGAATATTCTCCCCTTAAATGGTTTGGAAACCGGTGTTATTTCGGACAGATTTGAGATCTATTTTGTCCCTGCGGGTTATGTATTCTCTATCTGGGGTTTGATCTACCTGGCCCTGCTAGTTTATACCATATACCAAGCTTTGCCAGCTCAGTCTGAAAATTCGGTCTTGAAGAAAATCGCTCCATACTATTGGATTAGCAGCCTGGCAAACTCTGTCTGGATTTTTCTCTGGCATTACGAAGTATTTTCTTTGACACTGATCGCTATGGTATCTATCCTGGTCACATTGATCCTGATCAGTCAGGTCCTGGTAGATAGCGACGGCCTTGAAAAATGGCTGGTAAGACTGCCTTTTAGTATTTACCTGGGCTGGATCAGTGTCGCGACCATAGCAAACGTTTCCCAGAATCTATTCCTGTATCAGTGGGAAGGATGGGGAATTTCTGGCCCGGTTTGGGCTGTGATCATGCTGGCGGTTGCCAGCTTGCTCGGTATATTGAAATCCTCCTTAGAAAATGATACGCCTTACACATTGGTGCTGATCTGGGCTTTCATTGGTATAACTGTAAGTCAGGCTGATACTCCACTGGTGGTGAACGCTGCCTGGACAAGCTCCGCAATTTTAGCACTTGTTACAGCTGGCAGCATTATCAAATCTAAAGAGGTATATTAAGAGGAATCCATGACCATTAAAATAGTGACCGATTCCACCTGCGATCTGCCGAAAGAGATTATCAAATCTCTAGACATCATGGTCATCCCATTGTTCATTAATATCGGCGATCAGGGATACCTTGATGGGATAGATATCAGCCGACAGGAGTTTTATTCAAATCTTGCCACATATCCAATACACCCCACTACCGGCACGCCAGGCATTGCCGCATTTACCCAGGCATTCGAGCGCCAGGTTGAGGATGGAGCAGATGAGATCATTTCCATTCATATCTCTGAAAAATTAAGCGCGACTATTGGAGTAGCCCGGACGGCTGCCAGGAATTTCCAAAGAGCCAAGGTTACTGTCAGGGATTCGGGGCAATTATCAATCGGAACGGGATTTCAGGTTGAACTGGCTGCCAGGATGGCAAAAGATGGTAAAACAACAGCTGAGATACTGTCTGCCCTGGACAGCATGCGCTCAAGGACTTTTGTAACCGCACGTCTGGATACGCTGGAATTCCTGCGCCGCAGCGGTCGCATGAACAGATTTATGACAGGTTTAGGTAGTTTGATCAAGTTGAAACCGATCTTAACCATGAAAGATGGCCAACCCGGTTCTGATAAAGTAAGAACCTCGATCCGTGCTGAAAAACGATTGATCACCCTGCTTGAAAAACATATCCCCATCGAAAGATTTGCGCTGCTTCATACCAACGCGTATAAAAAAGCAGAGGAATTTAAAAAGAAGATCGCAGAGCATCTCCCTGATGAGGAGATCTTTTCAATGGATATCACTCCGGTAATTGGCGCCCACCTGGGTCCTGGTGCCGTTGGTTATGCGATCGTCACTAAAGTCTAATAAGAGGTTCCTCATAAGCTGTAAGGAGAAGGAAGAAGAAATGAGCAAAGAGAATAGCAAAACCTATCTCAGTATCATCATTATCGTGCTTTTAGGCCTGGGTGTTGCTTGGGCTGGAAGCCAGGGAGGCTATCAGGTAGGAGGTGTACCTGTTTACGCGCTGGTGATTGGATTGGCTTTCCTGATCCAATGGCTGGTTTTTATCCATGCCTATCTCAATAAAACAGAGATGTATTTCGACCTGACAGGAAGTATCACTTACATCACAGTGATGATCGTTGCGGTGCTCCTTTCCCCGCAGAAAGATCTTCGGGTGTGGTTAATGTTGGTGATGGTGTCTATTTGGGCCCTTCGGCTGGGAACATTTTTGTTTCAGCGTATAAAAAAAGCAGGGGAAGACAGGCGGTTCAGGGAGATCAAGCAATCTTTCCCAAAGTTCTTGCAAACCTGGACCCTGCAAGGTCTCTGGGTAACCTTCTCTTTGGCAGCAGCGCTGGTGGTTGTTACTTCACAGAAAAGGGTGGCGTTTGATATTTTTGCAGCTATCGGAATACTTGTCTGGGTAATTGGTTTCGGTATTGAAGCGATTGCGGATAGGCAAAAGAACCTGTTTAGAGAGGATCCGGAAAATCAGGGTAAATTCATTCAAACGGGATTGTGGTCCTGGTCCCGGCACCCGAATTATTTTGGTGAAATTGTGCTCTGGATCGGCGTGATGATCGTTGCTCTGCCTGTTTTGGTCGGGTGGCAGTGGGTTGCTTTGATCTCGCCTGTGTTCATTACGATATTGCTAACACGTATCAGCGGAGTCCCGATGCTCGAAAAAAGAGCTGATGAAAAATGGGGTGGGCAGGATGACTATGAAAGCTATAAGAAGAAAACATCGGTTTTAGTTCCTCTTCCACCAAAAGGAGATCGATAATGTTCCTGCAAATCTTGAAGATAGTTGGCGGGGTGGCTACGGTCGCTACAGGTGTCGTCTCTCTATTTTGGCCGCTCAGAGTGCCAGGCTTCACCGGATTGGAGCCCACTGGAGGAAGGGGAATCACTGAGATTCGAACGATCCTGGGAGCTTTATTTGTGGCGCTTGGCGCTGTAGTGCTGTTTTACCGCACTCCGGAAGCCTATATGATCCTGGGTGTGACCTATCTGGGTATGGCATTGGTCCGGGGGATATCGATCGTAGTCGATCGATCGGCGGTCTCATCGAATATTATCAGCTTCATCGTGGAACTTGTATTTGGCATCCTGCTGGTTTTCTAGGAGTAAATAACATGAAAATTGCAAAATTACTGGCTGTTGTGGGCCTATTGTCAATGACGGCTGTTCTGATCTACGGCTTCACAGCAGGAGACTTCTCTGTCGATGGTGGTAAGATCCTCCAAAATCCCTGGGGGATCGTCTCATTGGTTGATCTGTATACCGGTTTCTTCTTGCTTTCAGGATGGATCATCTTCCGCGAGGGGCTGTCAATTCGTTCCCTGATTTGGGTCGTATTGATGATGGTCCTGGGTTTTTTCACCGCCAGCTTATATGCCCTGATTGCACTCTATCAGAGCAATGGTGATTGGCAGAAATTCTGGATGGGAAAGAAGGCTGGTGGATAAGATCAGAGAACTGCAAGCAGAGTTAAAAACTGTATTTGCCGGCCGGGGAGCAAAGGTCCTGGATGTGATCGTCCCTATGCTGGTCTTCCTGGTAACCAATCCAATACTGGGTCTGAGCGCTTCCTTGGGGGCAGCGATCGGGTCCGGAATTCTTATCTTCCTGTTCAGGATATTTAGACAAGAAAATATCTATTATGCCCTGGGAGGTTTGGGTGCAGTTCTGCTGGCGGCCGGCTTTGCCTTATTGAGCGGTTCAGGTGTGGGCTTTTTTATCCCGGGTATGGTATCTGGCGGATTAACAGTTTTATTATGCCTGCTCAGCGTGCTGTTCAAGCGGCCCCTGGCTGCCCTTTCCAGCCACCTGACCAGGAGCTGGCCATTGGACTGGTATTGGCATCCCCTGATCAGGCCAGCCTATGCTGAAGTCACATTGATCTGGGCGCTTGGTTTTGGAATAAGATTGGTTTTAGAGCTGATATTCTTCTTGCAGGGGGCGGTGAACGCTCTGGGTTTAATTCGAACGGTGATGGGCTGGCCGTATACTATCCTGATCCTGCTTCTCAGTTATCTTTATGGCTTGTGGCGATTAGGCATCTTGGCCGGTCCAAGTGTAGATGAGTTCAAATCTGGCTCAAAACCTCCCTGGAAAAGTCAGAGCAAGGGATTTTAGTACTTGAGTGCCCAAGAAAAGTTACAATAACTCATATGGGAAAAATTACTCTTAATTTGCCTGCTCAAGAATATTCACTGCAGGATATCAAAGGGATTAAGGATTTAGATTACTTTTGAATGTCATTGGTTATATCCGATGAGGAATAGTGAGGTAGAGGTGGTTTTTATCAGGCAACCGGATTTCAACGACTGGGCCCCAGAGGAAATTGATGTTGGCAATATACACTTATTTTGCAGAGGAAGAGCGTGAATTTATCTCCATGTGTACCAAACAAGGCTTAGCGGCAGCAAGAACTAACGGTAAAAAACGTTCCGGGAAAGTGGTTAAACCGTGAAAAAACCAGGGATTGAGTCCTTTAGTATGGACTTAATCCCTTTCTATATTCTTTTTTATTTTTCCTCTGGCACCAGAGGTACAATCGGCAATTCATATCCTGCGGGCCATAAATGGTAATAATAACTGGCCTGGAAAGTACTACCCTCTGGAGTGGACAGCCCGTCCGCTGGATATTGATCTTTCAGATTAAAGACCAGGTCCAGTTCGGGCGCAGAAAACACACCGGTCCCTGGGGAAATCCCTGAGACACAATTGCTCTCCAGAACCGGGTTGATCCATTCTTCAATGATGTGGACCCTGGCGATATCATTCGCGCAGGTTCCGCTGATCTTAGCTCTCATTTGCCATTCCCCTGCGAAAGTTTGAACAGGGCAGTCATTGCTGTCCGGGTGATTAGCGGTCCCCTGATAGCCTATTGGTGCTTCCCGGAAGATGCCTTCGTTGCTGATCGTACCATCAGCGTAGATCCAGAGATCAAAATATGATGGCGGGACATTCTCAAATTCCAAATGGAAGGTCTCCCCATTTCCGGGATCGATATCCAGTACTGCCAGGTGGCTGAACCAGAGGCTGTACAAGGTATCTTCCTCCGGACAGCTGTGTATTAGATTTTCGCCGCTATCCAGTGTGGTGGGTATGGGAGTTGTCTGGACACCGACGGCACCACAACCTGTCAAGACCAAACAAGACAAGATGAGTAATATGAATGATAAAAGATACTTTTCTGGTTTACTCCTCAACATGAAATTCGCCTCCTTCCCCCTCTACGATTTCAATCAGCCGGAGTAATGATCGCTGCAAAGCTGCTGACCCAGTTAGCATACAAGCATAGAATTTATTATAGACCAGAATCAATGCTTAATGTGAGATGATGCTCAACACAGAGCTGACCACCCTTTCATGACAGAAAATGTCTTGTTATAGCCTGTTCGACCGCTTTTTTGAGATTCTTGTCCGGATTGTTCCCCTTGGGGGAAAGCTCCAGACAGGCCGGGTCAAAGTCATACTCTTCTCTCCATTCACGGTGTTTTTCTGCCAGCTGGACAATGCTTTCCCCCATGTAGACCACTTCCTGGTCGGTCATAGTGGGATGAAGGGAGATTCGCATCCAGCCCGGCTTTTCAGAATAGTCTCCCCGGTCGATCAGTTCTGTGATATGCCTGGAGCGGCCAGGGTCAATGTTCAACAGATAATGGCCGTAAGTGCCGGCGCAGGAGCAGCCTCCCCTGGTCTGGATGCCAAATTTGTCGTTGAGGAGCCTGACCCCGAGATTGAAGTGCAGATCCTCAATATATAGAGAGACTACCGCCAGCCGATTCCGGTGCTGAGGAGCTAGAATATGCAAGTTGGGGAGGGGGGTGATGATATCCCAGAGAGTGTCCAGCTGGTGATGCTCCCGTTCCAGGATCCTTTCCACCCCCATCTCTTCCTTAAGGGTGATGGCCATGGCCGCTTTAATGGTTTGCAGGAAAGCCGGGGTGCCGCCATCCTCCCGGGCTTCGATGTCTTCCAGATATTTATGCTCGCCCCAGGGATTGGTCCAGTCGACAGTGCCTCCCCCGGGCTGGTCGGGTACTTTGCGGTGGTAAAGGGCCTTGCTGAAGACCAGAACACCGGAGGACCCCGGCCCACCCAGGAACTTATGCGGTGAGAAGAAGATCGCGTCCAGATCCCCACCGGGAAGCTCCGGGTGCATATCTATCTCAACATAAGGAGCCGGACAGGCAAAATCCACAAAGCAGTAGCCCCCCGCCTTGTGAGCCAGCTGGGCAATGCGGTGGTAAGGGGCGCTGATGCCGGTAACGTTGGAACCAGCTGTTACTGAGACGTATTTGGTTTCTCTGTCCCGGTATTTTTCAAGCAGGTCTTCCAGGGCTTTGAGATCTACCAGGCCGGATTCAGTGGGGGGGATGATCTCGACCGTAGCAATAGTTTCCAGCCAGCTGGTGTGGTTGGAGTGATGCTCCATGTGGCTGATCAGGACCACCGGGCGACGCTGTTCCGGGATATCAGTTTGAAAATCGGGATTTACCTTTAAGCCCAGAATGCGTTGGAATTTATTGATCATCCCGGTCATTCCCGCGCCGGCTGTCAGGATCAGGTCATCCGGCCCGGCGTGAACGTGGTTCTTGATGTGCTCCTGAGCGGTATGGTAGGCATGGGTCATAGCCATCCCGGTGGTGCTGGTTTCGGTATGGGTGTTGGCGACCAGCGGCATGATCTCCTCCCGGAGCCTGTCCTCGATGGGAGCATAAAGCCTGCCGCTGGCGATCCAGTCCGCGTAAACCAGCGGTACCGTGCCTCCGTCAGGTGATTTTATCCGGGCTTCAACTCCGATAATTCCCTGCCTGAACTGGTTGAAAAATGCTTCCTGGGATTTATTCATATTTTTACTTTGTTCTTGAAGAGAATGTTTGGGTTGTGGCGTATCTGAGTGAGAAATCCATCCGCCTCAGCAGGGGAGCGCAGCCGGTGAAAGCTGATCTGAGCGAACTCGGGAGATTCCATGAGTCCACGGATCCTGGCCCGCTTTCTCCAATAGGAGGTGATGGCGAACAGCACGATGGATTCCCTGCTGAAAAGTTTTCCAAGCGTTTCCCGGTTCCCTGTTCCAGGCCAGAGCTCTTCCCGGGAAAGCAGGCGGGATACCGCCCTGGTGACCGACTGATAGATGGTTCGCGGGAAGCTGAAGTCGATCCAGATCACGGCCTGCACCCGCTCCCATTTGAGGGAGGTGGTCCGGGAATAGTTTCCGTCCAGAACCCAGCTGTCTGCCTGCAGGGCTTGCGAAACCTTCCGAAAGAAATCCTTATCTTCCGGCTCACTCCAGCCCGGTCCCCAGTAGATGGCATCCATTTCGATGAAGGGAACCTCTAGGATTTCTGCCAGCCGGCGGCCGAAGGTGGTTTTCCCGCTGCCGCTGCCGCCAATAATGTTAATTCTCATAATTACTGCCTACCTTCAAACAGAAATTACAAGCAGTGCTCCCCATTTTAGCTTAATATCACCTGCGGGTAAATAAAATGCGCCGCAGGGAATTGCCGGCGCATTTTCGTTCAGGATAAACGGTCCAATGGTCAGGGTTTCCAGACTTCCCAGACCTTGCCGACCAGATCGGGCCCCGGAGTGAGAGTGATGTCGCCGGGTTCCCAGCCAGAGGGTGTGACCTCGCCGGTCTTTACCACGTGCTGGAAGGCTTTTACCTGGCGGAGCAGTTCCGCAGGATTGCGGCCTACCTCAGGGGTGAGCACTTCCATGGCCCGGATCACGAAATCCGGGTCGATGATAAAGCGACCCCGGATATCCACCCCGGCGGCCTCGTCATAAACGCCATAGACTGAGCCGATCTTTCCGCCGCCATCGGAAAGCATGGGGTAGGGCACTCCTCCATCCACCATCTTGGAGAGCTCTTCTGCCTGCCAGATCTTGTGCACGAAACGGCTATCGGTACTGATGGACAGGATTTCTACGTTTAAGGCCTGGAATTCTTTGTAAAGGGCAGCGACCGCTGCCAATTCGGTCGGTCAAACGTAAGTGAAATCCCCCGGATAAAAACAGATCACGATCCATTTCCCCTTGTAATCGGAGAGCTTTACAGGTTTGAACCCTTCACCGGCCACAAAGGCGCTGGCCTCAAAATCAATGGCTTCTTTGCCAACTTTAGCTAACACTTTTTTCACCTCCTGGATGATGCCGGCCTCCTGGCTTGGTTGGGGTGTCTCTTCCCCGATCAGCGGCCCTGCGACAGGCTTGACGCATCCGTCTTTTAGTTTGGACATTTTTTCTCCTCTATCCAATTTGTAGAGAGATTCTTTCTTAATTCATTATACTATTAGAAAAAACATCTGACAGAGTTAATATGGCTGGTCTTTATTCTCTTTGACGCTGAAGTAATTACTGAGGATAGAGATTGGCACGGTAGCAATCTCCCCCGGAATAGGGAGTCTGCCCTCCCATCGACCTTGCCAGAATACCTTTCCGAGTTCCTGTCGCTTCCCCCAGCTTTCCACTCCTTGTTATAATCAAATCACTATGTTTAGAAACCGCTACCGCAGGATCCTGTTCTTCTTTGCCCGGTTGGCCATCAAAATGATCTTCTGGGATATGTTGCTGCCCAGAATCGGCCTGAAGAAGATCTCTGAAAAGGGTCGTGCTGAGCGCATCCTTAAGGCAGCTGGAAGCTACCGCCTGCTGGCAATCGATATGGGAGGAGTGCTGATCAAGGTCGGTCAATTCCTGTCCGCCAGAGTGGATGTGCTGCCAGCGGAAGTGACCGAGGAGCTCAGCGGCCTGCAGGACCAGGTGCCGGAAGAGGACTTCCAGCGCATCCGTCAGCTGGCTGAAGAGGAGTTAGGGCAAACTCTGGAGGAGAGTTTTGCGGAGTTTGAGGAGATTCCCCTCGCTTCAGCTTCCCTGGGCCAGGTCCACCGGGCGGTCCTGAATTCAGAAGATGCCCTGGAACTCGAGGGTGGGGAAGCCATTACCCGGGTGGTTGTCAAGGTCCAGCGTCCTGATATTGGAGCCATTATCGATGTGGACCTGTCCGCTTTTCGGATTGTCACCGGCTGGCTGCAGCGTTATAAACCGATCCGGAAAAGGGTCGATCTGCCGGCCTTGATGGAGGAATTTTCCACTATTTTAGGGCAGGAAATCGATTACCTGAATGAGGGAAAAAACGCCGAACGCTTCTGGGAGATATACCAATCAAATCCCAGGATCAAGATACCCAGGGTGGTCTGGGCCAAAACGACCCGGCGGGTGTTGGTTTTGGAAGACGTGTATGCGATCAAGATCACCAATTACAAAGAGATCAAGGAAGCCGGGGTGGATCTGAACGAAGTCGCCCAGAGACTGTTTGCCAGTTATATGGAGCAGATCTTTGGGGAGGAATTCTTCCATGCCGATCCCCACCCCGGCAATCTGTTTGTGATCCCGCCAGCGGAGCCACCTGACGGCGCCTGGCAGCTGGCGTTTGTGGATTTCGGTATGGTCGGTCAGGTGCCACCCAGCGCCCGGGAGGGTCTCAGGGAAGCGGTAATAGCTGTGGGCACGCGCAATGCTGGCAGATTGGTTAATGCTTATGAAAAGCTGGGTTTTCTCCTGCCAGGGGCAGACCTGGACTTAATTGAACGTGCGGAATCCAAAGCTTTTGAACGCTTCTGGGGGAAAAGCATGGAGGAACTGAAGGATATCGACCACAAGGAGCTGATGACTTTCGCCCATGAATTCCGGGATCTGATGTACGAGATGCCTTTCCAGGTTCCCCAGGATTTACTGCTGCTGGGGAGGACTGTGGCAATTCTCTCCGGGATGTGCACCGGGCTGGATCCGGGTTTCAACGTCTGGGAAAGCCTCAGACCTTATGCAGAGGATTTGATCAGATCAGAAGTGACTGGAAATTGGGAAATGTGGTGGGGAGAGATCGAAGTGCTGCTGCTCTCCCTGGTCAGCCTGCCGCACCGTTTGGATGGTATGCTGGCTCAGGTCGAGAGGGGAGAGCTTAAGGTTCAGGCCCCAGGACTTGAGGTTCATCTGGCGAAGATCGAAAAGAGCCTCCAGGGTCTGACCGGGGCGGTTCTGTTCGCGGCTTTATTTGTTGGTGGGATGCAGCTGCTACTGGCAGGGTTCCCCCTGCCAGGTTTCATCCTGCTGGGAGGCGCATTTATCCCCCTGCTGGTCATTCTCTTCCGTTGAGTTGAGAATCAGAGGATCACATATCCTCCTCATCGAACTTGTTCAGAGCGGCATCGATCAGGCTGCGCAGTCCTTTAAGGACTTCTTTCTGGGCTGCTTGACGGTGTTCTTTCACTTCGGGGGGGAACATGGCGTCCAGGCCCTTTTTGAACTCTTCTCTGGCTGTGCTGAAGTGTTCCTGGGCTTCCTGGGGAATTGGGCCCGCGTTGGGGGTTTTGGTTCCTTCAGTCATCTTTTAGGCTCCTGTAAAAGAATTAAAAGTCTCATATATATATTATGAATTGAAGCGGGTCAGCGGTCAAGTTGATCAGAAAGATGAAGGATCCAAATCTTCTTTCTATTAAATATACGAGATTAATCGGGAGAAGTTTCCGATTGGGGTAGGGTTTTCTTGGCGGTGGTCTGGAAATGGATGATCACCAGCGCTGCCCCGAGAGCTGACAACAGAACAAAGACAAGGTGTTTTGTTGTACCCGGGGCGTAGCCAAAAATATCAAAGCTGAGGTTTCCAACAGTGTGCAGCAGAGTGACAGCCAGAACGCTGCGGTTGTTCCCGTAATAGCACCAGGCCGAGAAGACCGCGCTGGAAATCACGAAGAGGATGAATATCCAAAAATCAGCCCCGAAACCCATCTGGTATTGATTGGTGCCAACCATCCAGAAGAGGGGTAGATGCCAGACAGCATGGATGGCGCCTACCAGCAGGGAACTGCCAGCCGGTCTGAAAACTCTCCCCAGCTTTTCCTGGAGGTATCCCCGCCAGCCTATCTCTTCCAGACCGGCCTGGAGGAAATACATGAAAATGATCATGGGGATGGCGCTGGGCTGGCCAAGCATCTCCTGCAGGAAGGGAGATTCCGGCAAAGGGCGGCCTGCCAGGCGGGTGATCCCGACGGCCACCCCGTGGAGAGCTGGCCAGAGTGCCAGGATGATCAGCAGCCAGGAGGGGCGTATTCTGCGCAGATCAAAGATACGCTGCCGGAAATCGTTCGGATCTTCTTTTTCCCGGTACAGGTAGTTAAGGATAATAGCAGCCAAGCCGGGGCCAAAGGCACCCACCAGGACTAGGGTCAGCAGGCAGGGGGACGACTGATAGTCCCTGCCAGTGATTGCCACCGGAATCCAGATCGCCCAGGACAGAGCAAATCCCAGCAACAGGAAGGTCCAGGGAATCTTACCCTTTATAGCTTTCAAATTTCCTCGATTGCGAGAGGTCTGATTTCTCCCGGGTCTCTCCGGCGCAATCCGACATAACCACCCAACCTGACGAACACAACGGAGAACATGCCGCTGACCAGCGTCGCTGGAACAGTCCCTGGCAGGAAGTATGCGCTGGCACTTCCTACCGGCAAGCCATTCAGGGCAGAGTACCAGATATCTTCTGAATTCATTACCCGGGCAGTTATCAATCCGCCAATAAACATGCTAATGAACCCGGATATGATCGTGGTGATCAGCCGATAACGGGGGTTGAGTTCCCCGGCCAGCCGGAGAAGGAACAAAATGCCCCGGGTGGTTGATAGCGTACCCAGGAATGACAGGAACCCGGCAATGATGATTCTTATAATCGATGCTGCTTTATTACCCATGTAAGTAATGATAAGCGATTTCTCCCCGGAAAGCTTACAGTTTGATAAGCCGGGGCAGGTCCCGGGGAATCCTTGTCCATAATTTCCCGGAAGACCTCGGGCATCTTCAGGTTGAATTTATGGCTGAGCTTATTGATATCATAGCAGTCAATTTGGTCCAGCTGTCAGCCGATGGGCTGCTCCATTAAAGTAGCAGGCGGGATACAGCGATATTTATCAATTTAAATTAATAAAAGGGGCTGTCCCAAAAGTACCTGGCACAGCCCCTAAGAATTTAATATAATGGGGGACATGAAAAGACAGATCTTCAAACCCTACACACCAAAACAA
>JANTFT010000056.1 GCA_024763275.1 Anaerolineales bacterium | reverse complement strand
GGTTACCGCTGCACTGGCGGTAATGGAGTTGAAAGGGATGGTGCGGAAAACTTTCGGGATGAAATATATTGCGGTGCAGGATCTGATAGTTGAATACCGCAACCGATAAACCAGGGTTGACAAGGGAAGAATCCATGTACGATAACTATTACGCAGTGATCATGGCCGGCGGCGGTGGTACCAGGCTGTGGCCTCTTTCACGCCGCTCCCGGCCCAAACAGATGCTCACTCTGGGCGGTGAGCGGTCGCTCTTCCAGATAGCGGTGGATCGCTTGGAAGGGATTTTCCCTCCCGAACGCATTCTGGTGCTGACCGTTGAGGACCAAGCGCCGGCTTTGAGGGAACAGGTTCCGGAAATTCCCCGGGAGAATTTCTTGTTGGAAACCATGCCGCGGGGAACGGCATCTGTGGTGGGCTACGCCGCTGCAGTTCTGAACCACAAGGATCCAGAATCGGTGATGGCGGTCTTGACAGCAGACCATATCATTGGTAATTTAAAGCTTTTCCAGCAGATCCTCAAGGCTGCTTATCAGGTTGCTGGGGAGAATTATCTGGTGACTCTAGGTGTGACCCCTACCTACCCCGCCACTGGATACGGGTATATCAAGCAAGGCAGTGAGATTGGCAGGATAGAAGGGCTGGAGGTTTTCCAAGCGGTCAGGTTCACTGAAAAACCGGATTTGAAGGACGCGGAAAGGATGCTGGCCAGCGGTGTTTATTCATGGAATTCTGGCATGTTCATTTGGCGGACAGAGGCTATCCTGGCGGAGATCTCCCGTCAGATGCCCGAGCTTTATTCCCGGCTGTCCCTTATAAAGGAAGCCTGGGATACCGCAGAGCGGGAAGACACCATTCGCCGTATCTGGCCGGAACTCAAGCCGCAGACCATTGATTTCGGGATTATGGAAAATGCCCGAAAAGTGGCGGTGATACCCGCGCATGATCTGCATTGGAATGATGTGGGGAGCTGGGAAGCGTTATTTGACCTGCTGCCCGCGGATGAGAATGGAAATATAGTCCAGGGAAGCGAACTCCTTTCGCTGGACACAACCCGTACGATTGTCTACGGGGAAGAGAATTCCCGCCTGGTTGTCACCATCGGTGCCAGGGATTTGATTGTGGTGGACACCGGGGATGTCCTGCTGATCTGCAGCCGCAGCCAGGCCCAGGATGTCCGGGCGGTAGTGGGTATGCTGAAAGATGCGGGACGGAACGATCTGATTTAGTTGGTATGGGAGGCAGGTTTTGAAGGCTTATTGTGTAAAGTGTAAAGAAAAGCGTGAGATGGCATCCCCGGAGGCTGTGTTTACCAAGACGGGAACACCAGGAACCGCGGGTATTTGCCCTGTTTGCGGTACTAAGATGTTCCGAATGGGAAGAACCCCTGCCCATGAGGGCCTCACCCCGCCGGAAAAAGTCCAGAGAAAATCGAACCACAAACCCCGGAGCGGCAAATTGGTGATCGTTGAATCCCCGGCAAAGGCCCGCACCATCGGGCGCTTCCTTGGCAAAGGCTACAAGGTGGTTGCTTCTGTCGGCCATGTACGCGATCTGTTGAAGTCACGTCTTTCCATAGATATCGAGAATAACTTCGAGCCCACCTACCGGATTCCCAATGATAAACGGGAGATCGTCAAGGAAATTAAAAAGCTGGGAGCAGAAGCGGAAGAGATCTACCTAGCCACTGACCTGGACCGGGAGGGAGAAGCTATTGCCTGGCATCTGCTGGAATCAGCCGATCTTGATCCGGAACGAACCCGGCGGGTGGTTTTTCACGAGATCACCAAAGATGCGATCCAGGAGGCTTTTTCCCATCCGGCAAAGCTGAACATGGACCTGGTTGACGCCCAGCAGGGGCGCCGGGTCGTTGACCGCCTGGTCGGTTTTCAGATCAGTCCCATCCTGTGGGAGAAAGTGCGGGGTGGACTGACTGCCGGACGGGTGCAATCCGTGGCCCTGCGCTTGATCGTGGATCGGGAAAGAGAGATCCAGGCCTTTGTGCCCCAGGAATACTGGTCGATCGCCGCTGAACTGCTGCCGGAGGAGAACCAGGGCCAGGAAGGCTATCAGGCCAAAGTAACCCATATTGACGGCAAGAAGCTGGGGATTGGATCCCGAACCGCTCTCGACCCGGTGCTGGCTGACCTGGAAGAAGCTCGTTATGAGGTCAGAAAGATCCGCCGGGGAACCCGGGTCAGAAACCCTTATCCACCCTTTATTACCAGCACCCTGCAGCAGGAGGCTTCCCGGGAACTGAGTTTTTCTGCCAAGAAGACCATGGCAGTCGCCCAGCAGCTCTATCAGGGCCTTGATGTTGGCAACGGGGGTGAAACCGGTTTGATCACCTATATGCGGACAGATTCGACCAACATCGCTGAAGTCGCCCAGACCAATGCCAGGGACTTTATTCTGAAGAACTACGGTGCTGACTTTCTGCCTGATGAGATCCCCCAGTATGTGACAAAAAGCAAGCGCGCCCAGGAAGCACATGAGGCGATCCGGCCAACATCGGTTGCCCGGACCCCTAAATCCATTAAGCATTACCTGAAAGGCGACCAGTACCGCCTGTACAAATTGATCTGGAAGCGCTTTGTGGCATCCCAGATGGCGTCCGCGGTATATGACACTGTCAATGTGATCATCGGCGCCGATGGCCAGCAGCATATTTATGTGTTGCGGGCAGCGGGGTCCAGGCTGAAATTCTCCGGATTCCTGAAGGTTTATCAGCGCAGGAACGGAAACGGCTCCCAGGCAGAAAAAGATCTGGAAAGCATCCCGGATAATCTGGCTGAAGGTCAGCTGCAGCGTCTGCTCCAGCTTTTACCTGAGCAGCATTTCACAAAGCCTCCGGCCAGGTTTTCAGAGGCATCCCTGGTGCGCACCCTGGAAGAGAACGGCATTGGCCGGCCCTCCACCTATGCGCCGATCATGGGGAAGCTGGTCCAGCGCGGTTATGTGGTCAAGGATGAACGCCGACTGGTGCCGACCCGGACAGGGTTTATTGTGAACGATCTGGTATCAGAATATTTCCCATCCGTTGTGGATATTGCTTTCACTGCCAATTTGGAGGAAGAGCTTGACCAGGTAGCCACGGGCCAGAAGAACTGGCAGGATAGCGTGGGGGATTTCTACGGACCGTTTGCCGAACAGCTGGATTATGCCTGGAAGGAAATGCCCGAAATTGAGCCGGTCTACATTCCAGTTGACAAGAAATGTCCTGAATGTGGGGCTGATCTGGTCCAGCGCTGGGGCCGCTACGGGCTTTATGTAGGCTGCAGCAACCATCCAGAGTGTAAATATACCGAACCCTGGGTAGAAAAGATCGGGGTCATCTGCCCGAAGGATGGGGGCCAGTTGATAGAGAAGAAAACCAGGAAAGGGAGAACATTCTACGGGTGTGAGAACTACCCTGAGTGCGATTTCGCTTCCTGGAAAAAACCCCTGCCAGACCCCTGTCCCAACTGCGGAGGCCTGCTGGTTGAGAAGAATAAGAAACGGGCAGTCTGCACGGAATGTTCCCTGGAATTCAACAGGAAGGATCTTCAGAGAGAAAAGGCATGACCCTCTCTTGATGATGGATAACGGCGGAAGAACCCTTTCCGCCGTTTTTTTAAAGGTTCTCCAGGTCCCGCGGCGGAGCGGCAGCACGGAGAGGAGCCCTGGGACGAACCGCAAAATTACCTCAGTTATGGCATGGACCTTGCATCCTAAGCTATGAGGCTGGAGCGTATTTGGGAGCATTGCAGGAAAACCGTCTCTCGTCTACAATATCATTAGCCGGCCTCCAGGTGCTTCAACTTTCATTATTCAACGGAGATTGATTATGGATACAGTAAGGGAAAGTTTCAAAAAGGGATTCAACAGCCCTCCCATCATGGCAGCTGTAGGCCTGATAGTGGGGATTATCCTGGGTTTGCTATACGGTTGGGTGATCAGCCCGGTTGAATTTGTGGATGGGAATATCGCACAGCTGCGTGATGATCTAAAAGTGGATTATCTGCGGATGGCGATTGATTCCTATGCCCTGAACCAGGATGCTGCCCTGGCAGAAGAACGCTATAACCAGCTGGGAGAAAATGCTTCCACTTACCTTTCCGACATAGAATTCAATCCCGAGGAGCAGCTCGTTAGCGATATTGATGCTTATCGTGCTGTAGTGGAGATGACGCTCTATAACGAGCCCCTGGTAGATACAGGGACAGCGGAGCAGAAGCCAGGGGGCAATCTGCTGAAGTGGGCTCTGCTGGTGACTGTGGTGCTGGCCGCGGCACTGGTGGTGCGCTATTTCCTGGCCAGGCGATCATCCGGGGATCTCACACCCAAAACCGCCGCCAACATGGCCCAGGAAATCACGGCAAAGATTGACACAACAGACTACAGCGATAAAGGTGAAGCGCCGCCCATGCATCAGTTTGTGACGACCTATGTGCTGGGCGATAATCTTTTTGACGATTCCTTCAGCATCGAATCCGCCGCTGGCGAATTCCTGGGAGAATGCGGGGTGGGGATATCCGAGGCTATCGGCGTCGGGGAGCCCAAGCGGGTGACTGCCTTTGAGGTTTGGCTGTTCGATCAAAACGACATCAAGACGGTCACCAAGGTGCTGATGAGCGGCCATGCTTTTTACGATGACGTCATCCGTTCCGAACTGGAGAAGAAAGGCGAGCCCGTTCTGGCCGAATCTGGGGTGGAATTTGTGCTCAATACCAACAATCTGCGGGTTGTCGGCCGGGTAATGGACATGAGCTACGGGGAAGGCCCTCTCCCCGAGGACAGCTTCTTCGAGCGCCTGTCCATCGAACTGTCAGTCTGGCCCAACGATGGTGTCAATGAGGCTGAGGCATTTGAATTTGACGAATTCTAGGCCTGGCATCCACCATTAAAAAGAAATAAAGACTCCTGGAAGTTTTCCGGGAGTCTTTTTGTTCTGTTGTCACAGCTGGGGGACTGTCCTTAATCTATGGCCAGGATCCTGAGAGTAAATTCCCCACTGGGCGTGTTGATCTTCACACTGTCACCGATCTTCTGATCCAGCAGGGCGCTGCCAATGGGGGAAATATGGGATATCTTGTTTGTGGCTGGATCGGCTTCCTTGCTTCCTACCAAATAGTAAGTTTCCGGTGGGAAATCCTCCTCCTGAACAGTCACTTTGCAGCCAACAGAGACCTTGTCCCTGCCGTTGGTGCTGTCGGAGATGATATTGGCGTGATTCAGGATATACTTGATCTCCAGGATCTTGCCTTCCAGGAAACCCTGGTCTTCCTTGGCCTTGTGGTAGTCGGCGTTTTCTGAGAGATCGCCCATTTCAATGGCCGATTTCAGCCTGGCTGCTATTTCCTGCCGCCGCGGTCCTTCCAGCTCGATCAGTTCAGCCTGGAGTTTCTCTTTTCCTTCTTTGGTTAAATAAATCTTTTCTTCATCCTGCATACTGCTAATCCTTCGATAATATTATGGTCGTCTGGTAGGGTCGAACAGCTTCTGGTGTTCGTCAATTGCAAAGCGGTCAGTCATGCCCGCTATATAATCGCAGATGGCCCGCTTGAGCCCTTTACCTTCAATGCCGCCTTGAATGTGCTCGGGCAGCATGAGGGGGTTTTGCAGGTAAGCGTTGAAGAGGTCGCTAAGTATGTTCTCTGCTTTCACCTGCATGCGGATGACACGGTGGTGTTTATAGAGGTTCTTGAAAAGGAAATCTTTCAAAGCCCGGTTCATTTCGGAGGTCTTTTCGCTGAAGGTTATCACGTTGTAGTCCAGTTTCTGCAGCTCCTCCACAGAAGCCGCCCCGCTCTCGCGAATCTTCTGGTCTGTGCTTTCGATCAAATCCCGCACCTCGATGCTGATCATCCTGCGGATGATCTTCTTGCGGTCCAGCTCATTCAGCTGACCGCCCTTCCAGCCGATGCTCTCTACCAGTGTTTTCCAGATTTCCAGTTCCTCCAACCATTCGATGTTAATCAAGCCGGACCGCAGGCCATCATCCAGGTCATGGGCAGAATAAGCCAGCTCATCTGCGGCATTTGCTATCTGGGCTTCCAGGTGCCCCCGCAGATGGGGATCGTAATCCGCCGCATCCGATTCGTCGTATTCGGTCTCATGCTTGACAATGCCTTCCCTGGTTTCCCAGGTCAGGTTAAGCCCTGGAAAATCCTCGAAGCGCCTTTCAAGCTTGGTGACGATACGCAGGGATTGCTTATTGTGGTCAAACCCTCCTTCGTCCTCCATCAGCTGGTTGAGAATTCTCTCTCCGGAATGCCCAAAGGGAGCGTGGCCCAGGTCATGGGCCAGGCAGATGGCTTCTTCCAGGTCCTCATTGGCTCCCAGGGCCCGGGCAACCGTCCGGCCGATCTGAGCCACCTCCAGGGTGTGGGTCAGGCGGGTGCGGTAATAATCTCCTTCGGTATTGAGGAACACCTGCGTTTTATACTCCAGGCGCCGGAATGCGGTTGTGTGCAGGATCCTGTCGCGGTCCCGCTGAAAAGCAGTCCGGTATTTAGGGGGGGTATCCGGGTAGGCCCGGCCTTTGCTGTCCCTGCTGCGGATGCCATAAGGTGCCAGGTTGCGGTCTTCCTGTTCTTCTCGTAGTTCTCTTGTTACAGCCATCATTTCCTCGCTTTCCAGGATCGGGTAAGCAGAACCAGTTTAATGCAGGGGATTCCCCCTGTCAACTCATGCCTTCTTGTCGGGCGATTCTATTTCGCTTTCCAGCTGGGCGATGTCAGCCAGGTAGCTTTTCAGGGTTTGTAGGGCAATCTGGTTCTTTTCGCTTTCCGCCCTGATGAAGCGCGTGTAGGGCGTGATGGTGTCCCAGATATCCTGCAGGCCCCGACTGATCTCCTGGGTGAAGTGATCGGTGAGGGAGCTTATCAGCTGGTCGCGCATGGTTTTCACCTTCTGGCGCATTTCCTTCTTGGCATTTCTCCGGCGCGTTGGGATGATAAACAGCCCCAGAGCAGCCATTACTCCCGCCAGCAGGATACCTGTCACATCAGTGGCCATGGTGGAAGCCAGAATGGTGACCAGTGTGCCCAGTCCTACCGCGCCGGCGCTGATGGCAGCTGTGGCAGCGACCGCGTTTTGCGAGCGGCGGGCGATTTCAGTTGCCTCGCGGGTTTTATCATAACTTTTAACAACCCGGCTGGCCTCCTCCCGGATGCTGGCGATCAGGCGCTCCCGATCATAAATGAAGCTCCCGATATCCCCCACCATCCTGCCTTTGTATTTCTGCCGGCCTTCTGCAATGTGATCTGTGATTGCCTGCCACTGCCGTAAATTAGAGTCAACCAGCCAGTCAATGATCCCGGTGACCTTTTTTTCTATCTGGTCCGGCACATCGGCGACAACTTCCTTCTCATAGACAGCCTGGATCTTTTCTTTTTTCACCAGATCGAAAATCCGGGCCAGCCGGATGTATTCACTGAAGAAATCCTCGCCTCTCTGCTCCATTTCCAGGAGGATCTTGGTGATTTCTGACATTCTCAGCTGGAAGCTTTCCAGCATATCTTTCCGGAAGATCTCCAGTTGGGCTTCAATGTCCTGGATCAGCCCCTGGTCCTCATACAGCAGCTTCAGCCGGCTGTCATAATACTCTCCGTACTGGTTTGCCAGGCGTTTCCCCACACCCAGGGGGTTGAGCAGTTTTAGCCTTAAGCGGCTTTCTTCGTCCAGGGTTTCCAGGATATAGGTTTCCAGGGCTTCGAAACGACTTTCGTCCCAGAGGGATGGCTCTCCTTTCTTTGCCTTCAATGCCAGCCGGGAGCTGACCGGGAAGATTACCGGTTCGATATTCAGGGCATTTTTGACATTGTCAGCGACGAATTGCTGGATTTTTTCCAGAGCCTGGGGAGAATCCAGAATGTCGATTTTGTTGATGATCAGGACCACCTTCTTTCCCCAGGCCCGGATAGCCTCCAGAAAGGTCTTTTCACTTTCGGTATAGGGCCGGTCTGCTGAGGTAACGAACAGGATCAAGTCCGACCGCGGTACGAACAGGGAGGTGATCTCCTCATGCTCCCGGATGACCGCATTGGTTCCGGGTGTATCTACGATGCTGATCTCTTTGAGGTACGGCACCGGGAGGGTCAGGCTGTTGATGTTCTCGCTGAGGATGGATTTCCCCTCTTTTTCTCCGTAGCGGAGAATGTTGACTTTGGTAGTGGTGGGCGTTACCCCTTCTTTCAGGATGCTATCACCCAGCAGGGCATTGATGAAAGCGCTTTTGCCGGCATTGAATTCTCCCACAACCACCAGCAGGAAAAAATCATCCAGCTGGTGGATGGATTCCTGAAGGGCCTGCTGATCCTGGTCCTGAACGCCATATTCTGCCAGAGTGAGCTGGAGCTTGTTCAACACCTCCCGTTCTCTGGAAAGCAGTTCTTGGTGTTTTTGGTTTAAGAGTACCATTTATCCTCGGTTCTATTGAGAGTGCCACCATTATAACTGACAGAGGTTGAAACTGGGGATTGGAGGGAGAATTCGTTTTATAGCCTATCTGGTCAGTCTGGTCCCGGGACTTCCCCCGAGCAAAGCACCCAGTGCGTTTCCGGGCTCCTCGCCTGAAAAGATCAGAGCTTCCAGGGCAGGCATTTCACTGATCAGGTTGAGCATCTGATTCACCTTATCCGACATGCCCCCGGTGACATCCGTGGCCGCGGATTGGCTGATGCTTCCACTGAGTCTCTCCCGGTCAGATGGGGATAGCTGCTTGAAAAGCCGGGTGCAGTCCGGGTAATCCTGCCAGACCCCTGGATCATGTCCGGCCAGCAGAATTCTTTCCGGGCCTATCTGAGGGGCCAGGTGGACAAACAGGTCTTCTGTGGAAAGGATGGTGCCTCCCAGGTGGGCATCAAAGACCACGTCGCCATAAATCACCGGTATCAAACCGTTTTCCAGAGCGGAGCGGATGGGTTCCAGGTTCCAGGTCTGGATTTTTCTGTCTTTACTGAAGGCGCTTGCAGAGGGAGGGAAGGCGACCGCGGGAAGTCCAGCCTGGTAGAGAGCGTCCATAACCAGGTGGTTCAAGGAAGAAGCATCCCGCCAGACTTCCGTAAAGCCCACCCACTCTGAAACCGTGTTCACCCCTTCCCGGGTCCGGTATTTGCTGCCGGAGAAATGGCCGAAGGATCCGGAGCCATGCCCCAGCAGGATCCTGAGCTGGCTTTTTTCAGCCAGGGCTGCCTTGATTTCCCCGCCCAGACGCTGAATGGCCTTTAAGCGGGGAGTGCGGGGTGTTGTTTTGTCCGTGATCAGTGATCCCCCCAGCTTCAAGAAGACCAATTCTGCCCCTGTCGGCGAATTATTCATACCTGTATTGTAGTCAGGCAAATTGTGGGGGTCAAGTGGGAGGGACCCGGTCCCTGATATATCAGCTCCAGAACGCGGGCCAGATCATTCTGATGACCGTGTCAAGCACAACTGCCAGCAGGAACAGGCCGCCGAAGCGGCGGGTGTGGTGGAACGCGGCGGCCACATAGTAGTTGGGCCAGACATCCGGGAAATCCTCCGGCTTTTCAGCTGGTTTGGGATTGGAAAGGATTGGCCAAATCTCAACCAGGGTGGGAATGGCCAGCAGGGTCAGCAGCAGCACCGGGGTGAAGAAACGCGTCCAGATCAGATAGATCACCAGCAGATAGGCCAGGGCTAACATGGCAATCATGGTCCAGCGGGCCGCGGTTTCTCCCAGCACCACCGGAAGGGTGTGGATCTTACGCTCTTTATCCTGCTGAAGTTTATCAATGTGTTTGCCAAACAGGACCGAAGTGGTTCCCACTGCATGGGGCAGGCTGGCCAGGACAATCGTCCAGTCCCAGGGCAGGCCGGTGATGACGTAATATCCGCCGGCGACCATCAAGGGGCCCCAGACCACGAATACGGTCAATTCTCCCAGGGCAATGTATTTCAAGGGGTAGGTGTAGAAGAGCACAAAAAGCACCCCCAGCCCGATCAGCAGCCAGGTCCACTCCCCGCGCATGAAACCCAGAGCGATGCCGCAGGCCGCCGCCAGAGCCCCGGTGACACCGGCGTAGGTGAGCAGCTCCTTTTTCGACATCAATCCATGCAGCAGCGGTTGGGGGCCATACTGGGCTCTGTAGTAGTTATCTACATCCACTCCCCTGACGTAATCCGTGTAGTCATTCAGCAGATTGTTTGTGCCGTGGGCCAGGTATAATCCGATCAGGACCAGCAGCCAGCGCCAGAAGTTAAAAGCGCCTGCCCGGATGGCGAATATACCCGCAAATGCGGCCGAAAGGACGGTAATCACCATCACGGCTGCCCGGGTGGCAATTAACCAGCGGGAGATCAGGTCCAGTTTGTCCCATTCCTCTTTATCAATTCTGGGGATGATCTGCAGGGCGCGGCGCCACATCGAAAAATTCATTATCTATATACCTCCAGTGAACAAAATTATCCCCAATCATACCACAACTGGCTGGGTGAACACTCTCGGGACTCTGGTTGAACAAGGATGTGGGAAGCGAGTGTGAATTAACCCTGTACTGTTGTCAGCAGGACGCTCTTTGCGCCCCCATCCAGCAGGGCTTGTCTGACCCCCTCGACATTTTCTCCCGGGAGGGCTATCAAGTGTCCGCCCAGACCCCCCCCCGATAGTTTCGCTCCCAAAGCCCCGGCCTGCAGGGCTCTGTCGGCTAGCCGATCTAGCTCCGGTGAAGATACGCCTAATTCCCTTAGGTAGGCTTGATTTTGGACCATCAGTGGACCCAGACCCAGCGGGTTCCCGCTGGTGATCAAATCCTTTGCCTTCCGGGTCAGCCTGCCGATTCCGGTAAAAATTCGGCCGCAGTCTTCCTGATCAGCAAGCCATTTGTCCCGGACTGCAGCCACCGCTTTGCCAGTGTCTCCGGCAATGCCGCTGTCAGCGATCAGGATCTCAAACGGGCTGCCGATTGCTAAAAATTGCAGCGGGCTGCCTTTTTGAAAGTAAACCGGCTTCTGGAAGACAACCACGCTGTTGTCTATTCCAGAAGGGGTTCCGTGGTAGATTTTCTCCACCTCGAAGGTCAGATCGGATATTTCTCTATCGGACAGTCGTTTTCCTAAAAACGCGGAGAAGGCCCGGATGACCGCGGCTGAAACCGCCGCACTGGATCCCAGCCCCGAGCTGGGTGGTATGGTTGAGGTGATCTGAACCCGGCAGGCAGGGATGCGGTCCAGATTCTCCTCCCCGGCGACAGCTGCCACGGCAGCCCGCAGGGGGTGATCGCCGGAGAGGTCATCCAGGAAAGCGTAAAGGTCAATTTCAGGGGCTTCAATCCAGATTTCGCCAGAAGTGCCGGAGATCACTGCCTGGACGATGACCCGGGCCTGGAGGGTCTGAACAGGAACCGCCAGAGCAGGCTCCCCATAGACCACGGCGTGCTCGCCAAAGAGGATGATCTTACCAGGGGACGATGCGCTGAAAGCGGGCATATTTCAGTCCAGGTAAAAGACCAGGAGGATCACCAGGGTCCAGAGCAGGATGGCGGCCTGCAGGGGGCGGTCAGAGAGAGCGATATCTTCCGGTGCCCCGCCTTCCCCGGCCTGGATCAAATACAGGTAGCGGAAAATGCCGTACAGCACAAAGGGGATGGTCAGCATCATGGAGTGACTTTCTGGCAGGTTGGGAGCTGAGAAGGTATAAAGGCTGTAGGCAACGATGGTTGTGCCGGAGACAATGGTGATCAATTGGTCAAGTAGATCGATTGAGTAGCCATCCAGGACAGGACGGGAACTGCCTGTCCTGTTGAATTGCAGTACCAGCTCTGCCCGCCTTTTTCCCAGGCCGATAAAGAGTGCGAATAATGAGGTGACCACATATAACCAGGGTGAGAAGCGTTTGACCTCGATCAAGGTGGTGCCGGAGATCACCCGCAGCAGGTAGAAGGAAGCCAGCACCAGCACATCTATTAACGGGATATGTTTCAGCTTGGCGGAGTATGTCAGATTGAGGATGAAGTACACCAGACAGATAATCAAGAACCCTGGTGAAAGCAGATAGGCCAGCGGCAGTGCTACCATCAGCAGTCCCAGACCGGCTGTCCAGGCTGCTGAGAGGGATAATTCGCCCGAGGCGATCGGGCGTGTCTTCTTGGTGGGGTGCTGTTGGTCCGCATCCCGGTCCGCTATGTCATTGAAGATATAAACCGCACTGGCGACCAGGCTGAAAAGGGCTGCCCCTGCCAGGGTGTGCAGGAAGGCGTTTATATTCAGGAGTTTGCGGTCAAATACCAGGGCAGTGAAAACGAAGATGTTCTTGGCCCATTGTTTCGGGCGCATGGTTTTTATCAGAGCGGAAAGCATAACAAAATAATAGCATGAAACAAAGCGAGCTGGTAGGGAAACTTCCCTGGTTGGGGTGGGAGCGCCGCTGCCATGCTAAAATTAGGCTTATGGCAGGTAAACAGCGGGTAGACCAGATGCTTGTGCAGCAGGGCCTGGCAAAGGACCTGGAAGAAGCCAGGCGGTTGATAATGGCTGGAAAGGTGATGTGGCGGGCGCAGCTTGTTTTTACGGCTTCCCAGCTCATCCCCGACCAGGAAACGCTGCAGCTGTCTCAATCCCCACCGTTCGTTTCGCGGGGAGGGGAGAAACTGCAGGCTGCTTTCGAGAGCTTTCCTCTCTCTGTGGTTGGAATTACCTGTGCTGATGTCGGGGCATCCACGGGAGGATTCACAGACTGCTTGCTGAAGAACGGCGCCTCCCGCGTTTACGCGGTTGATGTGGGTTACGGTCTGCTTGATTGGCGGCTGCGCAATGATCCCCGGGTGGTTGTGCTGGAAAGGGCCAATGCCAGGAATCTGGAGGAGCTTCCCGAGAGGGTGGGATTCATAAGTGTTGATGTGTCTTTTATCTCATTGAAGAAGATCTTTCCAGCCATGGGGGGATGGTATCAGGAGGGCGGCGGAGAAGCGGTGGTCCTGATCAAACCCCAGTTTGAGGCCGACCGGAAGGAATCCGCCCGCGGCGCGGGCGTGATCCGGGATCCCAGGATCCACGAACGCGTGCTGGGGAATGTACTGTCCAGCGCCGCTGAGAACGGTTTTCAAACCAAAGGATTGATCCGGTCGCCCTTGCAGGGACCGGCGGGAAACCAGGAATTCTTAGCCTGGCTGGTTTTCCGGGAGGGCAGCACGGTAAAAGGTGACCGGTCTGATTATGTTTCCAGATTGTTCTGAGGTGAACTAAGGATGAAGGATCTCAGCCAGAAGGTCCCCAGGGACGGGATGTTCTATCGCTTTTCTGCTTACGGGTTCCTTAAGAACCTGCGCTTTTTTGAACCCTTCATCGTGCTGATCTTTCTATCCTATGGATTGAGTTATCTGCAGATCGGGATCTTATATTCCATTCGGGACATAACCACTTACATCCTGGAAATCCCTACCGGAGTGCTGGCGGATTCCTTCGGGAGAAGGAGGGCCATGATCATGGCTTTCCTTTCCTATATTATGAGCTTTTTGCTGCTCTATCTGTTCAAGGATTTCTGGATCCTGGTGGCGGCGATGATCCTCTTTGCTAATGGGGAGGCATTCCGCAGCGGGACTCATAAGGCGCTGATCCTGGAATACTTGAAGATCAAGAGTATCAGCCAGCTCAAGGTGGCTTATTACGGCTTAACGCGCAGTGCCTCCCAGCTGGGATCGGCACTTAACGCCCTGATCGCGGCCGGGCTGGTATTTTACTCCGGGGGCTACAAGTTGATTTTCCTGGCCTCCATATTTCCCTATGTCCTGGACCTGGTCAATCTGGCTACATACCCGGGGGAGCTTGATGGCAGGATCACCCCGGTCAGAGGCAAAGCCATCTGGGAACGGGTCAAAACCACTCTGGTGGGCTTTTTCGAGATTTTCCGGGATGAATATAAATTGAGGACTTTACTGAACAGCGCCAGTTATTCCGCGGTATTTAAAGCCACCAAGGATTACCTGCAGCCGGTACTGGCGGCCTGGGCCCTTTCGATGACACTGCTGTCCGCTCTCTCTCAGGATCGCCGGGAAGCAGTGGTGATTGGCCTGGTCTATTTTGGGATCTATTTACTGACCAGCCTGGCTTCCCGCCGGGCATATCAATTCAGCAGCCTCTTTAGCTCACCCCGGGCGGCGGTTAATATTTCCTATTTAGGGGGGATCGGCCTGCTGCTGGTATCCGGGTTGATGACCTCTTTGAACTGGCAGGGACTGGCAGTGCTTTGTTTTATCGGGATGTTCCTGGTCAACAACTTACGCCGACCGATCAATGTAGGCGTGATCAGCGACCAGATATCCTCACAGATCATGGCTTCAGGCCT
>JANTFT010000055.1 GCA_024763275.1 Anaerolineales bacterium | reverse complement strand
AGACGATCAAAAATCCAAAGACCACACCGCGTTTGACCTGGACCCGTTCAGGGATGAAAGGAATGCTGTTGGCTGACATGGTATACCTCCTGATGAGAACGTGCTAGGTTGCAGGAACCCTTATCAGCCCCAGTATAGAACATCTGTTCTACTTTGTCAAGACCCCTTTCTGGCGATTTCTGTTAAAATAAGAACTAACCTTCAAATATCGAGAGAACGCGCATGGATCGCATCTGGTCACCCTGGCGAATGACCTATCTGAAGAACGGTACCCACACCGACGAATGCCCTTTTTGCCTGGCGCTAAAAAATCCTGACTCAAAAGAATCCTACCTGATTCACAAAGGGGAAAAAGCCTTTGTGATCCTCAACCGCTACCCTTATACAACCGGTCATTTATTGGTTCTGCCCCTGGAGCACCAGGAAAAGCTCTCTGCGCTGGACAGTGCCACCCGGGCGGAACTGATGGAGCTGATCAACCGGGGAATGGAAGTTCTGAGTGCTGTCTATCAGCCTGAAGGGTTCAATGTAGGATTGAATATGGGCGGCGCAGCCGGGGCGGGGCTTCCCAAACACCTGCACTGGCATATTGTCCCCCGCTGGGTCGGGGATACCAACTATATCAGCGTGGTCGGAGGCACCCGGGTGCTGCCGGAGATGCTCTCCGATACCTGGCAGAAAATCAAAGAAGCCTGGCAGACCTGAAATGCAGGACTTTGCGGGTGATTTCAAGTTATTCACTGATCAGATCATAACTGGAGTTCTCATTGCCCTCCAAGGAGGTTCATATTTATGACAAGCAAGGTGCCGGTAATTCTCAGCGCAGTCCGAACACCCTCCGGAAGCTTCCAGGGTTCTCTGAGTTCCTTCACCGCCCCCCAGCTGGGAGCTCTGGTGGTCAGGGAAGCGGTTGAACGGGCCGGAATCCCGGATCCCACCCGGATCCATGAGGTCATCCTGGGTAACGTGGTTTCAGCCGGGTTAGGACAGAACCCCGCCCGCCAGGCTGCGGTAAATTCCGGACTGCCGGTCTCAGTGGGTGCGTTCACGGTCAACAAGGTCTGCGGGTCAGGGCTCAAGGCAGTTATGCTGGCGGCCCAGAGCATCCGGGCCGGGGACGCTGACCTGTTTGTCAGCGGGGGTATGGAATCCATGAGCCGGGCTCCGTTTCTGATCTACGGCCGTTCCGGGGAACTGCGCTTCGGCCACGGCGAATTGGTCGATGCCCTGCTGAATGACGGCCTGTGGGACCCCTTTGAGGATTGGAGCATGGGCAATGCAGCTGAGTTCATTGCCGAGGAATATGATATCTCACGGGAGGAGATGGACCAGTTTGCCTATCAATCCCACCAGAAAGCCATCCAGGCGATCGACAGCGGAAAGTTCAAGGCAGAGATCGTCCCGGTAGAGATCAAAGGGAGAAAAGGAGATGTGCGGGTATTTGACACTGACGAAACCCCCCGCCGGGATACCTCGCTGGAGAAGCTGGCCAAACTGCGGCCGGCCTTCGTGGCGGACGGCAGTGTGACCGCCGGCAACGCACCGGGACTGAATGACGGGGCTTCGGCAGTGGTGGTTGCCAGTCAGGAAAAAGCCGAGGAAATCGGAGCGGAGCCGCTGGCCAGGATCATTGATTATGCCTACGCGGCGGTAGAGCCCAAATATCTCTTCTATGCCCCGGCAGTGGCAATACCGCTGCTGTTGGAGAAGGTGGGTTGGAGCCTGGCCGATGTTGACCTGATCGAGCTCAACGAGGCCTTTGCGGCCCAGGTGCTGGCGGACGGCAAAGCCCTGGCCGACCAGGGCTGGGACTGGGAGAAAGTGAACGTAAATGGTGGCGCGATCGCGCTCGGCCACCCTATCGGAGCCAGCGGGGCCCGGGTGCTGACCACCCTGATTTACGCTCTCAAGGACCGGGGGCTGAAGCGCGGCGTCGCTTCCCTGTGTCTGGGTGGGGCGGAAGCGGTAGCCATGGCAATTGAGATAATCTAAAAGGGAGGGTAAAGTGATTGAGAAGATCTTTGTGGTAGGAGCCGGAACGATGGGCAATGGGATTGCCCAGACGGCTGCGGTTTCCGGGTTCCAGGTAACGATGATGGATGTGGAAACGACTCAGCTGGAAAGAGCCAAGCAGGTCATCCAGGACTCTGTGGAAAAATTATTCCAGAAGGAACACATTGACAGGGACGCCAAGGAAAGAGCTCTGGGGATCAATACCACGGAAACCTATCACGGCATCGAGGAAGCCGAGCTGGTCATAGAGGCTGCAACGGAATATCTGCCGGTCAAAGAGAAGATTTTCATGGAGATTGATGAAAGCGCGCCGCCGGCTGCCATTCTGGCCTCCAACACTTCCTCGATCAGCTTGACAAAACTGGCTGCGGTTACCAGCCGTCCCGACAAGGTGATCGGGATGCACTTTATGAACCCGGTACCGCTGATGAAGCTGGTGGAGGTCATCCGGGGGTTGGACACCTCGGATGAGACCACCAGGGCGGTGGTGGAGGTGGCAGAAAGGATGGGCAAGGTGGCGGTGGAATCCGCTGATTCGCCGGGCTTTATTTCCAACCGCATTCTGTGCCCGATGCTGAACGAAGCGATCTTCGCTCTCCAGGAAGGGGTGGGCACACCCGAAGCCATCGATGAGGTGATGAAACTGGGCATGAACCACCCTATGGGTCCGCTGGCCCTGACGGATTTGATCGGCCTCGATGTGGTGCTATCTGTCATGGAAGTACTGCAGGCGGATCTGGGCGAGGATAAATACCGCCCGGCCTACCTGCTGAAAAAGATGGTGGCTGCCGGACACCTGGGCAGGAAAACCGGCCGGGGGTTTTATAATTACAAGTAGGGGAGGAGGACTTTGTTCCCGCTGGGATGAGGAGATGCTATGACCGTCAATATTCACGAGATGACAATTGAGGATTATCCCGAGGTTTACAAGCTGTGGCAGATGAGCGACAAGATCGGGCTGAGCAAGGCTGATTCCGAGCATAGTATCCGGCTCTTCCTGGAGCGCAATCCTGGCATGAGTTTCACCGCCTGGAAAGAGGGGAAGCTGGTAGGGACAGTGCTGTGCGGCCATGACGGCCGGCGGGGATACATCCACCACCTGATCGTGCATCCCGATTACCGCCGGGAGGGGATCGGCCAGTCGCTTGTCAGCCGCACTATGTTTGCCCTGACCCGGATCGGGATCCAGAAGTGCCACCTGTTCGTGTTTGATGACAACCAGGAGGGGATCAAGTTCTGGGAAAGCCTGGGCTGGACCAAACGAGTAGAACTGACCATGATGTCGCATGAGATTGCGGATTGAGCAGGCCCTTGTGGTGTAATAAAAATCCCCGCCCAGCGGGGATTTTTTAGTTAATGGTCGAGAGAATTTGTTTCGCTCTTAAGGTTGGTCAAGCAGTCGCTGGAGGATTTCCCGGACGGCCTGGGGATCAGCCTTGCCGCTGGAACGGGACATTACCTGACCGATCAGCCAGCCGATCACACCCTGCTTGCCGGAGCGGTATTGGGCCACCTGATCCGGACTGGACTGGATGACCTCCTGGCAGAGGGCTTCGATGGCCGAGTTGTCGGTGAGCTGAGCCAGCCCCTCTTCTTCGACGATAGCAGGCGGCTCTTTCTTTTTCTCTTCGGCAATGCGCACCAGCTCCCGGCCGGTGGAGGTGTTGATAGTCCCGGCCTCGACCATTTTGATGATCTCAGCCAGCCGTTCCGGAGTGAGGTAGAGTTCATCGAGGGCCAGATCCAGGTCGTTCAGCAGCCCCAACAGGTCGTTGATGACCCAGTTGGCGGCGGTTTTTGGCGCTCCGCCGTAGACTTCCAACAGGGATTCGAAGTAATCTGACAGAGCCCTGTCGCTGTTCAGCAGCCCGGCTTCTTTGGAGGTGATCCCGTACTCGCTGATGAAACGCTCTTCCCGGGCTTGAGGCAGCTCCGGCAGGCTGGCATGTATTTCCTGAATCTGAGCCTGATCCAGTTTTACTGCCAGCAGGTCAGGTTCCTTGAAGTAGCGGTAGTCAGCCTCGGTCTCCTTGGAGCGCATCTTGGAAAGGGTCTTGGTATCCTCGTTCCAGTCCAGAGTCCAGGACTCGATGGTCCCGCCAGCTTCGACTTCCCTGATCTGGCGCTGGATCTCGGTCTGGATGGCTTCCCGGCCATGCTCGATCGAGTTCATGTTCTTGATCTCGGTTTTGGGGTTGAGGACTGAGGAGCCCTCTTTCCGGATGGAGACGTTGGCGTCAAAGCGCATCTTCCCTTTTTCCATATCAGCGTCCGAAACCCCGATCCAGCGGGCCAGCTTCCTCAGGTAGCGGATGAAAGCTGCCGCCTCGGCAGCGGAGCGCAGATCCGGTCCGGTGACCATCTCCACCAGGGGCACGCCGCAGCGGTTGAAATCCAGCAGGCGCCGGCCGGGTTTGTGGATGGTCTTTCCGGCGTCCTCCTCGATGTGCATCTTTTCGATGGTGATCCGCCGGGCCCCGCCGTCTTCCAGAGGCAGGTCCAGGTAGCCGCCCTGGCCGATAGCCAGGTCGTACTGGGTGATCTGGTAGCCCTTGGGCAGGTCGGGGTAGAAGTAATTCTTACGGTCGAAATAAGATTCCGGCCGGATCCGGGAGTTCATGGCTGCTGCCAGCAGGGCACCCTTCTCAATTACCGCCTGGTTGGGCACAGGCAGGACGCCTGGCTGTCCGGTGCAGACCGGGCAGATATTGGTATTGGGCGGATCTCCCCAGGAGTCCGCCTTGCAGGAGCAGAAGATCTTGCTCTCCGTATTGAGCTGGATGTGGATCTCCAGGCCGATGACTGCTTCATATTTGGTCATAGTAACCGTGCTTTCTGATAATAGTCTACTTTGCTGCCCCATCCTTTTTACCACAAAATCAAGTATGGGAGGGGGCGGTTTTCTGATGCTGTACTGGGTATTATACATAGGTTATAATGATGACCATGAAAAAGACCACCTGGATCCCGGCCCTGCTGGGATTATTGATCCTGGGTGGGCTGGCGTTTTCCCTGCTGGGAGGCGCTCCGGCATATGCCGCTCCCCATCCCCAGTTGACCAGCTTTCCCACGCCCACTCCGGGTTCGGATGGACGGATCATCTACATCGTTCAGGAAGGCGACACTTTGTGGCGCATCGCTGCCATCGCCGGCATTGAGGTGGTGGACCTGCGTGACCTGAACAACCTCAACCCTGACGACGTCGTTTTTCCCGGAATGCAGCTGATCCTGGGGCTGGGTGGCCCTGCTGTCCAGCAGCAGACCGCAGTGCCAGCCGCTACTGAGGCTCCTGCCCAGCCCACTGTTACTCCAGCTCCCGGAAATGGCACCCTGTGTGTGCTGCTCTTTGAGGACGTTAATGGAGATTCCATGCGCCAGGAGGAGGAGGTCAGCCTGGAGGGTGGGGCGATCAATATCAGCAACCGGGATGGTTCGGTATCGATCACCCTGGACACCCCGGCCCATGACCCGGCTTCGGAGAACCTGGACTATCTGTGTTCGGAAGGCCTGCAGGAAGGGGACTACAACGTCAGTGTGGCCATTCCAGAAGGCTACAACCCCACCACGGCTCTCAACAGCGCGGTGGAGCTGCAAGCTGGTGATATCACCTATCTGCCTTTTGGGGCCCAGGCAGGCTCGGTGGTGATCGAGGAGGCCGCCTCCGCTCCCGAGGCTTCCGGCAGCAACACCCTCTTGGGGGTGATCGGCCTGATCCTACTGCTGGGCGGGGTGGGGATCGGGGTCTATTCGGTGTGGTTCAGGCGTTAATTCTAAGGACCGGGTCCGTTAAGGGACCCGGTCCTTTTTTTATGGCAACCTGGATGGGACATCTGGCTTATGATCGGCTGATCAAAGCTAAGGGGGTCCCGGAAAGGACCGAATCCTTTAAAGAGCTGTTCCCCCTGGAGAGATTCTTTCCCTTACCAGCCCTACTGGGGGAGGTACGAAAGGACTGACCTTTAAGGGGCCCTTCGCAAAGTCCTGCCCGCAAGCTGGCACCAGCTCCTTTATTTCCGCTTTGTTCCATTCAGGATAAAATCCCTCTCCGTGTCTGCAGCCCTTACCCACCACAGGGACGAAGTCCCTCCGAGGGACTTCGTCCCTTAATCATACCCATTGGGATGCCCCTGATGCCACATCCAGGCGCTGGCGATGATGTCTTTCAGGTCTGGAACCTGAGGCTCCCAGCCCAGCTCCCTTTTGATCTTGTCCGAGGAAGCCACCAGGCGGGGAGGATCCCCCGGCCGGCGGGGGGTCTCCTCGGCGGGGATGGGGTGTCCGGTGATCTCCCGGGCGGTTTCGATCACTTCCCGGACCGAGTAGCCCCGGCCGTTGCCCAGGTTGTAGATCAGTTTCACCCCGCTTTCCAGGGCTTTCAGGGCTAAAAGGTGGGCCGAGATCAGGTCAGCGATGTGGATGTAATCCCGGATGCAGGTGCCGTCCGGGGTGGGGTAGTCCGTGCCAAAGATCTTGATCTGATCGCGCTGGCCCAGCGGGACCTGAAGAACCAGCGGGATCAGATGAGATTCTGGCTGGTGGGCCTCACCCTGCTCAGGCAGGGCGCCAGCAGCGTTGAAGTAGCGCAGGGCAGCGTAGCCCAACCCAAAGATTTCCCGGTAGAACTCCAGCACGCCCTCGATCATCAGCTTGGTGTGGCCGTAGACGTTGGTCGGTCCTAAGGGAGAATCCTCGCTGAGCGGCTGCTCGCTGGACTGGTAGACGGCGGCCGTGGAGGAGAGCACGAAGCATTTGACGCCCGCTCGAGCCGCGGCGTCGATCAGGTCCACCGAGTTGGACAGGTTGTTATGGTAGTACTTGGGGGGATCCTGCATGGATTCCCCGGCCTCGATGAAGGCCGCGAAATGCATCACGGCGTCAAAGCGATCCGCTCCCAGCGATTCCTTGAGAGTCCCGCGGTCGGCCAGGTCGGCCTGGATGAACTCAGCCCCGGGGGGCACGGCGGCCCGGTGGCCGGTGACCAACGAATCGTAGACCGTGACCTGATGCCCAGCTTCCAGCAGCGCCCGGGCTGCGGCCGACCCGATATAGCCCGCCCCACCAGTGAGGAAGATATTCATAATGGGTTTCCTTGTTTGATATTTACCATCCATAGTCTACCATTATTATGGGGATAAGAATTAATGAATGCTGGGAAGAAGTGACGGGGGACCGAGATGAAGAGACCATGCTAAAGTTTCTCTGGGGTTTTGTTTTTCTGAATCTTAATCGACTTACGACTTACTATTTGGGCATCAAGCCGCACGCCACCAATCCTGCCCTTCGACCAGGCCCAACTCATCCAGCTGGGCTTTGATCAAAG
The DNA here is from genome assembly GCA_024763275.1 of Anaerolineales bacterium. GTDB lineage: Bacteria > Chloroflexota > Anaerolineae > Anaerolineales > UBA11858 > B10-G9. Next base: position 8,194 of record JANTFT010000055.1, on the reverse strand, counting down.
GTGCAGCTGATCTTGCCCTTACAGCTGTAAGCAGGATCGGGTTCTGGTATTTCCCCCACATGTCCAGAAGCTCCTCGCTGCCGATGATCGGCTTTCCCCGCCGGGTGCGGCCGATCTTCTTTTCATCCACCTCCACGAAAGCCGCCAGCGGCAGACCTTCCCGGACCAGATGTTTGCTCAGGCGTCGCCCGGTCATTCCCGCTCCCCAGACGAAGACCCCGTCCCGGCCCCGGGCAGGACCGCGGACCAGATAGTGGGCTTTGGCCCGCAGGAAGTTTTCCACTGAGTAGCGGGAGTCCTGGTGGGTCAGCCGCCCGGGATGCTCCCGCCAGGATAAAAGGACCTCCTGGATTTTCGCGAAGTGGGCTCCAGCCAGGTAGAAGCGCAGCCATAGATCGTAGTCCTCCGGCCAACCGTGATCCTGGTAGCCGCCCAGGTTCCGAATCCAGGCCTTCCGGAAGGTAGCGCTGGGGTTGGCGATGGGGCTCTCCACAAAGATCTCCCGGCAGATGTCCTCGTGGGAGACCAGGCCGTTCAGCCACTGATAGTAGAGCGCAAACCCCTCCCCGATCTCAGCTTCTGGAAAACCTTCCACCAGCGAACTGACGACAGCTGTTTCCGGATGTTCGAGCAGGTAGGACCGCTGGAGGGCGATCCGCTGTGGGCTGCAAAGGTCATCGGCGTCCAGGCGGACGATGATTTCCCCCTGGCAGGCTGCCAACCCGCGGTTAGCAGCGGCAACCACACCCCTGTGGGGCTCGCTGAAGACTATCAAGCGGGGGTCTTTCTCAGCCTGGTTCCTTAATATTTCCAGGGTCTTGTCTGTGGAGCCGTCATCCACACAGATGACTTCAAAATCGGGATAGGTCTGAGCCTGGAGGGATTCCAGGGTTTCCCTGAGAGTGTTCTGAGCGTTGAAGCAGGGCAGGAGGACCGAGACGTCGGGCATGCGTCACTCGTCCGGATGCAAGATCCCGCCAGCCAGCTGATTGAGTTCCTTGATCTCGTCTTCTGGCGTGCCGCTGACCCGCCAGTACTCGTTCAGCAGCTCTTCGGGGGAGAGGGAGCCAACCGCCTTGTCCTCTGGCAGCCGGATGCGGGTTTCATAGACAGGCTGTTTGAGGAAATGGAACTCAAAGGTATCTTTCATCAGATCGCGGATAGCAGCCTCATCGATCAGCGCTTCCCAGGCCCGGGGATATTCCAGCGCCAGGCGCACCACCGCGTCCTGTAGATCCTCCGCCCCCGGGAGGGCTGCCTGAATCTGCTCAGTGATCCCCTCCTTGGACTCCAGGGTCAGTGCCAGGTCGACAAAGGGGCGGATGTCCTGCAGCTCCCGCCAGTCCAGGCGGGTTTTACCTTTGTTTATTTCAGCGATCAGGAAATATTTGCCATCCCCCGCTTCGCCGAAGTTAACCCGTTCGATCGATCCAGGATAGACCACGGGGGGGTGTTTTTCAGGGTTGAGGTTTTGCTTCTTATGGATGTGGCCCAGGGCGGTGTAATCCAACCGGGGATCAGCCGCGAGCGATTTGGGCAGGATGAAGTCCTTCCCGAGAGTTACGGGCCTTTCACTCCCATAAGTGGCGCCCTCCACTGTGGCATGGGCAGCCAGCACAATAGGCAGATCAGGGACCGCTTTTTCCAGCCAATTTTCCAGATTGCGGGTGAGTTTGCGCCCCATTTCGGTGTAGAGAGCTTCAGTATCGCGGACCCCCAGCTCCAGTTCAGCGGCCATTTCCGAGCGGGAGATCCAGGGCAGGGCAATGAGCTGAAAGCCTACACTTCTCCCTTCCGGGGACAGGTGGGAGAGGTCTTCCGCGCTGAAAAAGCCGGGTTTGGAGATGGTCAGCACACCTGGCACCTGGAGAGTGGTGAACTCAGCCAGGGCGTGGGCCCGTCCCACAGCGGGAGAGATATCGTGGTTGCCAACCAACAAGATGGTGGGGATCCCTGACTGGCTGAGGCGCATGATCCGCCGGCCCCATTCCCGCTGATATGTGGGGGCGGGGTTCTGGTCCTTGTAAGCATCGCCTGTGAAGAGCACGCAGTCGACATTTTCGGCGATGGCGGTATCCACGATCTCGTCCAGCGATTTCAGGAAATCGAGGACCCGCAGGGGAAGACCGCTGGCCGGGTCGCGGCGGCCGTAGTTGGCGATATCGATATGGGCGTCAGCAAAGTGCAGGATGCGGGGCATAATATTTATATAAGGGACTAAGTCCTTTTAAAAGGACTTAGTCCCTATTCATCAAAATTCAGATTATTGATCTGGATCAGCGCGGCATCAAAGTTGGGGTTGAGCCAGACCGCGTTGTACAGGTCGGCTTTGGCCTGGGCTTTCTCTCCCAGGGCGTAATACGCCATCCCCCGCCAGTAGAGGGATTCTTCCAGGGTATCCTCGCCGATGGTTTCGAAGGTGAAGTTTGCCAGGTTGACCACATCCTGATAGCGGCCGCTGTAATAATAGGCCATGTAGGGTGCGGTTTGATACCAGGTGATCCGGTAGGGGCGGACCGCATCGTCATCATCCAGCTCATAATAGATCTGGTAAGCTTCATCAAAAGCTTCACCAGCCTCCAGGTAGCGCTCCAGCTTTACCAGGCTGGTGCCCTTGTTGAACCAGGCGAAGAATTCTTCCACCCCGCTGAGTGTCTCGATCTCCCGCTCGGCAGTCTCGAGGGCGATTTCATAAGACTGTGTGGGATCGGCATACTCCCCCAGGATGCTGAAGACTTTTTCCTGATCTGCGGGGGGGTAGACCACCATGAAAAGATAGTTGAACGAGCGCCAGCCCTCCAGATAGGTCTGGTAATCGACCCGCATGTTGGGTCCGGGTTTAAGGTAGGCGTCTTGGACAATGAATTCTCCTTGAGCCTCGTCATAGCCGGTGGTGAAGAGATAGTGGCCCATCCAGGCGACCTTGCCGGTGTAGTCCTCCTGGTAGTAGCCTTTTTCCACAAGCACAGGGTAGCCGTTGGCGATGAGCTCTTTGAGCAGTTCCAGGGTGCCCCCATAGCGGGCAACGATGTAGTAATCGGTGTAATCGGCCACGAAGCCGATCATTTCTGAGGGCATGACGTTCTTATCGAGACGGCCCCGCTGGATGAAGTTCAGATCGGGATCAGGGATGCCCGGTTTCACCACTTCGGCGATGTCGTCCCGGTCTCCCTGCCAGCCCCAGAATTTAAGGGCCATGGCCAGATTGGCCGGCCCACAGTAATTCCAGCGCTCGTGCTGATCGACATAGACCACCCCGTCCAGCATCACGAAATCCGGCAGGGGAGTGGCGGTCGCGGCCGGGAGATCTTCAGATGGCGTTGGGGAAAACCCCTCAGGTGTGGGATCCGGGGTGTCTGGCTGCGGGGTGATCTGGGGAGTGGACAGAGGGGTCCCACCCTCAGGGATGAAGACAGCTTGATCAGGGGGGTTGATGGCGTAGAGCAGGCGTGTTTTCAGTTCCTCCACCCGCCAGGAGAGCCGGTCATACACGAACGGGAGCCGGTAAACCAGGGCTGCCAGGCCAATCCCCATGGGAATGAGCAGCAGCCACCAGGCCCGGTGGAATTTCTTACTCACGGTGCTATTATAACATCAGCGTTAAAGAGGGACCGGGTCCTTCAGGAAGGGACTAAGTCCTTATGAAAGGACTTAGTCCCTGATATTACTCTTTATGCAGCGGATCATCCGGATTTTGATCCAGCACCTGGCGCGGTTGGGGGCCGTCCCGGGCTGGACCGACAATGCCTTCGGCGGCCATGGCCTCGATCAGCCGGGCAGCCCGGGTGTAACCGATCCGCAGCCGCCGTTGAAGCATGGAGATCGAAGCTCGATCAGCTTCGCGCACCATCTGGACTGCCTCATCCCAGAGCGGGTCGCGCTCGGTTTGCTCTTCCATATCTTCCCACATTTCCTTTTGCTTGAGGGGAATGGCCGGCATTTTAGCATCCGGCTCGCCCGCTGCGCTGGTGCCTCCCACCGGGCCCTTGATCTGAGCCGCCAGGAAGCGCCAGTAGCGCACCAGCTTCTCGATTTCACTGTCCGAGACGAATACCCCCTGGAGGCGGATGGGTGCGGCAGCATCCGGGGCCTGGAAGAGCATGTCGCCCCGCCCCAGCAGGGTTTCCGCGCCGGGCTGGTCCAGGATCACCCGGCTGTCAACGCCGGAGGCGGTGGCAAAGGCGATCCGGGCCGGGAAATTGGCTTTGATCAGGCCGGTAACCACGTTGGTGGAGGGGCGCTGGGTGGAGATGATCAGATGGATGCCGGTGGCCCGCGCCAGCTGGGCCAGCCGGGTGATAGCTTTCTCGGTTTCAGTGGGAGCCAGCATCATCAGGTCAGCCAGCTCGTCAATGATCACCAGCAGGTAGGGCAGCTTCTTGCCGCCTTCCCGGATGATCTTGTGGTTGTAGTCTTTAATGTGGCGGGCGCCGGCCTCAGAGAATTTGTGGTAGCGCTGGTCCATCTCCCGGGAGACCCACTGCAGCACGCCGACCACCCGCTCCAGATCCACCACTACCGGGGCGAGCAGGTGAGGAATGCCATCGTAGCCGGAGAGCTCCACTCGCTTGGGGTCTACCATGATCATGCGCAGATCATCGGGGGTGTTGTGGAGCAGGAAGCAGGAGATCAGGGCGTTGACGCAGACCGATTTACCGGACCCGGTGGTGCCAGCCACCAGCAGGTGGGGCATATCCGCCAGATCAGCGGCGAAGGCATTGCCGGAAACATCCCGGCCCAGTGCGAAGCGCAGGGGGCTTTTCAGCTTTTTGAACTGGGGACTCTGGATAGCATCGCGCAAGGCCACCAGGGAGATTTCCTCATTAGGAACCTCCACCCCAATATAGCCCTTGCCAGGCACCGGCGCTTCCATGCGAATGCGCTTGGCAGCCAGCGACAGGGCTAGATCATCTGCCAGACTGGTGATCTTGGAAACCCGCACCCGGCGCTTCTGCCCCCGCACTTCTATGAAATCCGGCTCAACGCCAAATTGGGTGATGGTAGGCCCGCGGTTGATCTCTACAACATGTCCGGGAGCCCCGAATGATTCCAGGGTGTCCTCAATGACCTTGGCCCGCTGGCGGTCAAATTCCTCGTTGGGCTCGATATCCTGTCCGACGTTGAGGATCTCGGGGATGTCAGGCAGGACCCAGTTCAGGTCTGGAGACGACTCTGTGAAGAGCGAGCCCATCTCGGCTGGTTTGTCCGGGGTTGGTGGAAGGGGTTTGTCAAGCTTGGGGACCTGTCTGGTGGGAATGCTCTCTTCCCGGCTGAGCGCTTTCTCACGGGGTGGGAAGAGTTTTGCAAGCAGATTACTGATTGCCTGCCAGAAACTTGGCACCCAGTTAAAAAGCTCCAGCACGGGGATTTCCAGTGTCAGACTCAGGCTGAGCAGTATCCAGGCAAACAGGGCCACCCCTGTTCCAGCAGTGCCAAAGAGGGACAGCAGGGGAGCCAGCAGATAGGCTCCCAGATACCCACCTCCGATTCCTGTAGATGCGATCAGTTTAGAGGTTTGAAAACTGATTGGAAAGGTGAAGAACTGGAAGGCAGTGAGGCCTGCCAGATAAAGCAGGGATCCTCCCAGACTCTGTTCGGGTGAGAGACTGGGAGCCCTTTTTACCTTACGGAGCAGGATCAGCAATCCGCTTCCCAGCAGCAATATAGGCAGCAGATAAGCTCCCCAGCCGAAACCCTGGCGAACCAGCCGCTGAATGCCTGTCAGCAGGGTCGAACTCTGCCCGGAGAATAGACCCAGGCCGCTGACTACACCCAGTCCGGTCAGCAGCAGGCCGGTCAGGTTGCGGTTGCGCTCCGGGGTAGGGGCTTTCCTGGCGGGTTTGGTTTTCGGCTTTGCTTTTGATTTCGATTTTGACTTGCTCTTTTTTCGTGCCTGAGCCATATTTACCCCTTCCTGCAGTGCTTTTGGAATTATAGCATGATTGTCTCTCTTCCTGTCTTTGAAGGGGAGCCAGGGGCCGCAGCAAACCACTGAATCCGAGAGGATTGCTTCGCCGAATGGTAGGGGCGTTTTGTCCGGTATATAAAGGAGGAGATATTCTGTGAGGGCCAGGGAAATCAAGCGCCTCTGGTTCCTTCTCCCTCATTCCCGTTCTTTTCCCCTGTTGCGGTAAAATAGTTGAGTATAAGTCCTTATCTTGAGGTGATCATTGTTTGAAATCGTATTCTTAGGTACATCTGCATCCGCCCCGTCGGTGCACCGGGGGTTGACTTCCCAGATAGTGCTGCGGGGGGAGCACCGCTTCCTGATCGATGCCGGGGAGGGGACTCAGCGCCAGATTCTGAGCTCGGGGCTGGGTTTCAAGCGCCTGGACCGTATCCTGATCACCCACGGCCACCTGGACCATATTCTGGGATTGGGAGGCTTGATATCCACCTTTGTTCGTTGGGAAGCGATGGACAAGATCCTCATTGCGGGGGGAAAATCTGCCCTGGGGAGGATTAATGACCTGCTCTTCGGTGTAGTGCTGAAAGGAAAATATCCCCCGGTAGAGATCACTCTCCAGCCGCTTACAGAGGGCCTGATCTTTGACGAAGGCGATTTTACAGTCACTGCTTTCCCGGTTTACCATCGTGCCCCTGACTGCTACGGATTTGTGTTCGAGGAGAAATCCCGGCGGCCGTTTCTGCCTGAAAAGGCAGATGAGCTGAATATTCCTCCTGGCCCCTGGAGAGGAGAATTGGTTAACGGCAGGGAAGTGACCCTGCCGGACGGTCGGGTGATCGATCCCGAGATGGTGCTGGGAGCGGAGCAGCCGGGTACCAAGCTGGTTCATGTGGGCGATGCAGGCCGGACCGACAACCTGCTGGACGTCGCCCGGGATGCTGATTGTCTGGTGATCGAAGCTACTTACCTGGAAACGGAAAAGGAGCTGGCGGAGCAGTTTGGTCATCTGACAGCCAGGCAGGCAGGGGAATTAGCCCTTGAAGCTGGAGTTGGGACCTTGATCTTGACCCATATCTCCCGCCGCTACCGGGCTGACCAGGTGTTGGAAGAGGCCCGGGAGGTCTTTCCCCGGGTGTATGTGGCAAGGGACTTTGACCGCTTCCAGATCAAGCGTGGGGATGTGTTGAAGCTGTGAGCGGGTGAGGGGGAATCAGCGGTTGTTGATGATAAATTCAGTGATCAGCTCGGCCTGGACTTCTCTTCCTTTATCATTAAAGTGAAAGCCGTCGGCTTTATAGTATTCCGGGTGTCCGAGCATTCCTCCGTATAGGTCAAGAATGGGAATCCCGTACTGCTCCATGACCTCCCGAGCAGCATGATTTCTGCGGATGACTTCCTGGTTGAGAGAGTCCAGGGATTCTAGATTCCCTTCTGCTCTGACAGGTGTCGTCAGGCACCAGATCAGCCGGGAGCTGGGAGCATGCTTCTCAAGCAGCTGAACAAGGTCTTCTAAGCCTGCCCGGTATTCTGCCAGGGAATAATCCCAACCATGCAGTCCATTGTTCAGGATAATTACCTCAAAGTCGTAGCGGTCCAGGATGGTTATCAATTCAGTTTGAAAATCCGGATTAGAAAGAAATTTGGAGGTAGTGTAACGGGCGGGAAAATATACTTCCGACAGATTTTCTTTGACAGCGCTGTAGTATCCCTCGGTAATCGAATCCCCCACCAAGAGCATTCGGGGCAGATCGGTCTGATTGGCATTTTCAATCCAGATCGTGCTCCAGTCATTCCTCTCCAGCTTTACCTCAACATCAGTTGGGGATGTTTCTGCGGCAGCTTCTGTTTCTGGAAGCTCATCGATCTCTCCTGTTTGGAATTGCAAGGAATTACATCCGGACAGGATAAACACCAAGGTAATCAAACCTAACAGGTGTGCGATTGGCTTATTCATGGTTTGATTCCAGATTGATAAAGATTGAGTTTCCTGGTTCCTTTTATTTGCCCAGCAGGATTTCTTGTACCTCATCAGCCAGGTCTTCGCGGGTGATCACTGTCAGCTGGTCACCCTCCTCGAGGACAGAGTTACCATGGGCGATGAACATTTTCCGGCCGCGCTGGATGGAGACAATTAAACAATCTTCCGGGAGCTTGATCTCGCTGATCCGTGTGCCGATCACGGGAGATGTGGAAGGCAGCTCGATCTCTATGAATTTCGAATCGATGATCTTTCCCAGTGTCTGGCGCTCAGCCCGGGATTGATGCTGGGCTCGCTGGATGATGGCC
>JANTFT010000054.1 GCA_024763275.1 Anaerolineales bacterium | reverse complement strand
AGGATACAGCCTAAGAAAACCGCTCATGAAAGATGCTGAGCGGGGTTTCCTCTCACTTGTTGGTATCCTCAACCAGTGTGAAAAGATCGATTCGGAAACGGATGAAGAGGCTTACTTTTACCTGTAAACCCCGGGGTGCGATTGTGGGAAATTGCTGGCCGCCGACCTGTAAATCCATGCCTGTAACCAGTGCAGAACAAGGCCGGGAGGATCTTATTCGCTGGAATCAACAAGCTGATCGCTGCCAGCCACACCAATTCCTAACTCTTCCTCAAGCTCCACTATTTCCCGCAGGGTTTCCAACGAGGCCTGGGCTTCTTCTTCACTAATCAGGCTGATAGCAAAACCAACATGGATTACCGTATAATCGCCAACCTTAACCTCAGGGAGGGTCTCCAGGCAGGCTTCCCTCACCACACCCCCGAAGTCTACCTTGCCCATCTTCAAGCCCCCCACTTCGTAAATCTCAATGATCTTTCCAGGAACACCTAAGCACATATCTCTCTCCTAATCAGCAGTGACGAAAACCTTCGCCAGGTTTTCAGCGTTGATTCCGGGTGATTCTATCATCCGCTGCTGATAAAAGTCTTGAATCGCTGCCGTCAGATAATCCAGATCGGCCGGGATGCCCTGCAAAGACCTCTCCAGGTCCGGCAAAGCATTGGAAGGATAGAAGAAAAAATCCCCGGAAATATAGACATCTTTCAACAATCCATCCTCAACGACAGCACTGACACGCACCAAGCCGCCAGGATACTTGACCACTCTCTGGATGACATAGACACCTTCGCGGATTCTTACCTGCTTTGTTTCCGGGCGGCGCCGATCATTGGCAAAAAGCCACTCATCGGAATGCATCTCGTTGATGAGCTCATCGGCTTTGGCAAGCAGTTCCCCATCCAATTTCCTGGGCCGCATCTCTCCTAAGAGCGGGCGATAGGCAGCGACCAGGGCGCTGGCCAGATCCGCTGTTTGAGGGATGGAACCGGTTTCGCGTTGAATGGTGCTCAGGTTTTCATTCAGAGTCTTATATACTTTATCACGGAATTTCTCATCGGGGACGCGGAGGCACTTGCTCATCGTCTCATAGTCAAAATCCAGGATGAAATTCCCTACCAGTATGGTCATCCCCTCGATCTCGGCAGCTCCATTGCCGGAGACTTTGCGGTTGTTAGCAACGATATCGTTGACCGGCTTATATTTCGCGTCAACCCCTACCTGCCGGTACACAGCTACAACAGGCTCAAGGAACCGGCGGTAGAACTCAACCTTATCGGAGGGAATAGCCGGATGATCACTGGGAATTACCAACTGGTAAAAAAGCTGCTCACCATCCAGGTACACCGCGCCGCCACCAACCTCCCGCCGAAAGACCGGGATATCATTTGCGCGGGTGAACTTCAGATCTATTTCCTGTTCAGCATCTTGATGGCAGCCAATGCACACATAGGGGGAATTCGGCCGCAATATGAACAAACTCTCGCGGCCCAGATATGCCGCAGCGTGGTAAAGGGCCTGGCTGTGCTGCCAGGAAACAAGGTCAAGGAAATAGTAGTCCATGAATTCTCCAATATATGTCAGCCAGGAGGAACGAGACGCTGGCTGAATGGTTATTTTACAGCAAATCCCACCCTTCGAGAACGGATATGACCCGGTCAACGATCTCCGGCATGATGGCCTTGATAGTCGGACTGAGACCCACGCCTATGGACAGATCCGCAGGCTGGGCACCGATCAGGTGCAGGTGGGGAGGGAATTTTTCGCGGATCTTGGCCAGCCCGAGCACTTCCTGAAATGTGATCTGATGGTCGGACATTTTAATACCGCGGAAAAGGGGGATCTCATCTCGTGAAAGCTCAATTACGGTACCGGGCGGTTTACCAGCGTTGACGGCGTCCAGCACTAATAAATGGCTTGACTCTTCCACCAGAGGCAGCAGATTCAGCCCCAGGGTACCGCCGTCCAGCATCTCGAATTTGTTTTGGTTGCCGAGGGTGTCCCGCAACGCATCCAGCGCATGGACACCAAGACCTTCATCGGTATTGAGAGTATTCCCTATACCAAGAATTAATTTCCGGTTGGTCATAACGATAAAAGGATAAGGATTAAGCGGACGACGCAGTCATGTCAATCCACTTAATCCATATCCGGGTTCCTCTTAAAAAAACCGATAAGCTGACTACTTAATGCATACATTCAACCCGGTGGCTACTTCGCCGACCTCATTTCCTTCAGCATCCACCATGTGGATAGCGCAGGCCATACAGGGATCGAAGGAATGGATTGTACGCAGAACTTCCAGCGGCCATTCGGGTTTCGCCAGCGGGGTATTCACCAATGCGGCTTCATAAGCGCCCGGAACACCATTGTGGTCGCGCGGTGAGGCATTCCAGGTTGTGGGAACAACCATCTGGTAATTTGAAAGCTTTCCATTCTCGATCACGCACCAATGTCCCAACGCGCCGCGGGGGGCTTCCATATAGCCGAAGCCCTGGGCTTTCCTGGGCCAGGTGGAGGGCTCCCACTTATCACCAGAGAAGGTATCGGTCTCACCCGCTTTGATGGCCTCGATCAGCTGATTGTACCAACTCATCATGGAGTCAGCGAAGACCTTGGTTTCAATGGCCCGGGCGGCAGTGCGTCCCAGGGTTGAGAAAACTGCCTCGATCGGCGCTCCCAGAGTATCCAAAACATAATTGGTCAGTTCCCGGGTCTGCTCATGGCCGGTAGCGTACATCGCCAGGACGCGGGCCAGCGGCCCGACTTCCATTGGAGTGTCATTCCAGCGCGGGGCCTTGAGCCAGGAGTACTTCTTCTCAACATCAAGCTGGTCATAAGGCGGGTTGGGACCGGTGAATTTGAAAGCTGTCTCACCTTCCCAGGGATGCAGTCCGGCATCGTTGCCTTTGCTGTACTCGTACCAGGAATGGGCCACATACTCTTTCATCAGCTGAAAATCACGCGGATCAGGTTCCTGGATGTTAGCCAGGTCGCGGCCGACGATAACAGCGCGCGGTACCAGGAACTGCGAGGTGTCGCTGTTGTCAGTGCCGGGGAACTCACCCCAGGTCAGGAAGTTTCCCAGTCCCTCACCGATGGAAGCATAATCCAGGTAATAGGGAGCCACTGCCATCAGATCCGGGATATAAACCTGATCCACAAACTCGATCATGCGCACGATCGAGTCCTTGATGATCGACAGACGTTCAGCGTTGAGAGCTGTATCGCTATTGGGATCGATCGGCATGGGCACACCACCAACAACGAAATTTGGATGCGGGTTCTTGCCCCCAAAGATCGTGTGGATTTTAGTGGCATGGGACTGCCAATCTAGCGCTTCCAGATAGTGAGCAGTCGCCAGCAGGTTGATCTCGGGGGGCAGTTTGTAAGCGGGATGTCCCCAGTAAGCGTTAGCAAACAGGGAAAGCTGCCCGCTATCAACAATTGCCTGGACTTTGCTCTGGATATCGGCAAAATAACCGGGCGAAGCGTTGTGCCAGGGTGAGATCGACTGCTGGATCCTGGATGTCTCTGCTGGGTCAGCACTCAGGGCTGAAACCACATCCACCCAGTCAAGAGCGTGCAGGTGATAAAAATGCATTACGTGATCGTGCACATACTGCTGGGCGATCATCAAGTTGCGGATCAGATTGGCCGCCTTGGGGATTTTGATCCCCAGGGCATCTTCTACGGAGCGGATCGATGCAAATGAATGCACCGTCGTGCAAACTCCGCAGGCGCGCTGGGTAAACGCCCAGGCATCACGGGGATCGCGCCCTTGCAGGATGATTTCGATGCCACGCACCATCGTTCCAGACGAATACGCCCGGGTGATCTTATTGCTGGCATCCACCTCTGCTTCAATGCGCAGGTGGCCTTCGATACGGGTAATGGGATCAATAACTATTCGTTGGGCCATATTTCTCTCCTATTGGTCGCGAAGCCAGGCGAGGGCCTCTTCCTCTGTTTCAAAATAGCGCACCTCACGTGTGTAATAGCTGTTGGGGATTTCAAGGACCGCGGGGTCAATCTTCGCCCCGAAGATCGCCGTCGTCGGCATCATCGGACGAAAGAGTTTTATATGCTTTGAACACTCTTCGCCGCTGCTCCCGCTCAGGTCAATCAGCAATTTGCCGCCGTAGTCATAAAAGAAGTCAGCCAGGGACTGAACTTCATCGTGGCTGAATTCCGCCGTGTGGCGACAGCGCATGATGCCTTTTTCTACAGGTGTGATTGTAAATGCTGTCATCATCATGATCGGCCTCCTATTCTATTAAAGCATCGGCAACCAGCTGAGCTAAACCGGCCACCTTGACATCCAGATCGAAATGCTGCACACAATCCGTGAATTGCAGGCGGCAGTTGGAACAAGCCATCACCACAGTTTTAGCACCAACATTTTCGAGCTGTTCAATCTTCAGCTCAAAAGCCGCGTAACGATTGGGATCCGCTTCTTTGATAGCGATCACTCCACCTCCCCCACCGCAGCAGATTGCTTCCTCTTTATTAGGGGTCATCTCTTTGAATGAATCGGGGGCAAGCACTTTCAGCACCTGGCGTGGTTCTTGAATATGACCGCCTTTACGCTGAATCTTGCAGGCGTCATGGAACGTGATCGTGCCGCCGTTGAGTGAACCTTCCTTGAGTTTGATGCGCCCACTGCTGACATATTCAGCGAGCAAGTGGGTGATGTGAGTGATCTCCAAATCCTTAGGAACGTCCGTGATGTTGTAGGCGGTCCAGCGCAGGGCATCATAAGCGTGGCCACATTCCGTGACCACTACGCGTTTAACTCCCAGCTCCACAGCATGATCGAGGATCCGGCGCAGGAAGATCACGGTATTCTCCCGACTGCCCTCGTAATAGCCAAAGTTTACTACCTCCCTGGCTTTACTGCTCAGAGTCCAGTTCTCACCGGCAGCATTGAGGATCTCCGCGATAGCTGCCAGATTTTGGGGAAATTTCATGATCTCAATTGAAGAGAAGACCACCAGGGTCTCTGCGCCCTTTTTGTCCAGGGGCATATCCACTTCCCAGTCATCTCCAACCCACTCCAGGCGGTCGTCAAAAACATCATCTGTTACCCCAAGAGGACTGCCCTCTTTCAGCTGCAGCTCCACGGCTGCCTTCAAGTCAGCTGGTACCAGGTCAGCCGCAGCCATTCCGGCACGCACGTCGTGGATCAATGTCCCTAGATCGATTCCCATTGGGCAGACCATCGAGCATTTATTGCAGACCGTGCAGGCCTCATAGACATATTTGCTCCAATCAAGCAGATCTTGATCGCTGACTGGTTTGTCGATCCCCAGAGCCAGTTTGAACTTACCGCTGAGGGTGAAACGCTGTTGATAAGTCCGGCGGAGAAGGTCAACCTTCCAAACCGGGGCATATTCAGGAACGCCGGTAGCCTGATAAAAATGGCAGGCCTCAGCGCACAAACCGCATCGGGTGCAGGCTTCCAATTGGGAGGCCACCCAGCCGCCAGTTTCTTTAACAAAGGTATTCAGGGCTGTTTGTGTTGACATAATTGCCTCCTACGGGTTTACCGCCCGCTTTCCGAATTCTGTGCCGTGGATGGTCCGAGAGAAGAAGTAGAAAATAAAATGGGAAATTCGGCTCATAGGAATCCAAATCAGCAGCACATCCACTGATAACATGTGCAGGCTGAAGAGCACTTCATAAGGGAACCACAGGTGATGGGTCATGATATAACCTGTCACCATTGGCAGAAACACGAATAACCAGTTGAAGAATTCTGCTGGCCCGCTGATCAATTTGAGCACTGGGTTAACCCTGCGATTGATCAGCAAGGTTATCATGGCCGCAATCGCAACTGCCGCAAGCCAATCAACAATGGGCAACGGCAGCGTAGGCCAGCCAAATCCCAGCAGGCTCTTCCAGACCAGCATATGGGGGGTGCCCAACAGGATAGTGGCAAACAGACCCAGATGGAACAAGCCGCCTGCCAGATACATGACCTGGTTCCTGCTGAAGGTCCGTTTGACCCAGGGGACGAAGGGCCAGATCAGGAAACCCTTCAAGTAAGTTTTCACTACTCCCCCGAGTTTGCTCCCTGCCGGCGGAACACGATCGCGCTTCCAGCCCAGCAGGATGACACGAACAAGGCGGTACACCATTCCTCCGATAAAGAACAGCAAAGCAACGTTGAATAGCTGACCGCGGGTAAATTCAAGAAATGCATTCCAGTTCATGATTCACTCCTCTTCTCTTCCGCCTCAACTTTCTTCTTCTGGGCAGCGCTGCCAGCAGCCATAGCCGCTCCAACCGCAACTCCCGCTCCTACAGCCGCGCCAACTGCGGTGATTTCCGGGCTGTTCAACGGGGCTGATTGACTCTGGTAGAAGCCTCCCCCATCCCAGAAATCAGGTTGGGAACATCCCAGGCAGGGATGTCCGGATTGGACCGGGAAGGATAAGCCAGCATCCCATTTGATGGAAGCACAGGCATTATAGGTGGTAGGACCTTTGCAGCCCAATTTATACAGACACCAGCCCTCTTTGGCTCCTTGATCATCAAATGAGAGCGCGAATTTGCCCTCCTCATAGAAGGGGCGCCGCAGGCAGCGGTCGTGGATGGTTTTGCCGTAAAAGGTCATCGGGCGGTTGAGATCGTCCAGGTTGGGAAGAGAACCGAAAACCACAAAATGAGCCAGTGTACCGGTGAAGACCTCGGGGATTGCCGGACAGCCAGGGATATTCACTACCGGCTTGTCCGTGATAATCTCCCAGACACCTTTGGCCCCAGTGGGGTTGGGGTTCGCTTTGGGCAAACCACCAAACGCAGCACAGTTTCCGGTAGCAATGATAGCAGCCGCTCCCTCAGCGGCTTCGGTAAGCAGTTCCAGAGCGCTCCGGCCGCCAACAGTACAATAGGCACCGTTCCCGGCAGTAGGAATACTGCCTTCCACGACCAGGACATATTGGCCGTGGTATGCCTGCATTATGGCTTCCTTGTTGGCTTCAGCCTGGAAGCCTGCTGCGGCTGTCAGGGTTTCATGGTATTCAACAGAAATAGTATTGAGAACCAGATCGATCAATGAGGGGGATTGGGAGCGGGTCAATGCCTCACTGCACCCGGCACAATCCTGAAATTCCAGCCAGATCACCGGGACACGGGGTTTATTTTCCAGGGCGTGGGCAATTTTCTGGATGGTATTGCTCTCAAAGATGGTTGGGTCCAGTAAATCGCTGCCTTCCAGAGGCGACCTGAACAAACCCATTGCCCCCACCAGCGTCCCGCATAATTTGAGAAAATCCCGCCGGGATGCGCCTTTCTTCTTTAGATATTGATAGATGGTTTCCTCATTCATATAAGCCTCCTTGTCATCACGCCCGATACCCGTTCTATTCATCCAGATATAATTGAGTCACAAGTCCATCAAGCGGACTGCTCTATAGGGAACACCTTCGCTCTAATCACAGGAAATACCGTCGGCTTCAAGTTTAGCCCGATATTCCTCCAAACCTTCAGAGCCGCTGGCCAAAGCGCCTTTTTCACCATCCCAGTCAGAAGGCTGCATTTCAGCGATCCAACCTTCACCATAGGGGTCATCGATAGCGATGTTGGGATCGGCAGCCAATTTATCGTTCCCCCGCAGTAAAGTGCCGGTGATCGGCGCTGGAACCGGTCCCACATATTTGCTGCTCTCAATGGTAGCGATGCTTCTACCTTGAGATACTTCTTTTCCGATAGCTTTTCGTTTTACTGTTGCTCCTGCCAATTTTCCGCCAGCCAGTTTCCCGGCCACGCTGGTCATACCTACTCGAACCGTGCCGTCAGCTAACGGTTTTGCCCAGACGTGTTTGTCGATCAAATAGTACAGATCCTCAGGTAGATTGCAGTTGTTGATAGTTGCCACATTTCCTCCAAGTACAAAAACTCACGACATCTTTTTTTTAGAATGTTAGAACGGTCTCACAAGACTCTGCTTCCTGCCACATCCAGGCGCCGCCAACCATTTGAACGCCATCGATCATGTCGGTATCGGGATTGATATCATGAAGCTCCGTCGAAGCAGTGCAGGCCATGAATTTTACCCCGGCATCCAACGCATCCTGAAGGAAATCACTGACTGGCTTGCCTCCTTCTTTTGGGAAGATGGTTTCAGCAACACCCTTCTTCAACAGCAGGGTCCCATCAATCGTGAAAAACATCGTCACCTTGTATTCCATCGCCGCTCCTAGTGTTGCGAAAAAGAAAGGAGTGGCGCAGCGGCGGGGTGTGTCAGGGCCACTGGTCATAATGATCATTACTTTTTCATCGTCCATATCATTCTCCTGAGAGTAATAAGTAGTAGATGCGCTTGTAGGAAGAACCAACTAGAAGGTCATTACAATCGCATCCTGACTGGCAAATTCCATGAAGGTAGACGCCCCGCCAACCTCAACGCCATCGATCAGGTCTTCCTTCTTGATGTTCATTACGTCCAGCGTCATTTGACAGGCGATCAATTTGACATCAAATTCCTGGGCCATTTTGATCAATTCGCTGAGTTTGGCGACATTGGCTTTTCTCATCCAACCGTTCATCATCCCGGTTGCCATCGCGGTCATCCCCGGCAGCATACCCACAATGTTGGGAATTGAAATCCCGGGTACCGGTTGGGGCATTGCCGGGTTGGCTATCGGGGAAACCTGGAGTTTATCTGCTTTCCCTTTCTTAATGATCTCCAATCCATAGAAAGTGAAGAATATCGCTGCCTCCATATCCATCGCCACAGCCGTAGTAGCCAGTATCAAGGGTGGATAAGCAGCGTCCAGTGTGCCGTGCCCGGCAATAATTGCTAATCGTTTTGCAGTCATAATCTATGCTCCATCTGGGAAAAACAACCAGCACTACTCGCCGACTGTTTTCTTAATATAGAAAGTATATACACCGTTCTGTTCTTCATAACTGAGCAGTTCGTGACCGGTCTTCTTCGTCCAGGCCTGGACATCCGGGATGGACCCGGCGTCAG
This sequence comes from Anaerolineales bacterium, assembly GCA_024763275.1. Taxonomy (GTDB): domain Bacteria; phylum Chloroflexota; class Anaerolineae; order Anaerolineales; family UBA11858; genus B10-G9. The sequence goes on along the minus strand of JANTFT010000054.1, from coordinate 6,867 downwards.
TAGCGGTCATTTTAACTACCTGACCAACTTCCATGCCATCTATGAATTTCTTGGTTTTCAAAATAGGCATGGGGCAGGACAATCCTTTGCAATCAAGTTCCAAATCATAATTTTGAGACATAAGCCCTCCTCAGGGTTAGTTGGGGAATAAGAAATCAGCTATATGGCGTTTTAAAAACTCAAACATCAAGTTTGGTAATTTCCGCGATACGGTTCAAACGACCCATCAGCTCCGCCCGTTCGCTGCCGATCTGGCCGAAAGTCACAGCGACCTTATGGATCCATCTGCCGATCTGATCTTTAATGCGCTTGTCAAGTACAGGAATGCTGCCCGCCGCTTCTGTGAGTTCCTGGGTATCGATGTCATATTTCCCGGCTAACTCCTGGATATCGTCAGCGGTCTGTTCTGCCTGGCCGTTATCCAGGTGGAACTGCCCGGCTATCAGAAGTGCAGAGAACTCGCTATCGATATTGATGCGCGAATGAGCATACTGCATCCCGGCATGGCAGGTGAAAAAGGAAACTTCAGCAGTAGGCGGAAGGCTGGATAGGTTTTTCCAGGTATTTATACACGCCTGGTAGCCTTTTTCGCTGGCGAGGATGAGGTTGCAGAACTGGCAGGAGTTGCTGATATCCGTCAAAGGTTCCCCTTCTTTCGTGGTTGTCACCGATCCAACACCAGCTACTTCAGCGAAAACATCCTGGACAACCTGGACACAATGGATTGGTAAAACCTCGGGAGTGATGGGCGGATTGTCCTCTTCTGGTGAAACCAGGCTCTCCGCCAAGATGGCCTTGATCTGGGAGCTGGGGAAGCGCCATTGCTTACCCACCTTGGTTGCTGTCAGCCGGCCATCATTCAACATCCGATAGATAGTCGTCCGGTCAACCTGGAGATATTCCTGGACTTGTTTTGTGGTCAACAGCTCATCCATATATATAAAACCCTATTTACTATTGCATGATATAGCATTATATAGCATGCTACAGCATTTAATGCCTGTAATTTATCATGGATAAGAAATGCTGTCAAGTTTTTCCTTAGCGGGACCGGGTCACTTAAGGGACCCGGTCCCTCCCGAATCGATTTAACACTCCTCCTATCAAAGCTGCCTTGCGGCAGTTTATAATAGGGAAAGAAACCAGAGCCTTATTCAAAGGAATTGAATCTTTATGAAAACCAAGACCAAACAAGTCAATGTGGAGTGGCTGCGCTCACGCATGTTTGTGGGCACCGACCACCTGGGAACGTCCATCGCCATCGGCTATGACCAGGAAAGCGAGCCCGCCGGCCAGGCCGCAAACCCCTCCGACCTGCTGCTGCTATCAGCGGCAGCCTGCTCGGCCTACGATGTGGTCCAGATCCTGGAAAAAGCCAAACAACCCCTTGAGGACTTGAAAGTGGATGTCCGGGCTGAGCAGAGCCAGGAATCCCCCTACCCCTACGTCTCCCTGCATTTCAACTACATCGTCAAGGGAAAAGTGGACCCGGACAAGGTCCAGCGGGCCATGCAGCTTTCAGAGGACAAATACTGCTCTGTGCTGGCCACACTCAAACCGGGACTGACCTTTACCAGTGAGTACACCCTGGAAGACTGACCCGCTACATCCAGCTGCCCGGCAGGGGATTGCGTATTTCAATCAGGGAAAATTCCTGCAAGCCCATGATCTCCTGGAACAGGCCTGGCTGGGTACAAACTCCCCCGAGCGGGACCTCTACCTGGGCCTGCTGCAGATCGGGCTGGCCTACTACCAGATCACCCGGGGCAGCTACCGGGGTGCGTTGAAGATGTTCCGGCGGGGTCACCGCAGCCTGCGGGCGCTGGGAGACAGCCTGCTGGAGGTGGACATCGCCCAGCTGCGGGCTGATGCCCGGGAGATCGAGGCTGAGCTGCGCCGGCTGGGTCCGAAGGCTATCAGCCAACTGGACACAGGGCTGTTCAAAGCGCTGCCGGAGTGCGGCGGTCCCCGGCCTTCCCCAACACCTTGAGTACAGGAACCAGAAAATCACTGAAAGCGTCATCAGTAGGGACAGGGAACGCTCTGCTCCTCTCAAACCTGGAAGTAAAATAATTTGTCACAAAAGGGATTAATTGTCTATAATCCACATCAGAGCTGATTAACCAGTAGCAGAGGAGTTACGTGTGAGGGAGGATTGGAAAACAAAGCTACGAAGTGAGGATCCCAGAGAACGGGCAGAGGCCATCAAAGCCATAGCTCTCTCAGAAGACCGAAATAATCTGCCCTACCTGAAAGAGATCGTGGAAAATGACCCCGATCCCCGTCTGCGGGATTACGCCAGGAAAGCGGCCCGCCATCTGTTCTCGTCTACCAAGGTCAGGGCGCCGGAAGAGGCAGCTCCCCGGGCTGCAGCACTTCCCCTCCAGGATGAGAAACCATCCCCGCCGGAATCCAGACCCGCTTCACCGGAAAAGACCATAACCCAGGCCCAACGCTCAGCAGCGGAGAGCAAGATTCAGCGGGCTTTCACCCTGCATCTGAAGGACCAGACGTTAAAGGCCCTCAAGGTCTTCGTCGAGGCCCTGGATCTCAACCCCAACGTGGCCAAGGAGACATTCACCAGAAGTGTGGCAGCCGAACTGACCGGCCTGCATCCAGATCAGGCTCTGGCTATGCTGAGGGATCCCGAGAAACGCAAAGAGCTACTCAATCTCACCAAGAGTAAAAAAGCCAGAAAGTCCCCTCACAAAGACAGCCCGGAGGCTTCACCAGGATTGGAAAAGCCCCGGAAGCATACTGCCGGTCCGGTCCAGGCCTGGCTGAGTTTCTTCGGCATGACGGAAGATTTCCTGGCGGAGGAAGCTGAGTACGCCAATAACGAGGACACCTTATTATCTGTTCTGGTCTTCACCATAGCCGCGGTGGTGACCTTCATGATCACCGGCTTCTTCCAGTTCCAGCGGGTCATCCCCATGTTGAACCAGCAGATGGCCCAGATGGGTGAGGAAGCGCTCCCCATTAACCTGAATTTCGGGCAGATCTTCTTTGTGATGCTGATCGGCACGCTGATCATCTCCCCGCTTTCCTTTTTCATGGGGGCAGGGCTGCAATATCTGGGCGCAAGGCTGTTCGGTGGGACAGGAGACTTCCAATCGCACATCTACCTGCTGGCCTTGATCCAGGTTCCCATCACCATCCTGGGGGGTGTGGTATCCCTGCTGTCGAATGTGCCCGCAGTCGGATTCATAGCCGGGCTGGGAGGGGTAGTATTATCAGTCTATTCCCTGATCGTCACTGTGCGGGCCATCAAAGCGGTCCACGATCTCTCTACCGGCCGGGCTGTGGCCGGCATGATCATCCCCCCTATCGTCCTGTTCGTCCTGGGCGGCTGCCTGATGATGCTCTTCGGGTCGGCCCTGCTGAACGTGCTCGGGAATCTGGCCTGACTTTTGCGACTTGAAAAGATTGTATAAGCTGAACTGGACCTGCCAGCTCAATCAGGGGCGCTCTTGGCTTGTAATCAAGAGGAAATATCGTATCCCCCAAAAACTGATCCAGGTATTATGTTAGGATCAAAGGCAGAAAAGACGGCAATACGCATACATTATACAGCAGAGCAGATCATCACCAAATTGCGTGAAGGTGAGGTTTACCTGAGCCAGCGAAAAGCTGTGTGGCTGGGTTACAAATTAGTTCCAGGATCATGATAAACCACCGAAACTGTGTGTTTTCTTGACATTTCCCCCCTGAAACGATACAATTTTCCCCTCAGGCCCGCTAGCTCAATTGGCAGAGCAACTGACTCTTAATCAGTAGGTTACAGGTTCGATTCCTGTGCGGGTCACACAAAAAAAACCGCTCAACGAGTTTGGGCGGTTTTTTCTATCTGGTGTGTTCTGGAATTTCCACACCTCTTTTTATCGATCAATTATGGTACACTGATCTCAGGGAGTCGAATCCCAGATCACATATCATTATTGTTTTGCGGTAGGAGAGCATCACGCCTGTAATTAGAGGGAAAACTGGTACAGTCGAATCGGTTTGTATCGAGTAAACCTCCTTCCCAATCAGAAATAATCCCTACCTATCAATAGCGCTCTAACAGCCCCCCCCACTCCAGTTCGTGGGGATGGATTAAACAGCAATAATTATGTTAGGGAAAGTGATGACAGCAAAACAGGTGTCTCTAACTTATGGAACCATAATCTTGGTCCTGTGTTTAGTTTTAACCGCCTGTGCCCTTTCAAACCAGGGAGCCTCTGGTGGCACGGTCCCGGATAGAGATACAAGTGATTCCGGCCAAGATTGGCTTGGCCCGGAAGAACCAACCCCAACGATCCATGCCGGAAAAGTGGGAAGCGGCTATGTTGACATATCAAGTAAATACCTTGGTTATGGATCCGAATTAGAAGCAGTCGCTTCCGTGCCTATAGAAATCTATCAGGACAAGCAGGGAAAATTACAAATCATCGGGACAAATGCTGGAAATGCCCGTCTTCAAATAAAAGGCTCGAATAATTGTGAGTGCAATGGGATGTATCGAATCAGCAGTGAGATAAACGGTACAATTCTTACAAGTGGTCTTGATTGTATTATTGTATTCTCTGAAACAAGGACCTGGTTAAGCGGAGATTGCAACTGCAGCTGTGCTGATCAATCAATATCCTGTGATGATGTCCTTCCCGACATTGAAGACTTTGGACCATTTGAGGTCTCTTATGCCGAAGCGATATACGCTGAGTCCGGCGCAAAAGCTGAAGCCATTTTTGATTATCAATGGACCTTTAAAGATCTCAAACTGAATACATCGGATAATTGTTTTAACGCCGAAGTGATCAATAAAGATTCAGATAATTAGAATCGGCTGTATACGGGTTCGATTCCTGTGCGGGTCACACACAAAAAAAAACCGCTCCTCGGAGCGGTTTTTTCATTTCATAAATTCAGTCTCAGAATAAGCCGTACACCAGAGCGACCACGATACCAAAGACCATGTGGCCCAGCAGGCCGCCCACGAATGCCATCATCCCGCCATTTTTAGTCATCCATAATCCCGGGGCCGGCACGGCGCCGCTCTTGATGCCCGCATGGATCAGCGGGATCAGGGCGAACATCACCCCGACCACCAGCCAGTGGCCGGCGCCGAACACCAGGCCGCTCAGCCAGCTGACGCCCCCAATCCCCACCGACCATAAGAACGCGTAGATCAGGCCAAAAACCACACCCATCATCAGGTGCATCCCCCACCCCAGAGCCCTGTTGGTCTTGCCGAACATGGTGCTGAGCATGCCGACGATGTCCATTTTGGGCATTCCCATTTTAGGGGCCAGAGCCATCACCATACTGATCGCCAGGGTTCCGATAATCCCTGATATCACTGCAGCCAGAATATTCATCAGTTCCTCTCTTTGTCAAAGATATTAAATAAGGTCATCTTGATATCTCTCTGACAATCCTTGATCAAAAAAACTTACTGAAAGAGCTGCGCCAGAATTTGGGCATTCCCCAGGGAATTGACCCTGAATTTCCGCTGACGGGGATTAATTGGGAATGGAAGCATAAGAGCTGTCCTGATTTGATTCTTACATTTTGCCGATTCCTGCTTTATAATATTTACCACCCACGGCTGATATATATGAGAAATCCAGCGAAAACCATCTTGTTGCTAATCCTGCTGCTGATCATCGTGATCGTCTTCTTTGCGCTGACCGGCATTGACCTGCGCAAGCCGGAGCAGGCTACCTACAAACTGATGGACAAGGTTATGGAGCTGAACCGGGCCATCAACAGAATGGTGCGCACCTTGATTTTCTCGATCCGGGGATGGTTCCAGGAAACCTTTTCCCGCTGATATTACTCCCCCAAAATCTATCTAACACTTGAGCGGCAGGACACAAACCCCCTTCTTTTTCGAACTCAAGGGAGAGACGAAACTGCCAAATGAAGCATTCCAGAGAGATATGGCTGACCATTACACAGAGATGTTTTACGCCATGATGTGATTTCTATCTTTCTGGTATTATCCGAATTCATATGAATTGCTCTCTGCTCCGTCAGTCGGAATTTCCCTGTCCTGGTCCGGGTCGCTAACTGCTATCACCCGGACCCCTTTCCGTAATCATCAGCAAAATCACTACAAACCCAGCAGATCGGCCTCCGCCTGCATGGCTTCCAGCACCCAGCCCACGAACTTTTCCAGAGGAACACCCAGGTTGGACTCACATTTGAGGATCTTTTCCCTGTTAACGCTGGCTGCGAAGGATTTTGTCTTGAATTTCTTGAGGACCGATTCAACCGTCACCCCCGCCAGCTTCTCCGGGTGGACCAGGGCCACAGCGACGATCAGCCCGCTGAGGTCATCGCAGCTCAACAGGGCGTAATCCATCCGGGTGGAGGGCTCCACACCGCTGTATTCCGAGGCATGCGACTGTATGGACCGGATGATCTCCTCCCCAACACCCTCAGCGGCCAGGATCTCAGCCAGCAGGATAGTATGCTGATCCACCCGGTCCTTGGTCTTCTCATAATCAGCATCATGCAGCAGCCCGACGATCTCCCACTGCTGGGGATCGCCTCCCAGCTCCCGGGCCAATCTTTTCATCGCGACAGCTACGCCATAATGGTGCTTTCTTAAATTCTTATTGTTGATATTCTCGTGGAGGATCTCCAGGGCTTGCTCTTTTGTGATCATTTCAATTTCCTTTCCAGAGTATGAGAAAAAGCGGTCAAATTTCCTTAATCCACTCCAGGTTCCCTTTTTTAAGCAGCGACTCAGGGAACTTTAACTCTTCAGCGTCAAGATAAGCTAGAAAATCCCTCAGGCAGCGTAAAAGAGCATCAGCCATCTCCTGGTCGGGCTCCAAGTCTTCCTCCCACCACCAGTCCTTGATGGTCAGCACCCTGGCC
>JANTFT010000053.1 GCA_024763275.1 Anaerolineales bacterium | reverse complement strand
ATACGGATTATCTGTGTTTTTGTCCTCCCTAAAGATATCTAAAAAAAAACAAATAAAGGCGCTGGAAAACTACCCTGTACTGGTGGTCGGGCTCTCCAGACCCTGGTGGGATTAGGGGACGTGACGTTCTTTAAGGGCAGCGATTATCCATCTATGTTGACCACATATGTGGATACGGGGTCAGATACCCAGGAAAAGGGATTGATCCTTTAGAAAGGACTCAATCCCTTTTATTGGCAGGTTGCGGCCAGATCGATCTCCAGCATATCAGGAATGATTTCAGCCTGGCTGGTCATACCGACCAGGTTACCGTCCGCGTCCAGGATTTCCAGGGTGCCGAACAGAGTGCCCTGCAGGTCGCTGGGGATAGCTGTGCGGTAAAACAGCGTGCCGTGGCAGTCGATGGGACCAACAGCAGGATCGTCTGTCAGGGTGGGGAAGCCTTCACAGGCGCCTTCCTCGGTAGGGGCGTTGGAGATGTGCTGCCAGTTTCCGCCTGAAAGGATGGAGTTGCCGGGGCAGAGTGGGCCGCTGGCCTCAAGATCAAGTCCATAATAAGCCGCAACATAATAGCCGTCAGAAGTAAACCACTGGACAGTGACAGATCCGAGAGGAGCAGGAAGCTCGCTTTCTTCAAATTCCAACGGTGCCATTCCTGGCAAAGACAACTTGTAAGTGTTGAAGTCCCCTTCCCCAAGGGTAGCCGACACCATGGATACGGGAAGCATGACAGGTTCCTCGGTTGGGGTGGGTTCTGGCGTTGGCGGGACGTCTGTGTCGGCAGGTTTTTCGGTTGCCACGATCTCTTGAACGATCTCAACGTCTTTCTCGCTGGATCCGGTGCAGGCGGTCAGTACCAGGGCTGCTACCAGTAGTACCAGGAAGAACTTGGACCTGTTCATGTTGTCTCCTTTTGTCTAATACTCACATCAGACAAATAAAGCCGTAAAAAATCTACCCACATAATTCCCCGCCCTGAATTTGATCGATAATTGGTGTGAGCTTTCGAGTGTTTTTTTGAAGAATATTAGAAACAGCCTCACGGTTGAGGGTTTTCCGGTAGAAAACCTGAGCTCCCCGTTCTCCCAGGGCTTTAATCATCAAGCCGGGGGGAAGGTTTGTAGTCAGCAGGATCAAAACAAGGAGGATTGGCAGCAGGGAGAGGCTGAGAGACAGGTAATTCATGATCGCTCCAGCCGAAAATGGATTAGCGTCAGAGGAGTGTTATATTTTCCCGGCTTTCTTTTTCCGGAGATACTCCGCGTGCAGGATGGCTGAGGGGCAGGGGTCACACCCCAGACAGCCGTGGACCTGCTCCCGGGGCGGCTTGTATTCTCGCAGGTACTGCTGACCTGCTGGATCAGCGTCTATTTCCAGCTGGGCAAGGTAGCCCAGATAGACCTCGCAGGTGGCGCATTCCTGGTGGTGAAAAGCGTACTCGGCTTTGGATATCAGCTCTTTGATCTGGCCAATTGTTAATTCCATGTCTCATTGAAACCTGTCTGTGCGAGTTGTCGTTTTGATAACGCCGGTATATTCTAATTGAACTGGTGCAGTCCCGGGAAGACCTTTAAGGCTACCCCAAACAATAACAGACAGCCAACCCCGGAGAACAGGGCGGCACCCGGGGCGCCGATCTGGTCTCCCAGGGCACCGATCATCAGTGATCCCAGCGGGTAAAACCCGCCCAGGGCCCAGGTGTAGGTGCTCAGCACCCGCCCCCGCAGATCATCTGGCACGATGGTCTGGATCAGGGTGTTGGTGATCACCAGCTGGGTGATGAAGGAATAGCCCAGCAGAGCCATTAGCGCCATACTTAACCAGGGCGCCCGCGATAAGGAAAGACCAATAATGCTGGGCCCGAGGATGATCCGGCTGAAAAAGAGCAGTTTGCCTTTATGAAAATGATCCCCGAAGAGCACCAGCAGGACTCCCCCGATCAGAGCTCCCACTCCCTGGGAGGACAGCAGCTGTCCATAACCGGCGACCCCGATCTGGAGAATATCCTTGGCGAAAACCGGCACCAGGGTCAATGCGCCAAAACCGATCATGCTGAACCCGGCCACCAGCAGGATCAGAGCAAATATGTGCCTCTCTCCAAATATGTATTGAAACCCTCCCTGAACTCCTTCTTGGCGGCCTCCGTCCACGGCGGCCATTTTCGGGGGGCTGACCCGCATCAGCAGCAGAGCCAGGATCACGGCCAGATAGGACAAGCCGTTGATCGCGAAGGCAGGCGCCTCGCCCAGAGCCGCCACGATGGCTCCTCCGATGGCGGGCCCGATTATCCTGGCAATATTAAACAGGATCGAGTTCAAACTGATGGCGTTCATCAGATCGTTCCTGTCATCGTCCACCATTTCCACCACAAAAGCCTGGCGGGCGGGCATGTCCAGGGCATTGCCGATACCCAGCAGGAAGGAGAGGACCAGGATCTGCCAGTACTGGATCAACCCCAACCAGGTCAGGCCACTCAGCACCAGAGCCAGAACGGTGAACCAGCTCTGGGTGAGGATCAGCAGCCGGCGGCGGGGGAGGCGGTCAACGATCACCCCCATGTAAAGGGAAAGCAGCAGAACGGGCAGGAAGTTGATGAAGGTCACCAGCCCCAGACTGGTCTGGGAAGCGGTGATGCGGTAGACCAGCCACTGCAGGGCGGTGGACTGCATCCAGACCCCGATCAGGGAAATCAGCTGGCCCCAAAAGAAAAGCCGGAAGTTGCGGTGTTTGAGAGCTCGCAGTGAACTGGCTAGATTCAAGCGCTGGAGAATAGATGTCATGGTTTCTGATATAAGTCCCGGTTAATAATATTTCTCAATAGTAATCTAACCCTGACCGTTTGGGTAGGATGTTCTATCTAACCGGATGGCCCAGTGGGAAATAAAGTATATTTATATGATAAAATACTATAAAATATAGGGGGCCGGGATCTCGTTCTGTGGAGGAGCATATAAATAATGGCGGCAAGTTTTTTATTGACATTGCGGGAAGGACTGGAAGCGGCTCTGATTGTCGGTCTGCTCCTGGGAGCTTTGAAAAAGTTCAACCAGGGGGGTCGCCAGAGCTCTATCTGGCTGGGAACAGGGGCGGCAGCCCTGGCCAGCGTTCTGGGGGGTTATCTTTTGAACTTATTGGGAGCAAGCTTCTCCGGTCGGGGCGAGCAGATCTTTGAGGGCACGACCATGCTGCTGGCAGCCGGGATCCTGACCTGGGTTATCCTCTGGATGGGGAAGCATTCCCGGAAGCTGAATGAAAAACTGCATTCAGACACTGAGATGGCTGTGGGGAAAAAGGGCGGTTGGGCTCTCTTTTCTCTGGCTTTCCTGGCTGTGATCCGGGAAGGGATCGAGCTGGTGGTCTTCCTGACCGCGGCAGGTGTTGGCGCCCAGGGAACAGCGGTGGTGGCGGGAGCGGTTCTGGGTCTGGGAACAGTGGTCCTAATCTCCATCCTCCTGTTCAAGAGCTTGATTCGTCTCAATCTCGGGAGATTTTTCCAGGTCACCAGTGTGATTCTGGTCCTGTTTGCCGCCGGCCTGGTCGCCTATGGTGTTCACGAGTTCAACGAGGCCGGTCTGATCCCTCCTTTGATCGAACATCTCTGGGATATCAATTACATCCTGGATGAGGGATCCCCTCTGGGGATGCTGCTAAAGTCGCTCCTGGGTTACAACGGCAACCCTTCCCTGAGCGAAGTGCTGGGTTATGTGCTTTACCTCAGCGGACTCAGCCTGGGCCTTTTGTTTAGAAATGGGCGCAAAGAGCATTCTGGCGGTATCTAAGATAGAAAAAAATCCTAAGATTATTTCAGGACGTATACCTCCATATCCCACTCGATAATCTCTCCATCCTCAACATCAATGATCTGGGAACTCTTATCAGCAGAACCGATGGCAACAAAGCTTATGCCTGGTCTGAATCTTCAACACGGACCATCTCCCGGTCCAGGAACCAGGACCCTGTCCGGTCCCCGGCGTTCCTGGGAGCCCGGTCATAATAGAGATCGAAGATTCGCCCCTGATCAGTGAGCACCCGGAAATAGAAGCGCCCTACTCCCCAGGAACCCCGCCGCAGGGCTTTGGCCGCGTTCTCTGGCCGCATGTTGCGGGCCATTCGCCCCCGGCGTTTGAAATCCTGCCACTCGCTCAGCAGCGAGACTGTCTGGAAAGTCTGGCCGTCCCAGCTGAAGCGGTCTGGCAGGCCGGGCTTTTTTCGCAGAGCTGGCTGCTGGTCGAACTCCACCTGGATTTCCTGACCTATGAACCGCAGCGGTTTCAGGTTTGCCATCGCTTCTCTCCCTACACCCCGGAATAGTATCTATAATTATAGAACAGGAGCTGCCCATCCTCCCAGACGATCACCGCGGATTTTCGGCGGGTAAGAATAGGGACAATCGCCCTGTCAGAGGAGGAAATACCCAGAGGTGATATATATGAGCGACCTGGAAACTTTCCGCCAGCACAAAGACCGTTTTTTCGAACTGGATCCCCATTCTCCCCTGTCCGAGGAACAGAAAGGATCCTTTCAGGGGTTGGATTACTACCCCGAGGCTCCGGAGCTGCGCTTTGTGGTCAGGGCGGAGCCATTTAAGGAGCAGAGCGAGGTTCAAATCCAGACCAGCACCGGGGATGTCGGGGCGTATCTGAAATACGGCCGGATCGCTTTCGAGGTGGACGGCCAACCTGCTGAGCTGACGGTTTTCATAGGGAAGGACGGCAACCCGTTCGTCCCCTTCGCTGACCAAACCAGCGGGAACGAGACCTACGGTGCCGGCCGCTATCTGGAGCCCGAAGCGCTGGGAGAGGAAAAGTTCCTGGTGGATTTTAACCTGGCTTACAATCCCTGGTGCGCCTACTCCTCCCATTACAGCTGCCCCCTGCCGCCCGCTGAGAACAGGCTCCAGGTACCCATCCGGGCTGGAGAGAAAGCCTTTCCAAAGTAGCCGCCCTTTTGTTCACATTTGAAAGGCAGAAAAAAACAACCACCCGGAAGGGTGGTCGTTTGATTAGTTGGTAGATAAGTTAGCATCTAAGATGTGGCAAGCGTGAATAGAAAGTGAAACCTGCTGATGCTTATTCTCCTGGTTTTTGATAGAATAAAGCCATTAAGTTAGAGAACGGAGGAGAATTCATGGCAGACCAGAGCCTTGCTGAGCAGATCAAAAGTGAAATTCAGAGCATGCAGTCTTCCCTGCGGGATCTACAGTCATCAGCCCGCTTGACTGACATCCGTGATCGGGTAGAGGATCTTGGCAGGTCCGTCACGGTTCTGGACCAGCGGGTCGCTTCCTTGCGGGAGCGAGGTTATGCCTTCGAAAAGGACCTGGAGAGCAGATCGGGGGATTATGCCAGGGCCTGGGCCAAGATCGAACCCGGCCTGAAAGCCAGGATCGACAGAGAAGCTCAGCAGCTGGAAATTGCTCTGCGTCCCCTGGAAACCCAGCTGGCTCAACTGACGGGAGCCCCGGCATCGCCTCGGGTTCTTCAACCCCGGGTGACCCGCCTTAAGACCCAGGTGGAAACTCTGGAAGGCCGGGTGAAGGGGGCGGAGGATAGCATCCGGGGAGAGTATGATCAATTCCAGAGCGATGTCAGTCAGCTGGAAAGCCACCTTGACAAGCTGGAATGGACCCTGACCGAGCTCAGCGAAGCCACCTTCAGCCTGCTGGCGACGGAATCGCCGATCATGGCGGTCAAGGCAGTCTGGGCCAAGGGTGCCAAACAGGCCAAAGGAGATCCCGAGGGGGTGCTCTACCTGACCGATCAGCGGATCCTGTTTGAACAGAAAGAAAAGGTGGCCACCAAGAAGGTGCTTTTCGTGGCCACGCAAAAGGAGCTTGTCCAGGAATTGCTCTGGGAAGTACCGGTTGTTCTGGTTGATGAGGCTAAATCACGCAAAGATGGATTCTTGAACAAGGATGATTATCTGGAGCTTTCCTTTGATAGTCGGGCTCCTATGGATCAAGTCAACCTGCATATCTGGCAGCGGGGCGATGAGTGGGTCTCATTGGTCCAGCGCGCCAGAGACGGGGAATTTGACACCAACCGGGTCATTCCTATCTCTGAAGAGGTTCTGGCAAAGGTCCGCAACGCCCCCACTAAATGCCCTTCCTGCGGCGGCGCCATCAACCAGCCCATCCTGCGGGGAATGGACAGCGTCATCTGCGAGTACTGCGGGGATGTGATCCGGATCTAATTCCCGGATGTCAATTATCGGTAACCACGTATCCCAATAAGAATTTCCTTAACGGAGCGTTTATGCTTAACCGTTTAAAGGACACCTATCACAGTTTCCCTCGCTTGTTCTGGGTTGTGGTCCTGGTTTCTTTTATTGACCGGCTGGGAGGGAATATGCTCTTTCCCTTCTTTTCGCTGTACATCACCGATCATTTCAATGTGGGAATGACCCAGGCGGGATTTTTCCTGGGTACTATGTCCGCTTTTGGTTTGGTCGGGAACTTGATCGGGGGAGGATTGACCGACAAGTTCGGCCGTAAATATATCATCATCAGTGGATTGATTTTCAGTGCCTTTAGCACATTGACCCTGGGGTTGGTTGATGAGTTCTCGCTCTTGATTCCCCTGGCGGCTTTCATAGGATTGTTGTCCAGGATAGCCGGCCCTGCCCACCAGGCCATGGTGGCAGATATCCTGCCGGAAGAGAAGCGCCAGGAAGGATTCGGCATCCTGCGGGTGATGGCCAATCTGACCTGGATCATCGGGCCTGTCGTCGGCGGTATGATCGCTAACCGGAGCTATTTCACGCTCTTTGTGATTGACGCGGTTGTCAGCTCCCTGGTGGCTTTTCTGGTCTTCTTGAAGATCCCGGAAACCAAACCGGAGACCAGCCAGGAGGCGGAGAGCATATTAAGGACTTTTCGGGGATATGGCACGGTGCTCAAGGATTTCGCCTACGTGGCCTTCATACTGGCTTCCATGCTGATGCTGTTGGTTTACCTGCAAATGTACAACACGCTATCGGTCTTTCTGCGGGACACTCATGGCGTCAGCCCCCAGGTCTACGGGGTGGTGATGACTGCCAGCGCGATCACCGTGATCCTTTTCCAGTTCCCCACCACCCGGGCGATCAAGTATCGCCCCCCTTTCCTGATGATGGCCCTGGGTTCTTTCTTTTACATGATTGGCTTCGGTATGTTCGGTTTTGTGGCAGCTGTCTGGTTGTTTGCCGCCGCCCTGGTGGTGATCACCATCGGGGAGATGATCGTCATGCCCACATCACAGGCTCTGGCGGCCGACTTCGCGCCCGAGGACATGCGCGGGCGCTATATGGCCATGTTCGGTCTGGCCTGGACTATTCCTTCCATTATTGGACCGAGCGCATCGGGGATGATCCTGGATAATTTTAATCCCTTCACCCTCTGGTACCTGGATGCCGGGATCGCTGCTGTGGCTGTGGGAGGATTCTACCTCCTGCATCTCTGGTTGGGGAAGCGGAAGCGCTTCCAGGCGGCTGTGCCCGCTGAATTTGTCGAACCAACCTTGTAAGGATGCACCCGGCCCGCTCAAACCATTCCGGGAAGTCCGGCGGGGGGGTGGGCAAACCAACCGGGGTATAGGGGGGGATGGCAGACCCGGACTGGATAAAATCCTGGGCTGAAAAGATCCGGGGCTGGCTGTGAGAGGGGAGTCAATCTTATTGGTTGTCCTGTAGGCGGTTCAGAATGACCTGGTGGCGCTGTCGGAGGATGTTAATAGGTTCGCATCAGGGCTGCCCAATTCGAGTATAGCATATTGGTTTTCTAAATGATTGCAGGCCTGAACTGAAGCGCTCAACCGGCGTGGAATTAAGGCCTGTCCTGATCCTCATCCCCTTTCAAGAGCTCCTGGAAGTAGGCCAGCCGGTCGTCAACTACCCGGTTGAGAGTGCCCCGGGGAGAGGACCCTGGATTTCTCTGCCTGTCCGTGAGGGGAGGTCTGAGTTAATAAAATTAACGTTTCTCTTACATATCATTTACGATTACCTAATAAAAGTCGTTTATCATATCAGATTGGAAGAACAGGGACGGGCAGATATTCCCTGATCATAAACCGATGATTTCTTGATGATATTCAGGTTGTCCTGGCTTTCATTTAGAAATACATACAGAAGGCCTTCAGAATACCTGAAGGCCTTCTGTGCTATGAGGAGGTGAACGGGGACAGTCAGTTATGAGTGTTTTAGTCTGGAAGCCGAGCAGGCATGCGGCTCACCGCCTGATAACCTGCTGACGAAAGAAATGGAAGAAATCGAGGAGGATGATATGAAACGGATAATTTCTATGCTAATGATCATATTTTCGGCGGTTTTCTTATTCGCAGCTGTACCCCAGCAAGCATTTGCCCGGGGAAACGATCTTTCAGGTTCAGGTATCCAGCTGTCCACCACGTACCCCAGTCAATTTGTGGAATTAGGAGAATCGGTCACGATCAAGATTGATGTCGGCTCAACATCCGGGGATCGAATCCTGCAGCTTGGCTTAGCCGATATACCTGATGGCTGGACGGCTTCTTTTCGGGGTGGGGGAAAGCTCGTCAAATCAGTGTACGTTGCGGAGGGTTCCAGCGAGACGGTCTCGCTGCGTCTGGATCCCCCGCAAGATCCCCTGTCGGGTGAATACACATTTGTCGTCCTTGCGGAGGATGGAGAGGCCAGAGCCGAACTGCCAATCACCCTAAGCGTCCAGGAGAAAGTTCCCGCCGCCCTGGAATTCTCAATTGACCTGCCAACTATCAAAGGTTCGCCTAAAAGCACTTTCCGCTATTCCGCCAGATTGGAGAATACCGGTGATGAGGAGGTGATGGTGAACCTGACGGCGGATGCGCCGGTGGGCTTCCTGACAAAATTCAAGCTGTCAGGCCAGGAGGTCACCAGCTTCCAGCTGGGTCCTAACCAGACCAAGACCATCAACATTGAGTTGGATCCAATCACTGAGCTTCCAGCTGGTACGTATTCCTGCAAGGTCTATGCGACAGGGGGGGATATGCAGGCATCTCTGGATCTGACGGCAGAGGTCACCGGGCAGCAGGACCTCAAGATATCAGGAGTGGACGGCCGACTGTCCAGCAAGGCCACGGCTGGCAAAGAAAACGCCCTGACTGTTCTGGTCACCAACAAGGGTACTGCGTCGGCGCTGGGTGTAGATCTCAGTTCAAGTGCACCTGCCGGTTGGACTGTCAGCTTTGATCCTCAGGAGATTACCGAAATCCCCGCCGGGGACCAGGTTGAAGTGAACGTTAAGCTCACACCCCCGGATAAAACTGTAGCAGGTGATTATATGGTCACAATCCGCTCCAAGTCAGCTGAAGGCGCCAGTGAATCCGCAGATTTCCGGATTACTGTTGCCACTTCAACCTTGTGGGGAATCGCTGGCATTGCCTTAATCGCCGTTGCTGTAGGTGTGGTTGTGGTGGCGGTGACACGCTTCGGCAGGCGCTGAGAAAAGGGGGTGAAAATATGGACTATATCATTGAAACGAAAGGCCTGACGAAAAAATATGGGGAATTCACAGCTGTTGATTCCCTCAATCTGCAGGTAGAACCCGGAGAGATCTTCGGGATCCTGGGACCCAACGGGGCCGGGAAGACAACTACCATCCTGATGCTGTTGGGTTTAACAGAACCAAGCTCGGGAGAGGTGAATGTCATGGGTTTTGATCCCAGCCGGCAGCCATTGAGCGTCAAATCTCAGGCAGGATATATCCCTGACCAGGTAGGTTTTTATGATGATCTGACCGCCCGTGAGAATCTGGCGTATATCGCCAGGCTTAATGGGATTCCAAGATTGGAAAGCGATCAACGAATCGAACGGGCACTTGGAAAAGTGGGATTGAGTGACGTGGGGAGCAAACCCGTGGGTACTTTTTCACGGGGTATGCGCCAGCGCTTGGGTGTAGCTGATGTGCTGATCAAACAGCCCCGGCTGATCATCATGGATGAACCCACCCAGGGTCTTGACCCGGAATTAGTGAGGGGATTCCTTGACCTGACCAGAGAGCTGGCTGAGGAAGGAATCACCATTTTGATTTCCTCCCATCTACTCCATCAGGTTCAAGAGATCTGTGATCGAGTGGGTTTGTTTCACAGGGGGAGAATGGTCCTGCAGGGAACTGTCGCGGAACTAGCTCGAAATGTGTTGGGAGCTGGATACCATGTGCGGCTCAGGGCCAACGGGAAGGCAGGGAACTTCGCCGAGGATCTACGAAGGATCGCTGGCGTTGTTGATGTGAAATATCAGGCTCCGGACAGCTACACCCTGGTTGCTGCGGAGGATCTGCGTTCGGAAGCCGCCAGGGCGATCGTGGAAGCTGGAGGACAGCTTCTATCCCTGGATATTGAAAGCCTCAGCCTTGATGACATCTATAACGCCTATTTCGAGGAGGTGAATCATGGTCCAAGAGGTCAATAAATCCCCCAAACAATCCCGGGAGGGTTCTCCTTGGAAGGGTCTGGGAGCGGTCATTGCCAAAGAAATGGCAGACCACCTGACCAGCGCCCGGATGAGAATTCTTGAGATCCTGATCATCCTCACTGCGGCTGGAACCAGTTACGCCGCGCTGCAAAAACTGGTAGGTTCCGGCAGCCAGAACGAGTTCCTTTACCTGGAATTGTTCACGACTGCCCGGGAACCCCTGCCGGCCTTTGTGGGTTTTCTGGCTTTCCTGGTTCCGCTGGTCGCTATCTCTCTGGTGTTTGACGCGATCAACGGGGAATTCAACCAGAGAACTCTCTCCCGGGTGCTGTCTCAGCCGATCTACAGGGATGCCTTGCTTCTGGGAAAATTCCTGGGAGCCTTTGCGACCCTGGCTTTAGTGCTGACCGCGATCTGGCTGCTGGTCTTCGGGGTGGGGCTGATCGGCCTGGGTGTTCCGCCTACCGGCCAGGAGGTTGCCAGAATTTTACTGTTCTTGCTGGTCACCGTTATTTATGGTGGATTCTGGACGGCATTGGGATTGTGGTTCTCAACGCGCTTCAGACAGCCCGCCACGGCGGCCCTGGGATCCATCGCTGTCTGGCTGTTCTTCACTGCTTTCTGGGAGATTCTGGTCAGTCTCTTTGCCCAGGGCCTGCGGCCGATCCAGTATGGTCTCCTGGAGGAGGTCCTGGCCAGAGCCAAACTGGAGATGTTCTTGAGCAGGATCTCCCCTAACACGCTCTTTGTGGAATCCACCATCGCTCTCCTGAAGCCGGCGGTGAGATCCCTGGGGCTGGTCCTGCCTTTTGACCTGCAGGGGGCGATATTGGGAGCACCGCTGCCCGTGAGCCAGAGCTTGCTGATGATCTGGCCGCATATAACCGGCCTGCTGGCGGTGACGATCATGATCTTCGCCCTGGCATATGTCTCTTTCCAGAGGCAGGAAATCAGGGTTTGATCCCGGGGATAGGTTCTCAAGTACCCATGCCTACAGTCTAAATAAAAATCCCATCCCAACCTCGTTGTGAGGTCGGGATGGGTTCATTTATACGGGCAGTGGCACGAATGACACCCCTCAGGTTGTCAATTTTCTCTGTAGGTCTTATGCAAACCGGTTTGCAGTTTACCAGTTGAACAGGGAATCCAGATCCTCATCAGGAACGTCAAAGACCGCGTTGGTGGGGGGAAGCGGTTCCTCGGTCATCCATTTAGGGATGCGGTCATCCTCGGCCGTGAAACCGGCTCCGCGGTTGAACTCCCTCTCCAGCTTTAAGGCAGTCCGCCCCAGCTCCAGCAGGACCTCCTCATCCACCTCCCACCCGTAGCGGGCGTTGAGTAGATCCGGGATGCTGCTGGTAGAGACGGCGTAGCCGAAGCCGGAAAAGAGGCAGGCACCCAGGGAATCATAGCCGGCCATCTTGATCTGAGTCTCCCGGGAGAGCTTCGCCTGCCCCGCAGGATCGGTGTGATCCACATCGGCCCGGATGGTCAACCCGGCTGTGTGGTCCGCTCCCTGGGGAGAGGTGGCATAGGTGACACCGGTACCTTTGATGGCCCGGGGATCGTAAGCGGACATGGCCTGCCCTTTGACGGTAGGCACTCTCCTGACCCCATATTCCCGACCGACGGCGTCCGCCCCACTTCCGAGGATCCTCCCCAGCCGAGTGCCTTTACGGATCTCATCTACCAGCTCCAGGGCCCGCTCCCCATCGCCGAAGTCCAGCACACCCGCTTCAGCAGCCACACCCAAAGCAGCGCCCAATTCGATTGAATCTATACCCAGGTCGTTCGCTTCCCAGTTCAGCCTGGCAACCGCATCCAGCTCAGCGATTCCCAGGTTGGATCCCAGCAGGCCGATGGTCTCATATTCCAGGGGAGAGACGATCGCCTTCCCATCTGGCCCCGCGAAGACGTTCGAGCAGCGGATCACGCAGCCGTTCATACAGGCATGGGTTGTCTCGCTCTCGCCCCCCCGCTCCAGCAGCAGATCCCGCATGTGTTCTCCTGACAGATTATCTGCCTTATCGAACTGCCCCGAAGAAAAGTTTCGGGTGGGCAACCCGCCGTAGGCATTGCACATACTGGTCATCGCGGCAGTCCCGTACTCCGCGTAGGTGTGCGTTTGGGGATGGCCCAGCAGCGCCTTGTTGTAGACTTTCTGGGCCGCGAGGAAAGCACCCTTGTCAGCCAGGTCAGGGTTGGCACCTCCCGAGGCATCGATGATGATCGCCTTCAGCCCTTTGGAATGCATGACAGATCCCAGCCCGCCGCGGGCTGCGATCCGGGAAGGTACGCCGTCCTTATCGACGTTCTGGATCCCGGCTGCTGCCAGCTCCATTTCCGCCCCGGGACCGATCAGGGAGATCGCTACCTTAGGTCCGTAGCGGTCCAGCAGTTCGGCGGTTGTCTGATAGACGCCGGAGCCGGCCAGGTTATCGGCCTTTTCAAAACGCGCTCCTTCCGTGGAGAGATGGATCAGCCACAGCCCCCCATCCTGAGGCTGTCCCTCAACGATCAGGGCTTTGATGCCCAGGTGAGCCAGCTGATAACCGGTCCGTCCCCCAGCGTTGGATTCCTTGATGCCGCCCGTGAGAGGGCTTTTTCCCCCGATCGAGATCCGATCGCAGGAGCTGAGCCGATGTCCGACCAGCAGCCCCGGAGCGAAAATAAGTTTGTTCTCTGGTCCCAGGGGTGCACAGGTTGGTTCCACCTCATCGATCAGGATTCTGTCCAGTAAGGCCCGGCCTCCCAGCCTCGCCCAGCTTTCTGGCACCGGCTCCCGGGAATTTTCCTGACTTTCTACATTGATTCTCCAGATCTCCATCTTCTTTCCCTCGTTAAGGTTCCAGTAATTTTATAGATAACGGTTAGAACACATCAGACCAGTCATTTCTCGAGCACGGCCGCTGATAGGTCGGCGACCAGCTTGTGGAACTCCTCCACAACCCTGTCAATCAGGTCAGGGGTGATGCCGTCGATATGTATCCCCACTGTGACCACCACTGTTCTTTCCAGGTCCTTCGCCAGCTTCTCGGATGCCTCCAGGGCCAGATGATGTTCCTTATGACCCGGAACAGCGATCACGGAAGGGGTAGCTGTTCTCTTTCCAGGATCACGAGCGCTTGGGGTCAGCGCTGCCAGGGCTACGGCTCCGATATGGGGCCGATCGCCCCCGCTGATCATGACGCATAGATCCTCTCCGCAGGCGACGACCTCTGCCTGAAGCTGGTATTCCTTTTCCTGATAACGGAAGGATCTGGTCCTAATCACCCATCCCTCCAGGAACTTTCCCCTTCCAGCGGGGGTATTCGGAATTCTCAACCCCCAGCCGGTTCAAGGCCCTGCCAACGGAATTGCTGATGATCTCATCCAGCGATTGAGGGTTGCCGTAGAAGGCGGGGACAGGCGGAAAGATCACTGCCCCGCTGGCCGCTGCCAACCCCATCAGACGGATATGCCCGGAATGCAGGGGGGTCTCACGAACCATCAGCAGGACCGGCCGGCCCTCCTTGAGCTGGACATCCGCAGCCCGGGCAAGCAAATTGTCAGTGTAGGAATTCGCAACCGCTGATAGGGTCTTGATCGAGCAGGGCGCGATCAGCATGCCCGCGGTCTGGAAGGAGCCGCTGGCAACCGGCGCCTCGATCTGCTCCTCTGGATAACTTACTGACGCCAGATCCCGAACCTGGCTGACTTTCCAGTCAGTTTCGATTTCGATCGTTAAACTGGCAGCTTTCGAGAGGATCAAATGGGTCTCGATTTCCGGGTTCTCCTTGAGGATCTGGAGCGCCCTGATCCCATAGATCGCTCCAGAGGCTCCCGAGATACCGATAATGAGTCTTTTCATAGATCCACCTCGATTATTCTATTGGCCAAAAACCTGAGATCCAGGAGAGTCAGTCTCTCTCAGACCCAGCCGTTCCAGCGTTTCAGGCAGGGGATGCCCCTGCGGATCCCAGCCGCGGGCCTGGTAGTACAGATCGAGCAGCAGTTCAATATCGACCGTCTGGGGGTTGCCCTGGTTGTCCAGAATGGGTTCCCTCAGGAAGCGCCGCGGGAGGGTATCATCCACCCGGCTGAATCCTTCGCGAATATTGAAGAGGCGCTCGAGGTTGTTGATACGCTCCCCGGCCTCCAGCAGATCCTGTGAAGTCACCTCAATACCGACTGCGGCCGAGAACAATTCTGCCATATCATCCAGACTTGTCCCAGCGCTGGAGAGTACACAAAAGGAAAGTGAATCCTTTACCGCCACCGTATCCTGGGCTTCTTTGACCAGCTCTCCCTTTCCCTCATACGCCAGGCGGTCCACTCCGGGGGGAAACCCCACCGTTTCAGCAGTCAGGTAGCCCCGCTCATGGCAGGCTCCCCTGGGCGAGGTGGCATAGCCCAGGGCCATTCCCTTGGCGTTGCGGGGATCATACCCCGCCAGCTCCAGACCTTTGACCTGCATGGCGTATTCTTCTGCATTTCCCCCGATCAGCTCAGCGGCGCGGCGGGTTCCCTGTGCCAGGATCCTCCCGAAACCTTCTTTTCTGGCAATTAGGGGCAGCATTTCAATGATAGCGTCCGGATTCCCGAATCTCAGTTCTATACCTTCCGTATCTTCGGTGGAGATCAGTCCCCGTTCAAAACATTCCATTCCAAAAGAGATCACCCCGGCAGCCGAGATTGTGTCCATCCCATACTCCAGGCAGAGATCATTGGCCTTGATGACCGCATTCAGAGAATCGTTGCCGCACAGCCCGCCGAATCCCCATAAGGTCTCGTATTCAGGACCATCCGTAATCGTTCCTGCGTAGGGTCCTTCGGTGTTGGCGGACTCACGCCGGCAGCGCACCGAACACCCCTGGCAGGAGATCCGCTTCTGGACGTGCTTCTTGTAAAGGGTGTCGGCATTGACCTGCTGATACTCTTCAAACTTGCCGTCCTGAAAATTCCGGGTGGGGTACATGTGCTTCAGGTTCAAGCCATCCACATGCTGGGTCGTGCCGGTGGTGCCGAACAGGGCCAGGGCCTCGGATTCGCGGTAGCTCTGGGTAATGCGTTTGACAGCGGCCTGATAGCGGTCCGGTTGGGCCAGCGGCGGACGCTGTTTTCCGCTGGCCGCGATAGCCTTGAGATTCTTCGAGCCCATCACGGACCCGATCCCTCCCCGCCCCATGGCATTCCCCTGGTGCATGATCGAGGCGAAGGCAACCAGATTCTCCCCTGCGGGGCCGATGCTGGCGATCTGGATCCTTTTCAGATCCAGGTCCTGCGTGATCCGGTCAGCTGTCTCCCGGGTGGATAAACCCCACAGATGTTCTGCCGGGAGCAGCTCTGCTACCCCCTCTTTCACCAGCAGGTAGACCGGTTTCTCTGCCCGGCCGTGAAAGATCAGCCCGTCCACACCCGCGAAGCGCAGCTCCGGCCCAAAATAACCTCCCATTAAACTCATCAGGATCGTGCCGGTCTGAGGCGACCTGGTCACTCCACATAGCTTGACCATGGAGACAGCGCCAGTTCCCATCAGGGGGCTGGTCCAGAGGCCGAGGATATTCTCCGGGCTCAAGGGGTCTGTGTTTTCCGGAAGATGGTCATACAGGTATCTGATGCCCAGCCCCCTGCCGCCCAGGTAGTACTGGGTGCTCTCGGGGCTGATGGGCAGCTCTGTGACCGTGCCCGAGGTCAGATCGATCGATAACGCTTTCATAAATCACCTTTCCAATGTGCTTTTGTGATGCATCCTGTGCCTTTGCTCAAAATGATAGCTTCTCTGGGGAGTCGGTCTCTCAGCCATGACTATACCTGATTGTCGGTTTGATGTCGGATGA
>JANTFT010000052.1 GCA_024763275.1 Anaerolineales bacterium | reverse complement strand
CAGCCCGGGATTGATGCTGGGCTCGCTGGATGATGGCCGTATTGTAAGCCTGGATGATGTCCTTGCGGCGGATGATACCCACGAGCTCGTCCTCGGTGCCTTTTTTAAGGACCGGCACCCGTCCAACATCTCGGACACCGAGCTTGCGGAGGGCGGTCCACATCGGTTCGTTTTCATAGGCGGTAATCAGGTTCTGGCAGGTGGCGATATCCTTGATCTCAGCGCTGTCTGGGATGCCGGCTTCCAGTGCCCGGTCCAGATCCTGGAGTGTGACCACGCCGACGAGCTTGTTACCCTGGGACACAACAGGGAATCCGTGGTGGTGGGAGTGCTCGAATTCCTGGGCCAGTTCTTTGAGAGTCAGATCGCTGGTCACAACATCAAAATTCTTCGACATGGCTTCCCCGACGGTGATGGTCTGCATCACGTCAATATCCTTCCCTTCCTGAAGGTGGATTCCCCGCCGGGTGAGCTTGAGAGTATAAATGGATTCTGGGCTAATGGCCCGGGAAAGTATGGTACCGGTCACCGTTGCCAGCATCAGCGGGAGGATGATCTCATAATTCCCGGTCAGTTCATAAAGAATGATGATAGCTGTCATCGGGGCGTGGGCCGCTCCTGAGAAGAAGGCTGCCATCCCGACCATGGCATAAGCACCTGGTGGAGCGGTGATAGCTGGGAAAAGCAGGTTTACCAGTTGGCCGAAAGCTTCCCCCAGCATGGCGCCCATAAATAGGGAGGGGGCAAAGATACCGCCAGAACCACCTGCGCCCAGGGTGATGATCGTGGCCAGGAACTTCAATAAGAACAATCCCAGGGTCATAGTCAGGGCCATCTTCCCGAACAGCGCGATGGAAATGGATTCATAACCCACTCCAAATGCCTGTGGAAAGGCGTTGATTTTGGGGGATAAGATGCCAATCACGCCCAGCAGGATACCTCCCAGGACCGGTTTTAAATACTCCGGAAAAGACAGGCTGTCCCAGAGATCCTCGGAAACATAGAGCATGCGGGTGAAAGCCACAGAAGCTATGGCCATCAGGATGCCCAGAACGACGTAAAGGATGAGTTCCCAGTAGCTGAGCAGGGTATAGTCTGGAACGGAAAAGGCCCGCAGCTCCCCGAAAAAGATCTGGGCGATCATGTCTGCTGTGACCGAGGAGATCACCACGGCCCCAAAATATACTGCATGCATCTGACCGAGGATGATCTCCAGGGCAAACAGCGCCCCGGCGATTGGTGCATTGAAGGTGGCGGCAATGCCGCCGGCAGCGCCGCAGGCCACCAGATTCTTGACCCTTTCATCCGAGAGGTTGAAATACTGGCCGATCGTGGAGCCGATGGCTGACCCGATTTGAGCGATGGGTCCTTCCCGTCCGACTGAACCCCCGGAAGCGATACAGACAGCGGAGGCCAGAGACTTGATCACAGCTACCACAGGACGGATCCGTCCCCCTTTAAGGGCCACGGCTTCCATTACTTCCGGTACGCCGTGCCCTTTGGCTTCCCGGGCGAATTTATAGATCATGGGGCCGTAGACCAAACCGCCCAGAGCGGGGATGATCAGCAGGTACCAGGGTTGGAAACCCTGGAGCAGCCCTCCCAGTTTTGTGAAGAAAAGATCCTGGAAGAAGGAGATTAATTTCCGGAAGATCACGGCTCCCAGACCGGCACCAATCCCGACCAACAGGGCTGTCAGGAAAATAGACATCGACTCTGGCAGTCTTTTGCTGTCGAGCAGCCGGTTCAAAGCAGACCGCAGTTTGTTGTTTCCCAGATTGATGCCAGGCAGGATGTTCGTTCGTGTTTGGCCCATAATCAACTCCAATTATTTATGATGATATCCATTATACTGTCAAACGCATCTGGACAATAAAAAAAGCCTGGCAGCTGATAATTCCAGGCGTGGGTGATGATTTCCCATCGTCACGGTTAAGGCTCAGCAATCCCGGTGCTCATTCGATCTAGGAAATATATTTGCAGCTAATTATCCTACTCCAAGTGGTCATGATTGGCAATGGATAAGGAAGGAGGTTATTCTTAAAAGTATCGGATGTTCTGAACACTGCTTATCTTGAACTGAGGATCCCGGTAAGGGGAGTCACCTGGAAGCAGAGAGATAAGTATATGACCATCGGCCAAGTACTTCCAGCAGAAACTTGTGTTCGTCAGTACATTAATAGAAAAAACCGCTATTTGGAGGATATAGCGGTTTTGTATTCAGTGTGGGCGCGAATGGACTCGAACCATCGACCTCACGGATGTGAACCGTGCGCTCTAACCAGCTGAGCTACGCGCCCATGCAGACGGAATTATAGCATCTGCCGCTAGCTTTGAGAAGCCTTCGGGGGTTGGCTTATTCTCCGTGGGTTCAGTCAACCTCGGAGGTTAGCATTAATATCCAGCTCACGGCCGGTTTCAGCAGCCCGATCAGGTGAAGGGGCTTGAGGCCGGACGGCTTATGGCGGCTCCGCTTCCAGAGGAGGAAGAGCCGATCACTGCGCCGGCGGAGATTTTTTTATGGGTATCCTCTGCTCCGCAGTTGGGGCAGGTAGGTATTTTGTCCACTTCGGAAAAGCGCACCAATTCATCAAAGTCATGCCCGCACTTGGGGCAGTGGTATTCGTATAACGGCATACTGGTGGTTCCTCGTCTATTTATTCCCCGGCAGTATACCACATAGTTGGAGGGACCCGGTCCCTTGATGCTAACGACTGTAGGTACCCATCAGCTCTGCCTGGCCAAGGATATGTCCTTCCATGGCAGATAGCAGGGACTCTTTGTCAGCTCCGGGGTCAAGATCCAGTTTATCGTCCAGGGCATAGACCTTGAAGAAGTAGCGGTGGGTTCCGGAGGGCGGGCAGGGTCCTCCATAGCCGGTCCGGTTCCAGCTGTTGGTCCCATCCAGAGCGACTCCGGTCATGCCTTCCCGCAAACCGGGCAGATCCCGGGGCAGGTTGTACAGCACCCAGTGTACCCAGGTACCACTCGGGGCGTCCGGGTCATCCATGATCAGGGCCAGGCTGACTGTATCTTCTGGTTCGCCAAACCAGTTCAGACCAGGGGAGATATCCTCTCCATCGCAGGTGTATTTGACGGGGATGGATTCCCCATCATTGAAGGCTGGGCTTGTTAGAGCCATTGTCATAGGTCCCTCTCCTTCCCCGTTTGGGATATTGCTGGGAGCTTCCTCACCCACTTCGACGGGAATGTCCGCTGCCGTTGCAGCCTCACTGACCGGACCGATGTCTTCTGTCGGTTCCGGATTGGGCACACAAGCTGCCAGCACAGCTGCTACCAAAACTACCAGGCTGAGATGTTTGGCTATCTTCGACATCTTGCTCCTCCTGGGATCCCTTTCATCTCATTATAGATGAATAATACCGCTTGTTGAGTGCTGTTTCTTAATCGCCGCTGTCCTGCAGCAGGACCCGGGCTGGAGCACCATCCGCCCCACCGATCTTAAGGGGCAGGCACAGCAGGGTGTATTCCCCGGGCGCTATTCGCGACAGGTCTACCCCTTCGATGATCAGGGTGCCGGCCTCTAACAGGATCCTGTGGGTGGGGACAGGATCTGCATAGGGAGCAATTGAGAGATAATCCACGCCGATGACCTCCACCCCGCACTCCACCAGGTATCTCGCGGCCTCCCTGTCCAGAGCCAGAAAATCCTCCTGGAAATCCACCTCTTCCGACTCCCAATAGCCGGAATTCTTTGTTTTTAGCAATAGCCGTTTGTACTGGCCAGAGATACCAGCTTCCTGCAGATCCCGGGCTGTGATGGCGCCTTCCCCGGAAACAGCCACCACCGCGGCCGGTCCTACCATCAGCTCCAGCGGGATCTGCTCCACAGTCTTCCCGTTGTTCAGAAAATGGTCGGGAGCATCAACATGGGTACCGATATGTACCGCGGCGGAAAGTTGGGTGACATTGGCGATTTCGCCTTCTGCAATGCTGCTGATCAGTTTAAGCTGGAGGGGAGGGTCTCCCGGCCAGACGGGCAGGCTCTCAGTCAGGGTGAGGGAAATATCATACAGGGTCATCGCGTCAGTCCTTTGTTTTCCGGCCGGAGGTACTCGATCCTTTTGGAAAAATAGCCGGGCAGCAGGTTGAAAATATGGGGAACGGTGTTCAAGGAACAGGTCCGGTTGGTGGCCAAATAATCCAGCCAGAAGATGTTTGTGGGGATGTCAAGCGACAGATAATCCGCAAAGACGGTCGCAAAGCGGATCAGGGGTGTGCTGATGGATACCAGGTAGCGCTTCAGCCCCATTACATCCAGGATGATAGCAATGATCTCCTTGAAGCTGAGCTGTTCAGGGCCACCGATCTCGAACAGTTCCCGCTTGGTTTTGGGGTTGTCCAGGGTCCAGAGCAGGATGTTGGCCAGGTCCTCGATCCACAGCGGCTGCAGCAGGGTATCCCCCTGATCGGGGAGGGGGAAAACCAGCGGGATGGCCTGAATCATCTGGGCCAGGGAGGTGGTGAAGCGATCCTGGGGCCCATAGACGATCCCAGTCCGCAGAATGGTGTAATCCAGGCTGCTCTTTTGAATATGGTCTTCGGCGATGGCTTTGGCGGTCATCAGCGGATAAGCTGAGGCCCGGTCAGCTCCCAGGTGGCTGAGATAGATCAGCTTGTGAACTCCAGCTTCTTCGGCAGCCAGGACCAGGTTGCGGGTACCCTGGATATCGGTTTCCAGCAGGTTGCCTTCCGCCCCCAGGGATTCCTCGCTGGCCAGGTGGTAGACAATGTCAACCCCTACCAGGGCCGCCCGCAGTCCGCGCTGATCGTTAAGGCCAGATACAGCTGCTTCAACCGGGATGCCTTTTGGCAAATCGGGTGATTTGCTGGAAGGGTGGATCAGGACCCGGATGGGGTAGTCGGTTTCTGCTAAATGGCGGGTGAGGGCCCTGCCGATAAAGCCAGTTGCCCCGGTGAGAAGGATTTTCTTCATCCCTCGCATTATAGCATCAGAAATCTGACTCAGTAGAAGAGGGGATTTCCTCCTGAAATGGTGAAATGCTGGCATAAACCTTGCATCATCAAAGGCACTCATTCAGGTTTTCGGAAAGAGAAACAGTCTATGGATAAAGTTGGTTTTCACTACCGGGTCGATGCTGATCACTATTCTGACAGGGACCTGGGCACCTGGCTGCCGCGCATCAAGGAGCTGGACGCCTCCTGGGTGGTGCTCAACGCGCCTGCCAGCCGGGCTGTTCCAGAAGGATTTATCGCCACCCTGAAGATGGAGGGGGTAGAGCCTGTCCTGCATTTTCAGATCACTCCCCACCAGGTTCCTCCTCTGGAGGAAATGGTCATGTTCTTCGAGAACTACAGCCGCTGGGGAGTGAAATATGTGATCCTGTTTGATAGACCCAACCGACAGGCTGGCTGGGGTCCGGAGGCCTGGGCTCAATCCGATTTGCCGGAGCGCTTCCTGGATGGTTTCCTTCCTCTGGCGGAGGCTGCTGTGGCGGTGGGACTGGTGCCGGTTTTTCCACCCCTGGAACCAGGCGGTGATTACTGGGATACGATATTCCTGAGCGGTGCTCTGGACGGGATCAAGCGCCGGGCATCCCAACCGCTCCAGAAACGGCTGATATTAAGCGCTTATGCAGGTTTGAACAGCCGACCGCTTTCCTGGGGTAGGGGAGGTCCCCAGAGCTGGCCTGAAGCACAGCCTTATATCACACCTGAAAACTCCCAGGATCAGCGGGGATTCCGCATCGCCGAGTGGTACCTGACAATCTCGGAAACGATCCTGGAAAGAAAACTGCCCCTGCTGATGTTGGGAATTCACGGTCCTGCCCCGCAGGGTGCTGATCTTCCAAAGATCCTGGTAGAAGGGGCCAGGCTGATTGCCCGTCAAACTGTGGAGGGGCTGGATCCCCTACCAGAAGAAGTGATCGGGGGCGCTTTCTGGCTGCTGGCAGCTGATCCCGGATCTGATGCGGAAGAGGCGGCCTGGTTCACCCCGGAGGGAGCTGGCAAACCAGTGGTGGAGCTGTTCACCCACCAGGAAAAGGCCCAGCCGGTCGAGAAGAGCGTCGGACATTTCCGGATCTCACATTATCTGCTGCTTCCCAGTTTTGAGTGGGGTGTGGCCGATTGGTATTTGAATATCACCCGTCCTTTTATCAAACGTCACCGCCCTACGGTCGGCTTTTCTCTGGAGGAAGCCCTCCAGGCAGAGAGGGTCACTGTAGTGGGCGGTGAGGAGCATTTTTCTGAGGAACAGCTCAATCAGCTGCGGGGCCAGGGCTGCCTGGTCAGGCGGGTGGAGGGAGATGGTACAAAAATTGCATCTCAATTAGCAGCTATCTAAAGCCAATTATCATCATTTGCCCATTTTCCGGGCGTGAATGCAAGGAGACAAGCTTATGTTTAACGATCATCTTTTAGATCAGAGACTAAGAGATTGGGGCGAGGAACCCCCCTATGTGCCGGTCATTAAGGTGATGGGATTGGGCGGCGGAGGCAGCAACGCTGTTGACCGCATGATCGATTTTGGTCTGTATGGTGTGGAATTCATCATTGCCAACACTGACCGCCAGGCCATGGCTTTCAGCCGGGCACCGGTTAAACTGCAGCTTGGACCTGAACTGACCCGCGGGCTGGGAGCTGGTGGCGACCCCCGGGTGGGGGAAGCGGCTGCCCAGGAAAGCAAGGGTGATATCGCCATGGCCCTGGAAGGGGCGGACATGGTCTTCCTGACCGCCGGCATGGGGGGCGGAACTGGCACCGGATCGATTCCAGTAGCCGCCCAGGTTGCCAAGGAAATGGGAATTATCACCGTGGCGGTGGTAACCAAGCCTTTTGGCTTTGAAGTGGGCGGACGCCAGAAGAATGCCGCTGACGGCTTGATGAAGCTGCAGCCTTATGTCAATACCCTGATCACCATCCCTAACGAGCGCCTGCTGCAGACCGTCTCTGAAAAAGCCACTCTCTCTGAAGCCTTCCATCTGGCGGATGATGTCCTGCGCCAGGCTGTCCAGAGCATTACCGAGCTGATCACCCAGCCGGGAGTGATCAACGTCGATTTTGCCCACATTGAGCGGGTGATGAAGCTGGGCGGAGGAGCCCTGATGAGCATTGGTCAGGCTGCCGGAGAGGAGAAAGCCCTCGCTGCCATTAAACAGGCCCTCTATCATCCCCTCCTGGAGGATATTTCCCTGGTGAACGCCTCTGGATTGATCGTCAATTTCACGTCCGGTCAGGATTTGACGCTGGCGGATATCAGCCTGGCTTTGAACTACCTCCAGGAGCAGATTCCCCCTGACGCTGAGCTGATCTTTGGCACCACCCAGAATGACCACTTCCAGGGGCGGGTTCAGGTCAATTTGATCGTCACCGGTCTGGGTGCGACCACCTTCGAGGATGTTTTCAGTTCCTTCACCCGCGCTGATCGGGAGGTTCCCCCCGCGGTCAAACGGACCAGGGTCCCTGAAAAGGCTGAAGGGGAGCGGGAGCCGGAGCAGCGAATCGAGATGGGGAGCGATCCCCTGGATGTGCCTGCTTTCAT
This sequence comes from Anaerolineales bacterium, assembly GCA_024763275.1. GTDB lineage: Bacteria > Chloroflexota > Anaerolineae > Anaerolineales > UBA11858 > B10-G9. Next base: position 9,382 of record JANTFT010000052.1, on the reverse strand, counting down.
GCGCCGACGGGCTTATGCCAATGCTAATTTCAGCTTTGAGAGCTGAGGGGAGAGGAGGGGATCCTTTGAAAGCCAAAATGATCGATAAAGTCTCATCAGAAGTTTACCGGAAACACCCTGATTTCGAGGGTGTCAAACCTAAAATCACCCCCCGGGAAGGGGGCGCATCCAACGATACCCTGCTGGTGTACCGCAAGAAAGTCTCTGGACCGGGCGGAAAGACTATCAACCGCATCATCCGGGCAGTAGTTGATGGTGACGGGAAGATCAAAAAGATCTCGACTTCCAAATAATCAGGAGCTAGTGCTATGAAAGCGGTTTTAGAAAGAATTGAGTTGCGCTGGTGGGATTTACACATTACGGTGTTGGATGAATGGGGCTGGATCCGGCAAGCCCTGCCTAAGATCAAGCGGATCTGGGATGCCAGAGAGGAAGCGGAACCCTATGTGGTGCTTTCCCTGCTGGGATTCCCGGCGGGAGTGCTGCTGGGAATTCTGTCAACGTATCTGAAATAAAACCGACCTGCAAAAAAAAACGAAATCGGGTTGAAGCCCACTTTTATAGACGGGTTCAACCCGATTTGTGATTAACCTTGCGGCAGGTTTCCATTTATTGTCAGGAAGGCATTTTCCCAAGGGACAGATCCCTCCATTTTGTTGGGTCCGTGCTGCGCTTCAACTTAACAAAATGATTGATATTGATATTGCTATTAGTCGATTCGCCATATGCAAAGACCTTTCTGCTGCCTTTATCGTTCACTTCGATCCTGATCGAACCCGTGTAATAGGTTAAGGCGACAATCGGATGTGAGCTTTTCTTATGGTACCGCAGCATGGTGGTGCAGCCGATCAGGTCTGGCAGTTTGTCTTTCCCGTTAGGATCAGATGAGACAATCACAACCCTGGGGTTTAATCTGTCAATTCTCTCAAATTGGGTCCCGTTGGCGCTTCCATGATGAGCCGAACGCAGGACAGTACAGGTCTCTTCCAGCATCTTTTCTCTGTCAAAATGAGCCCAGTTCTCCATCTGGGCGTCTCCTGCGATAACCATCCTGAACTTTCCCCATACCAATCGGGCGATAATCGAATAGTGGTTGGTTTCCAATGTCCCGGAATTGTACAGATCCTCAATGAATTGATTTGATGGTCCTAATAACTCCAGGCGGATGGTTTTTGGATCCAGAAATGGCGATTCGTCCGGGTGGATCTGATTGTAACCCGACAAGAAATTCATCGGGATTTTCCTTTCAGCTGCTGTATTGATTATCCCAACGTAACCTGGAACGTTCATCGTATAGCGTCGGAGAGAGCTGAATGTGATCTCTTTGGTTCCATATTTATTGATCAGTGGGGTTACAGCCCGGTAATGATCTGTGTGTGGATGGGAGATAATGATGTGGTCTATAGTTTGTTGGTCATCAAAACCTATCTGTTCAAGGAAATTGACGATCTTCTTCGCTTTTACCGCATCGATGATGATCACATGGTTTTTAGGCGTGACGATGATAGTTGTGTCTCCCTGGCCAACATTCAAACAATAAATGATTAGTTTTCCTTGCGAATTTACTGGCATTGTTTAACTCCAGGAAAAGTCAGTCAGACGTATCTAGTTGACCAGACAGTTTTTGGAAAGCTTCACTTGGATCTTCATGTCCCTTGCTCTTTGGTTCTTCGAGCAATTTCCCCAGGATCGGGTTATGTTCAAGATCCCTCAGCGTGATTTCATGGTCAGAGAACCTTTTGATCAAATCTTTGATGTTTTGGTCGTCTTTTTTATCAACATAGTCCTGAAGCCTCTTGACATCGACGAAGTTGAGTTCAACCAATATCCCGGATTTGAAGAGGAATAGGTATGCCTCACGCAGATCCTCAATTTGATATGGCAGGGAGATACCAAACTCATCAAAGCCTTCCTGGCTGAACTCGGTTTCAATCCCGGTGGGATAATACTCTTGCAATTCAGTGACTGTATCAGGATTGTTTCCCGAAACGTCTTTGAAACTTCCCGGTGGAATCCAACACAGCAGATATTCCGGATTGTTTTTTCTCTGGGGGTAAATGACAATGCGGTCTGGTTGTTTTAACATTGGATAACTCCTTCTATTTCCCGGAATCATTCCTAGACGGATGTCCTGGTCAATCACCATTCGTATCAGTCGGTCTAAGGGGCACTTTCTATTGTAGCAAATCCAATAGCTGGTATCAAACTCAGTTTCTCAATTCCCATAACGAGGGTTTCCTTCCTTTCTGGTGGTATGATTCAAGGTAACAAGCGAAAATCCTTAGAACTGGCAGAAAAATCCCTTTCAGCCGGTATTTTTGCTTGAAAATTGCTGGAAATGAAATCAAAACCGCTGTTGATCCTCTTCCTGATTTGCTTCAGCCTGTTCCTCTTTCTGGGGTTCAGGGCCAGCCAGGCTGTCTTCTCCGGAGAAGGAAAGCCGAAAGGTTCCCTGCCAGATTCCGGGGTCCCGGTGCTGCTGGAAGAGGGCTCCTCAAACTCAGCTCCCGGGGATCCCTTTACTCTGCTTATCCTGGTAGATGACCTTGGTGCCCTCAATCCGGTCCTGGATGGGGTTTGGCTGAGCCGCTCCAGCGATGGGGGGCAGGGCAGTCTGTTCTTCCCGATCTTTCCATCTCAGGCTGATGATGGCGATCGGCGCGACACCAACCTGCAGGGAGCTTTCTGGCTGGAAGAAAGCCATCAGCCTTCTCAGCAGTTCCAGACCATTCTGCGGGACAGAAACCTGTCCTGGCATCAGATCATCCTGTTGGACAGGTTCGCCCTGGAGGAGATCGGCCTGATCCTGGCTGAGATCAACCCATCCTACCAACCCCTCAACCCGGTGGGGCTGGCGGGTATGTCTTACACTGTGGAAAACCGCCTGACAGTACAGGGCAACCAGGCCCTGTTCATCCATGATCTGTGCGCCCAGCTGCCGCTGGCTCCTCATAACGAGCTTCTGCAGCGTTTCCTGGAAGGATTTGCCGGCCACCTGGTGGTCGTTGACACCACCCCGCTGGCTGTCACCCGGATGTGGGGCAGCGTCAGCTACTGCTTGTTCCCGACCCTGCTTCTACCAACCGCTGATTAGGAAACCATGATCACATCTGCCGCAGCCGCAGCCCATCCAAATATCGCTTTCATCAAGTACTGGGGAAACCGGGACGATCTCCTGCGCATTCCAGCCAACGGGTCGATTTCCATGAACCTGAGCGGCTTGCAAACCCGCACTATCGTGCAGTTTGATACCAGTCTGGAAGAGGATCAGCTGGTCATCAACGGGGAATCTGCCGGGGCTGAGGCCTTGCAGCGGGTCAGCGCCACCCTGGATCGGATACGGGAACTGGCGGATCTGAAAACAGCCGCCCGGGTGACCAGCGAGAATTCCTTTCCCACCGGTACGGGTATTGCTTCCTCTGCTTCCGCGTTCGCGGCCCTTACCCTGGCGGCAGCGACGGCTCTGGGGCTGGGTCTTCCTGAAAAGGAGCTTTCCCGCCTGGCCCGGATTGGTTCAGGCTCTGCCAGCCGGTCCATTCCCGGTGGTTTCGTGGAATGGCAGGCCGGGAAAGATCACGCATCTTCCTACGCCGTGTCCCTGGCCGGCCCGGAGCACTGGGATCTGGTCGATCAGATCGTTCTGATCAGCAGGGAGCATAAGGCTGTCAGTTCTTCCCAGGGGCACCAGCTTGCTGATACCAGCCCCCTGCAGGAAGCCCGGGTCGCGGATGCTGATCGGCGGTTAGGGATCTGCCGTCAGGCACTTCTGGAACGGGATTTCCCGACTTTTGCCGAGGTGGTGGAACAGGATTCCAACCTGATGCACAGTGTGATGATGACTTCTTCGCCACCCCTTTTTTACTGGGAACCCGGCACCCTGGAGATCATGAACGCAGTCCGGGAATGGCGTCAGGAAGGTTTGCAGGTCTGTTATACGGTCGATGCCGGCCCTAATGTGCATGTGCTCAGTCCGGCAGAGCACGCGGAAGCGGTCAAACGTAAATTGACTGCCCTGACGAATGTAAAATCGATATTAACTTGCACCCCGGGAGGACCGGCCTGGCTTATCGAACCGTAAGTCCCTGGTGTATAATCTTGTCCTCAAGAGAATATTAGACAGTTGGTTCTGCGCTGACAATTGGATGCATATATGTTAATCAACCTGATTCAATTTATCGTTGTTTTAGCTTCCATGATCATTCTGCACGAGGTGGGCCATTTTGCTGCCTGCCGATTGTTTGGGGTGAAAGTGGAGGAATTCGGCTTTGGTTTTCCACCTCGCATCACCCGTCTTTTCACCCTGCGGGGAACAGACTACACCTTGAATTGGATCCCCCTGGGAGGATTTGTGCGGCCGCTGGGGGAGGCTCAACCGGAAGTAGAAGGCGGCCTGGCCGCTGCCAAGCCGCTGGTGCGCATCGGGGTCTACATTGCCGGCCCGCTGATGAACTTGCTGGTGGCCGTGGTGCTGTACGCCCTGATCTTCAGCCGCCTGGGAGTTCCGGATACGACAGTGATCCAGATTCAGGATGTGGTCACCGGTTCACCGGCAGCGGAAGCGGGACTGCTCCCGGGAGACACACTGCTCGCTGTAAATGATCTGGAGGCGGATAGTTTTGAAGCCCTGCGGGATGAGATCTACGCCAAATTGGGGGAGGAGATTAGCCTTACTTACCAGCGGGATGGTCAGACAGGCCAGGTGAGAGTGGTTCCCCGGGAAAATCCACCTGAAAATGAAGGCGCAATCGGCATTGTGATGACCAGCCCGGTGAGGGAGATCAATTGGTTACAGGCCCTGCCCCTGGCGGTGGGCGCGACCACCGAGCACAGCATTGCGGTCCTGAAGTTGCCCGGGCAGCTGATCGGCGGCTCGGCCGGCTCTGCCGGGCGTCCGGTGGGGTATAAGGGCATGTATGATATCTATGCCGGTGCGAAAGAAGGGCAGCTGCTGCCCGGAACACCGGCGGATATCAATGTGCTGCTTTTCCTGGTTTCCATCACTGTCTCCCTGGGTGTCCTGAATCTACTGCCCATCCCCGCTCTGGATGGAGGGAGAATTCTCTTTGTTCTGCCCGAGCTCCTGGTTGGCAGAAGGGTATCCCAGAAAGTCCAGAATGTGGTGAACGCAATTGGCTTCATCAGTGTTATATTGTTATTAATCTACTTTAATATCCTTGACTTTACCTCACCGGTACAACTGCCCTGATGGAAGATACATTTTTCCCCACTCCTGATGATTTGCCCTTCGATGAGGTGCTGGATGCCTTATTGAATAATGATGAGGTGCTGGATCCCCTCTATCTGTATCGCCTGTCTGATATCACCCAGGAAGATCTGGCAGCTCTGCTGGAGATCTGGCTGGAAATCCAGGTGGAACGCCGTAGGGCGCTGATAGAGGATCTTGAGGACCTGACTGACAGCAACAACCTGCTGTCATTTGAATCCATATTCCGATTGGCGCTGAAGGATGAGGATGAGCAGGTGCGCTTCTTTGCCATCCGGGCTATCGAGGTCTTTGACACGGACGATTTGATCCCGTTCTTCCTGTCGGTTCTCTCCGCTGAGGATTCGACCGATCTCCGGGCGGTGACCGCATCCGTGCTGGGAAAATACATCTACCGGGGTGAGCTGGATAAGATCGAGAAGGAACGGCAGGTTGAGATAGAAGATCAGCTGCTGGCAATTCTGGAAGGGGATCACCCCCTGGAGGTTCAGCGCCGGGCCTTGGAAGCCATCAGCTATTCTTCCCGTGAGGAAGTCCGCCAGCATATCCTGAAAGCTTATCAGAGCGATCTGGACGAGTGGGTGGCCAGCGCTTTGTTTGCCATGGGCCGATCCTATGACCACGATTACAGCGAGCTGGTATCCGACATGCTGCAGCATACCTCCCCAAAAGTGCGTCTGGAGGCTGTTCGGGCCTGCGGCGAATTGGTGCTGGAGGATGCGGTACCGGTGATCCTGGACCTGTTGAACGATCTGCCTGATATCCGTGAGGCTGCTATCTGGGCTCTATCTCAGATCGGGGGCGAGGATGCCAGCCTGGCTATCCAAGAATTACTGGAGGACGAAGTCAGCGACGAGGAAGAGGAACTGATCAATCAGGCTCTGGATCGGATGGACTTTCTGGAAGACGGGCTTAAAAATATAGCTATGTTTGATTTTGCTTACGATGCTGATGGTGACGAGTATATCCTGGATGATTATGATTACCAGCAGGATGGTTATGGCGATGACTACGATAACGATGATGATCTTGGTCTGGAAGATTTCGATATTGACGATGACCAATGGTTGGAATGACCCCAAATCAATTTACGATGTCTTTTGAATCAGTCCGGAAAATGAACTTCGCCAGAGTAAAACGGTTGGCTCTGCTGTTAACATTGGCGCTGAGCATCCTTTCCCCGGTTGTCCCCTCAGCACGGGCCCAGGAACCGGTCACTATCCTCAATCAGGAAGTGGATTACACCTTTGGGGAAGAGATCACTTTCCAGCTGGCTTATGAAAGCGACCGACCGCTGGAAAGCATCACCTTGATCCTTCAGGCTCCCGGTCAGCCATCCTTTGTGGGTGCTGTTTCCCTGCCAGATGAGGGGGAGGGTGTTTTTATCTATTCTCTGACTGAGCGCCCCCTGCCCGCTTTTGCGAGCATCTCGTATTCCTATCAGTTCAATTTCGCTGGAGGAGAGACAGCAGCCTCACCGGATTATCATTTCACGTACCTGGACAATCGTTACAACTGGCAGGAATTGATCGGGGAGCCGTTTCATATCTACTGGTATGAGGGAGAGATCAATTTTGCCCAGGAAGTGCTGGATGCAGCTCTGCTGGGACAAACCAAGACCCTGGAACTGCTGCAGCAGCCCCCTGATGACCAGCCGATTGTGATTTTTATCTACAACTCCACAGAAGATCTGCAGTCCAGTCTGGCATATCTTGGGCAGAGCTGGGTAGGCGGTTATGCTGACCCGGCCAGAGGTTCGATCGTAGTAGCCCTGCCTCCTGCCGTGTCCCAGCCGCTCGAGATCAAGCGCTTGATTCCCCATGAAGTCGCCCATATATTGCTGTACCGCTTTATGGGAGCGGAATTTGAGTATCTGCCAGCCTGGCTGAACGAGGGGATAGCATCCCAGATGGAGGTTTACAGCCTGCCGGATTACGACCTGGCACTGGACCGGGCGCATGCGAGCGGGGATTTGATCCCCCTGGCCCATCTTTGTCAGGGGTTTCCCCCTGATGAGGATCTGGCCCTGCTGGCCTACGCCCAGGCTGATTCTGTCGTGGAGTACATCCAGCGAACCTACGGGCTGCCGGGAGTGCAGTCTATGATCTATGCTTATGACCAGGGTGTAAGCTGTGAACGCGGCGTAGAACTTTCCCTGGGCATCACTCTCCAGCAGCTGGAAAAGGACTGGCGGTTGGATAGGTTCGAACGGGGAACCTATCTGACGTTGATCTACATCCTGGTGGTGGTTTTAGTGGTAGTGATTGCAACGCTGGGTGGTTTCATCTACTATAAAACCCGGAAGGATCCTGAAGAGCAGGATTGGGACGAAAATGAGCTCTATACCTGAAAAGCGGCTTCATGCCCGGGTCAGGGGGAGAGTGCAAGGGGTGGGTTTTCGCTATTACGTCCTGTCAGCAGCGGTTGAGCTGGGTCTGACGGGCTGGGTCAGAAATCGCCGGGATGGATCCGTTGAGGTTGTTGCTGAGGGAGACCTGGAATCGCTGAAATCTCTGGTGAGAGCCCTGGAGCGGGGATCACGCTCGTCGGCAGTCGACCAGGTGACTACCGACCTGCAGCCAGCCAGCGGTGAATTCGGCTCCTTTTACGTGCGCCCCACCCTTTAGGGCGCGTCAGAAAAACCTAAACCCCTCCGGTTCAAAGAAATATAGCGGCCCTGGCCGATGATCAGGTGATCCAGAACCTGGATATCCAGCAGCTTTCCAGCCTCGATGATGGCTTTGGTAATGGTTATATCGTCAGGGCTGGGGGAAGGGTCGCCGCTGGGATGATTATGGACGACAATGACGGCAGCGGCGTTTTCCCGGATAGCTGGCCGGAAGAGCTCGCCCACCCGTACCTGGGAGGAATTCAGCGAGCCCTGGTAGATGATTCTTACCCCCAAGACATGATTGCGGGTGTTGAGCAGGATCACCCGGAGCTGTTCCTGCTCCAGGGCGCTCATCTCATACTGGATCAGATCGGCAGCATCTTCGGGACTGTGAACTACCGGTCGGTCTGTGGGTGCCTGGGAAGCCAGGCGTCTGCCCAGGTCGATGGCTGCCTTGATCTGGGCGGCTTTGGCTTCGCCGATGCCGTGCTGGGCACAGATCTCTGCATAGCTGGCCCTCTGCAAGCCTGTCAGGCCGTTAAACTCCTTCAACAACCGCTGACTGACCTGAATGGCGTTTTCCCCCTCCACACCAGCCCGCAGCAAAATGGCCAGCAGTTCGGCTGTGCTTAATACACTTGCGCCCATTTTTGCCAGCCGCTCCCGGGGCCTCTCCTGCAGCTGCAGATCCTCAATGCGCGTTGATGCTTGGTGTCCTTCCATAACCCCCTCCTGTGGCGAACTCCCTTTCTTTATACAGAAAAAAACCTTTCAGAACAAGAGATGTGTTCAAAAAACCCCTGGAAACCCTGGTATCTGAAATAAGGTATAATCGGAGTTCAGGAGGTCATTCATGAGCTTCAACCCTTCTTTCCTGAGCAACTTCCTGCTGATTGCCACTGCCCTGGGGGGCGCTTTTCTGGCTGCCCTGTGGCTGAGTTTGATGGTCTGGACCTATCGCGACATCCGGGACCGGGTCAGAGATCCCCTGGTGCGCATCCTGGCCGTCCTGCTGGTAGCGGTGCTGTTCCTGCCGGGGATTGTGGTGTACTTGATCCTCCGTCCCCCTAAAACGATGGAAGAGGAATACCAGCAAATGCTGGAGGAAGAAGCATTGCTGCAGACCATTGAGGAGCGGACAGCCTGCCCGGGATGCGGCCGGGATACCGCGGAAGACTGGATCGTCTGCCCCAACTGCTATACCAAGCTGCTGAAACCCTGCCATGCCTGCGGCCGGCTGATGAAATTATCCTGGAGTCTGTGTCCCTACTGCGGTACCCCTGAGCCGGGCAAGCGGATTGAAGATCTGACCGGGGAGGGGACTTCCCGACCGGGTGACATCCAGGAGGTGGAAGATGAACTGGATTTGGAATCTGCTGAGGGGGAATTGACCGAGGAGCTGGAAGACCTCTCCGACGAGGATTTGATCAGCCAGCTGTAGTAAGGGGGTTGTCCCAAAAGTACCTGGCACAGCCCCTAAGAATTTAATATAATGGGGGACATGAAAAGACAGATCTTCAAACCCTACACACCAAAACAAGCCATGC
>JANTFT010000051.1 GCA_024763275.1 Anaerolineales bacterium | reverse complement strand
AGGTTTGATAGGCTGGTTGGTTTATCGGGGAACAAACCGTCCTGTAGTGGGGTGGTACGCAGCTGCTTTCTACCTAGCATGTTTTCCGCTGAGTGATGGCTTTTACGACCTTGTCAGGGTAGATTCCTGGTATGTGTTCCTTTGTATCGCCGCTTACTCTATCCTTTTGCTGAGTAAAAGACCTGCCGGTTATTTTGCGGCGGGTTTGCTGATAGTGCTTAGTTTCTTTACTAAACAATCTGCGGTTGTGGTATTTTTCCCCCTGGTTGCCTATCTACTTATCTTCCATTGGAAAACCAGCAGATTGCTGCTACCGGTAGTGCTGGTAGGAATTATTGGGATTTTATTTCTTGTTAACAGACAAACTGATGGCTGGTTTAGCTATTACATCATTGGGTTGCCAGAAGAACATGGCCTCTCGCCGTTGTCACTGATTGGGTTCTGGCCAGAGGATTTACTGGGCAAGACGGGAATCGCTGTCAGTTTTGGGTTGTTTTTTTTCATAATGGTTGGGTTCGAAAAATACAAAGAAAACGGAGAGCCATCGGACGTCAGCGCCCTTCAAGCTAACCGTAGTGGATTGCAAGTGGAGATAATCCATGCACTGTTTTCTGCAGGTGCGATATCCGCAGCCTGGATGAGCAGATCTGTTAATGGCGGGGGTGCCAACGATGTTATGATGGCGTACGCGGCAGTGGCTCTTTTATTCGGCTTGGGAACTGGCAAAGCTCAGGAACTGAGCAAGGCTGCGGGGAAGGGTGAATATCATTGGCGGATGCTGATTTCATGTATACTGGTTTTACAATTTCTGAGCTTATTCTACAACCCTTTCAATTGGTTACCTACAGCTGATGAATTGCAAGCCAACCAGAAGCTGATCGAATATATCAGCCGGGTTGATAAATCGGTTTTAATTCCTTATCGTAGCCATTTACCACAGCTAGCTGGCAAAGACCCCTCTATTCACATAGTGAACCTGTTTGAGCTAACGGGTTATTTTAAGGGAAGCGTTCAACCAGAAGGGCAGGAGATCGTCAATCAGATCCGGAAAAAGATTTGCAGCCAGGACTACAGTATGATAGTTATCGATCAGCCTCTCAGATGGTTTCAATACCAGATAGACATTGCATATCAGCCAGCAGATTTGGACTTGATTTCAAAAGAAAGTCACAGAAGCAGCTTGCTGAAATGGCAGGGTGGATACGAGAGGAATTTCCAGCCGAGGGAGAATTATTCGTTTGAGGATTGCATCAATTCCTTTGATGCTTTTGGCGATTAAAGCGGGTTTATTTATTGAATGTAGCCTGTAAATTGGAAGGGATACCATTTGAGAAAAAGCGGAATTAGAACTCAAGTCCTGGTGATTGTGCTAGCGTTTTTGGTTATAGCAGGATTACTGTGGGTCAATCTTCAGTTTGCTCGGAATAACCCGGGCGGAAATGATTTCTTGGTGCACTATATCGGGACCCGATCATTTATCTACGATGGCCTCAGCCCCTACAGCGACGAGGTGGCCGCGCAGATTCAAACTGCGGCCTACGGGCATCCTGCCCGGGGTGGCGAACACGAACTCAGAGTAGCGTATCCGCTGTATTCGGTAGTCTTTTTCGCCCCATTCTCATTAATCAGTGATTATCAGGTTGCCAGAGCGACCTGGATGACTCTGCTGGAAATTTCTCTGGTGGCGTTGTGTTTTCTATCCTTTGAATTAGTTGATTGGAAGCCAGGGCTGAAAATTCAGGCAGCGGTCCTGTTGTTCTCGCTGCTCTGGTATCACGCTGTTCGGGGAGTTGTAAACGGCAACGCTGTAGTTTTACTGGCATTTCTAATTACACTTGTTTTCTACCTGATAAAAACCGGACACGATCAAGGAGCTGGAATAATGCTAGCGCTGACTACTATCAAGCCTCACCTGGTAGTCCTGCTGGTAATCTATATCCTTGTCTGGGCTGTAATAAAAAAACGAAAAAAAATAATTGGCTGGTTCTTTGCGGCTCTGTTCGCATTATTTGTTTTCGCCTGGCTGCTGATCCCCAATTGGATTCTTCAGAATATCTGGGAAATACTGCGCTATCCAGCCTATAATCCGGCAGGTACCCTGGCCGCCGCTCTGTCAGAATTGTTCCCGGGAATTGGTGGACAACTAAAATGGGGCATTGCCATAACATTGTGTTTGCTGCTGGTTGCTGAGTGGAGTAATTCGAATAAGGGTAACTTCGATCGCTTTCTTTGGGTTGCCATGTTAACTCTGGTGGTAAGCCAATGGATTGGTATTCAAACCGATCCGGGTAATTTTATTATCCTCTTTCCGGCAGTGATAATGATCCTCGCTGTGCTGAGCAAAAAATGGCGGCACAGGGAAGCCTGGGTGGTGGGAGGTATTCTTGGGGTTTTGCTGGTCGGTTTATGGGGTCTTTTTGTGGCAACAATTCAGCGTTCTTATCAGCCGATTCAGAATCCAGTGATGTTCCTGCCTTTACCTGCTTTTTGCCTGGTGGGGCTCTACTGGATCAAATGGTGGGTGGTCGGAACGCGTTCTCCTCTCCAGGACTACCCGCTATGAGCTGGAAAAATTATCTTATCTGCGCCTTGATCTCCCTGATTGTCCTACTGTGCCTGGTCTGGTTCCAGAATGTGCCCGGGTATATGGACGCAGAATATTATTACAGCATGGGATTGCGCATAGCGAAATCCGGTGAATTTTCAGAGCCATTTGTCTGGAATTATCTGTCAGGGGCGAACTCAGTACCTCATTCTGGTTTTGATTATTGGATGCCTCTGCCTGCCCTGGTTGCCGCCATTGGCATGTGGGTCATGAAAAGCTATTCTTTTGGAGCAGCTCGAATAGGGCCGGTGATTCTGGCTTGTGCTATCCCTCCTCTGACCATGTTCTTAAGTTACCGCTTGACTGCCAGAAAGTCGGTTGCTTTTCTCGCTGGAGCGTTGGCTGTACTTCCTGCCTTTTACAGTGTATTCATAACCACTACTGATTCGTTTGCGATTGTCATGGTGCTGGGAGGTATATTCGTTATATTGGCTTTACGCGAAAAGCGTTGGTACCATTACGCGCTTATAGGTGTTGTAGCTGGATTGTTGCATTTAACCAGGGCGGATGGATTGGTTTGGTTATTTGCAGGTGTGGTGCTGGTATGGGAATCGAAACAGCAGAGAGGCCTGTCCCTTGCTGCATTATTGGGAGGATACTTGATTGTGATGGGACCTTGGATGGTGCGTAATTTACGGGTACTGGGGACCATTTTGCCTGCTGGATCTTCCCGTATGTTCTGGCTGCGGGAATACAATGATTTATTCACGTACCGGGTAAAGGAATTGAATTTTAAGTATTGGGTCGCGCAAGGCTGGAAATCCATTGTGACCAATGTCCTGCTCTCAACTGGGAAAAATCTCATGACCGCGATTTTCATTCAAGGGCAGCTGGTTCTCTTACCGCTAATGATAGTTGGAATCAGGCGGAATTGGCGTTTAGCAGGAGTCAGAATCAGCCTCGTGGTCTGGGCAATGGTATTTATCATTATGAGCGCTGTATTTCCTTTTGCTGGAATGCGAGGAGGTTTCTTGCATTCCGGAGCGGTACTGCAACCGCTGTTGTGGGCTCTGGCCGCAGATGGCTTTCAGGCTGCGATCACCTGGGGTGAAAAAAAGCGCGGGTGGAAACTTGAAAAAGGTTTAATAGTGTTTGGAAGCAGCTTGGTGATCCTCTTAGGATTGGCTTCTGCCTTTATTTATAATGAGCGAGTAATAGGAGGCAGCCTGTCAGACCCGATCTGGGAAGAAAGTTTCCAGTCGGCTCAGGAAGTGGGGGAAGAGTTGGCGTCAAGGGGGGTGAATGGATTGGTGATGATCAATAATCCGCCCGGTTTATATGCGGCAACAGGATTGTCTGCAGTGGTAATACCCAGTGGCGGAACAGATGTTTTGCTGGAAGCTGCCAGAGAATTTGGCGCAGAATACATAGTTCTGGAGCCCAATCATCCCCTGGCCTTGGACGAACTGTACAGATATCCAGAAGACGAGCAACGCTTGATTTACATGGGGAGAACTGATGGCACCTATTATTTCGCTGTACCTGAGTGAGATTTATGGATAGCTCAAAACGAAACCGTTTGAAAATAGCGATCCTGGGAGTGGTTTCCCTGATTTCTTGCCTTATTTATCTGGCGGTCAGTGCTAGAAATGCCGGTTTAGGTTTTCCACTCGATGACGCCTGGATCCATCAAACCTTTGCGAGGAACTTTGGCGTTCATCATGTCTGGAGTTTTCAGATGGGACTGCCTTCTGGTGGATCAACTGGTCCGCTGTGGGGAATGATATTGTCCCTGTTCTATTGGAGTGGCCTGGATCCTATTTGGGGAACGTACTTTCTGGGCTTGATATTATTGTGGGGTGCTTCGGTGACGGGGTATTATCTGGCCAAACACCTGATGCCGGAAAGCAAATCCGCACCTATACTTGTTGGAATGATCATTGCCCTGGAATGGCATCTGGTGTGGTCAGCTCTCTCGGGTATGGAAACTCTGCTGTTGGGACTGATCTCACTGCTGGTGTTCCTGTGGCTGGAAAGGAATGACGGCCGTTTGTGGATTCCTGGGATTCTGATAGGCATATCTACCTGGGTGCGCCCTGATGGCTTGACCCTGATAGGCCCGGTATTACTTGTGCTTGGAGTCAGTTTCGTTAAGGGTGATCGCAAACCTGGATATCTGGCGCAGTTTCTCGGTGGCCTGATATTAACAGCCGGGCCATATTTCTTGTTCAACCGGGTTGTTGCTGGTGAATACTGGCCCAACACTTTCTACGCCAAACAAGCTGAATATGCGCTTCTCCGTCAGGCAAATTATCTGGTGCGCTATGGGAGAGTGAGCTTGCAAGTCGTTACCGGGATTGGGGTTGTTTTGCTCCCCGGATTCCTGAGAGAGTGTCTGGATATTTTCCATGAACGGGATTTGGTGAGAGCGAGCATGCTGGCCTGGATGATAGGATTTATTGGTATCTATGCCTGGAGGCTGCCTGTTGTTTACCAGCACGGGAGGTATATCATGCCTGCTATGCTGGTTTATATAGTGCTTTCCTCGGTGGGGTTGATCCGGATTTTACGGCCTAACTCAGATCACGCCTGGAAGCGGATTGCCAGTAAGGGGATTATGGCAGCTGGCTCTCTGGTGTTGGTAGTGTTCTGGGGATTAGGCGCAAGAGCTTATGCCCGTGACGTGGGCGTGATCGAAACCGAGATGGTCCGGACAGCTTTTTGGATAAAAGACCATACCTCTCCCGGCGCAGTGATTGGAGCCCATGATATTGGCGCTCTGGGTTATTTTAGTGATCGCCAAATACTTGATCTGGCAGGATTGATATCCCCCGATGTTATTCCGTTTATCCGCGACGAAGAACGCCTGGCTGTCTACCTGGATCAACGGCAAGCTGATTATCTGGTTGCTTTTCCAAGCTGGTATCCGGTATTGGTCAGCAACTTGGAGCTGGTTTATGAAACTGACGGAAAATATGCAGCTATCTTTGGAGAGGATCACCTGGCAGTTTACAAATGGGAATGATCTCAGGGCGAACGGGGAAACACCTAACAAAGTCATAAATTGCTACCAGATGACACCTATGCTATACTCTCAGGGTAGAAAAGTGCCCTGAGGCAGGAGAAAATCAATGGTTTTAAACAATCCAGATGAGGGAATAAACACTGAGCAGCTGAGAGAATCCCTTGATCAAAAGATCCGGCAGGCTGAGCAGAAGCTGGCAGCAGTCACTACAAAGATCAAACAGAGCCAAGCCGAGGTAGACAAACTTGCTCAGCGTAATATTGCCAACTCCACCCAGATCAAAGAAGTCAAGGAAAATACTGAGAGTTACAGCTCTGCTGCGGTAAGGGATATCTATGATGAAGCTCTAGATGCCCAGCAAAGGCTCTTTGTGATGCGCGGACAGATTGATAAGCTCAAGTCCGACCAGATACATCTTCAGGAGATCATTCTGGAGCTCCAGGATATGGCTGGTTTCCTGTCTAGAACACCTTTGTTGGAAGGGGGCGAAAATGAACTAGACGCGGCCGAATTTATCGAATCGGTAATTCAAGCTCAGGAAGTGGAAAGGAAAAGGCTGTCAAACAAGATGCACGATGGCCCTGCCCAGGCTTTAGCGAATTTCATCCTCCAGGTAGAAATTGCCCAGCGCCTGTTTGACCTGGACATCGATCAAGCCCGGGATGAACTCGATCAGCTGAAAGCCAATGCCAATTCGACTTTCACGAAAGTAAGAGATTTCATTTTCGAGCTGCGCCCCATGATGCTGGACGACCTGGGACTGATCCCTACCTTGCGGCACTATTTTGAGGCGTTCAAAGAGCAAAACGAACTGGAAGTTCACTTTACGGCGTCTGGAACAGAACGAAGATTGGAGAGCTACCTGGAAATCATGATCTTCCGTGCTTTGCAGGAACTGGTCAGCAACGCAGCCCGGCACAGCGGCGCAAATACTGTTCGAGCCCATATTGATATCAGCGAGGACCGGGTGGCGGTAGATGTAGAAGATGACGGAAAGGGCTTTAATCCGGAACAGGCACTAGAAGGAAGTATGGGGATAAAGGTCATCAAGGAAAGGGTGGACATACTGGGTGGAGAATTCAGCATTGACACCGCGATCGGCCAGGGAACCCGGATAGGCTTCAGTATACCTTTCTCCACTGAAGAGCAGGATGTCTTTGCATAATTGTAAGGAAGAGCTTATTGCAATTTAAAAACTTGTTCTTTATAATGGGCTCACCAACCAGACAGGTTCGCATACACCTCGACGGAAATACATTAAACAGGAGGTAAAACCATGTTATTCGCACCGAAGGAAAAAGGCCAAGGGCTCGTAGAGTATGCGCTCATTCTTGTATTAGTTGCAGTCGTCGTGATTGTTATTCTCTCCCTGCTTGGCCCCGCCATCGGCAACATTTTCAGCAACATCGTTGGCAATATCTAAAGGAACCAGCTAGGTTCTAGGCGAGTGACCGCCTCCTTAGTCACATATGTTAAACCCTACCAATTGGTAGGGTTTTGCTTTTGGGGATCCCGGGGACCGGATTACCTGACAGGATTGCAATGCGATCATGTAGAAAAACCGGCTATTATCCGTTAAACTATGATAGGGAACCATTAAAGACCCCTGTCGTCTAAGATAGGGTAAAATAGAGGAGAAAGAATCTAGCAGCAAGCCAGGAGGATGATATGCGACGCGGTAAAGTATTTCTATATTTAAGCCTGATCCTGATTTTGCTCGTGGCCGGTGGTTATTTGCTTTATACGAGATTGCTTAGCCCGGCTCCTGGACCATCTGAAGGAACTTCTGAGGTGGCTGTTCCGGACCGGGTAGACATAGTTGTGATCACCCAGAATGCACCTCGGGGAACAGTATTGGACGAAACAGTCCTGGGATTGATTCCTTTACCGCGGGATCTGCTTATCTCGGGAATGTTCACGGATCTGTCTCAGGTTGTTGGGAGACAGGCAAAGTTCGACCTGGACAGCGGCATACCTCTGACTGCTAACATGCTGGTTGACACAGCTGCGCAGCTTTCAACCGCTGGGTCTGTTGCGTCCTTATCCATTCCAGAAGGTATGGTAGCGAAAACAATACCCATCAACCGGCTTGCCAGCGTTTCTTATGCGCTCCGGCCAGGAGACCGTGTTGTGGTGATAGCCTCAATGCAATTTGTGGACCTGGATGCTGATTTCCAGTCCAAACTCCCCAACGCAACAGCTTTGGTTTATGGATCAAGCATTGCTTTAGGGCCAGAAGGTGGACCTCCCAGGCTGACAACAGAGATTGTGACCGGAGACGGGCCTGAAGGCCGAACAGAGCGGACGGGAGAACTTACCGAAGAAAGTGTCTATGTAATTCCTTCCGAACCTCAGCGACCCCGCCTGGCCACCCAGATAATCATCCCCAGCGCGACCGTGCTGCACGTGGGCGATTTCGAGCTGGAAGAAGCAGGCGTAGCCAACGTTGAAGCGCCTCCTCCTGCTGCGGACACAACAGCGGAAGGAGAGGTGCCTCCTGCCGCACAGGAAGAAGCTCCCCCTGACAATATTACTTTGATTGTTACACCTCAGGAAGCAGTCAATTTGACTTATCTGATCGACAGCGGTGTAAATATCAGCCTGGCACTCAGATCGGCTGGGGACAGCACAGTGATCGATACCCAGACTGCTACTCTCCAGAACTTCCTGGACGATTACACGATTCCCCTCCCTGCAAAGCTGCCTTATGGACTAGGACCTCGCGTGGATCAGGTTCCTGAACCAGGAGTGAATGATACTGAGCCAGTCCCTGCACCTTAATGGTTGTAGTTAGTCGAAAGGAAGATATGGCTGAGGAATTCAATGTCCTGATCGTTGATGATCAGGAAGATACAAGGAAAAATATAGCCCGGTTGCTGCAGTTTGAAAACGACATCAATGTCGTAGGAACTGCCAGGACCGGCCAGGACGCTATCAGGCAAACAAAAGCGCTGGACCCTGATGTGGTTTTAATGGACATCAATATGCCTGATATGGACGGAATTGAGGCCACTGAGCGCATCCAGGAACAAGCCCCTATTTCCCAGATAGTGATCCTGTCCGTTCAGGGGGATACAAATTACATGCGCAGGGCTATGCTTGCCGGTGCCAGGGATTTTCTAACCAAACCTCCTCGGAGTGACGAGCTGGTATCTGTCATCCGCCAGGCCGGTGCCAAGGCCAAGGCAATCAGAAACGAGATGCAGTTCGTTTCCAGGGGTACTGGAAGCCTGGTCGATCCCAGGGTTACTACATTCCAGCTGTCTGGAATGGGAAGGATCATCGCTGTCTACAGCCCCAAAGGAGGGGTCGGAACAACGACGGTGGCAACTAATCTGGCGGTAGCTCTTCACAGTCCTGAGACTCCAGCTGTAATCGTAGACGCTAATCTCCAGTTTGGAGATGTGCAGGTTTTCTTCAACGAGAGAGGTCGAACTTCAATAGTAGATCTGACCCCGAATGTGGAACAGCTGGACACAGAACTGGTGGAAGATGTAGTCCTTCACCACCAGGCTTCCGGAGTTGATATTGTCTCGGCGCCAGCCACCCCGGAAGATGGCGAACAAGTTACAGGCACCCAATTGGTGAAAGTCCTGCAGTTCCTTGCTAGGATGTATTCCTACGTGATCGTGGACACTAATTCATATCTGGAAGACGAGACCATTGATACTCTGGACGCCTGCGATCTCGTGGTGTTGATCTCCTCTCAAGACATTCCGGCGATCATCAATACCAGGTCTGTTCTGCAGCTGTTGGTGTCGAGGTTGGGCATCAGTAAGGAAAAGATCTTACTGATCATGAATCGTTTTGACAGGCAGATCGCCATCACTCCGGAAAAAGTTGGTCATAACCTGGGGCATAAGGTTTCCTGTGTGCTCTATGAGGATCGGGAGTATGTCGTTCCGGGAGTGAACAGGGGGGTTCCCTTTATGCTGGGGGAAGGGAAATCAAAAGAGATCGGTAAAGGTATCCTGGAACTGGTGGGTAAGGTCCGGGAAAGCTTATCGAAGCTGGAACGGATCGGGATTGACGAGGGTTGAGAACAGGATCAAAGAATATTAGAACTTGATCAGGATAAATAACATGTCACTTTTAAAGAGAATCGAACAGGGAAGGCAGCCTAGCGATGAAGATCCCTCCCTGAGCGGGGGATCCTCTCGGTTGGGGACACTCGAAGCCAGACGTGTCTCTCCACCTCGCAAAGATGCCCAGGATGAGACTTACGCAGACTTGAAAGTACGCGTCCAAAACAGATTACTAGCCGAGCTTGATCCCTCCATTGATGTATCCGAGGTGGAAAAGGTCCGGAGTACAATCCGGGATCTGTTCGAGCAGATCTTAACGGAAGAGAGTATTGTGCTCTCCCGGCAGGAGAAACACCGCTTGTTTGAGCAGATCGCCGCCGAGATCCTGGGTTTCGGACCGCTGCAGCCGCTTTTGGAAGATAACGACATCACCGAAGTTATGGTGAATGGCGCTAAAAACTGCTATTTTGAAAAAACCGGAAAGATCCACCGCGCACCTATAACTTTTGAAAGCGACGAACATGTCATGCGAATAATTGACAGGATCGTCGCTCCTCTTGGGAGGCGCATTGATGAGTCCAGCCCTTACGTGGACGCGCGCTTGCCAGACGGTTCCCGTGTAAATGCGGTCATTCCCCCTATTTCCCTGGTTGGTCCCTGTTTGACGATCCGGAAATTCTCGAAAGATCCCTTTACGGTGGAGCAACTGATTGATTTTGGAACTTTGACACCCAGCGCTGTGCTGTTTATGGAAGCGGCAGTTAAATCACGTTTCAATATCATCATTTCTGGTGGTACTGGTTCAGGTAAAACTACGTTGCTGAACGTGCTCTCTGGGTTCATTCCCAACGATGAAAGGATAATCACTGTCGAGAACGCCGCAGAACTTCAACTTCGTCAGGATCACGTAGTGACCCTGGAATCTCGTCCTCCTAACATTGAAGGTAGAGGTGAAGTGACCATCCGCCAGCTTGTGATCAACACTCTCCGTATGAGACCGGATCGGATCATTGTCGGCGAGATCCGTGGTGAAGAGTCGCTGGATATGCTCCAGGCCATGAATACTGGTCATGATGGTTCCCTGACTACTGCTCACTCCAACACTCCTCGCGACACCCTCGCTAGAGTTGAAACCATGGCTCTGATGGCTGGTATGGATCTACCTGTGCGCGCTATCCGGGAGCAGATCGCTTCAGCAATTGATCTGATCATCCACCAAAACCGTATGCAGGATGGAACCCGTAAAGTGGTCAATATCACTGAAGTGGTCGGAATGGAGGGGGACGTGATCACAATGCAGGACATCTTCCGGTTTGAACAGACCGCTATTGAAGACGGCAAGGTTTTGGGAGAGCTTGTTCCAACCGGATTGCGGCCAAAATATATGGAAAAGATTGAAGCGCACGGCATCCATCTGCCGCCTTCGATTTTCTCAAAGAGGGCCGGAGCTTTGTAACCCGTTCTTTTTATTGGGGCAGATTTCCATGATGACAACGATACTGATCATTGGAGGAATTCTCGCGGGCGCTTTGCTCGTGATAGGCGTCGTGATTACCATACGGGAAGAGAAGTCCGTTCTGGACGAGCGCTTCTCGCAGTATGTTGAGGAAGAATTCGAAGATGCGGTTGCCCTGGCAGAGGAGCAGAAGACCTCTGCGATTTCCGAGTGGATTGACAAGCGCCTGGAGGGGTCTAGATATGGTGATCGGATAGCTACGAACCTGGCCCAAGCAGACCTCAAGCTTCGCCCAGCTGAATATGTAGCTGCGATGGTCATCGCCTCATTTTTGCTTGGGTTTTTCGCCTGGGCAATAGGTGGACAAAACGTAATCTCGGCGCTGATCGGCGCTGTGCTAGGGGCGATGGCGCCGAGGTTTTATATGCGGAGGCAGCAGGCCAAGAGACTGACCACCTTTGGGAACCAGCTCCCAGATATGCTTAACCTGGTAGTGAACGGGCTCAGGGCTGGCTACTCAACTCTGCAGGCAATGGAAGCTGTAAGCAAAGAACTTCCCCCGCCTTTGTCTGTGGAATTCGGTCGTGTAGTCAAGGAAATGCAGCTGGGGATTGGCATGGAAGATGCCTTGAACAATCTTCACCGACGTATACCCAGCGATGACCTTGACCTGATCATCACGGCAATCAATGTCCAGCGGGAGGTTGGAGGCAACCTGGCTGAAATCCTGGACACGATTTCCTATACTATCCGAGAAAGAATTAAAATCAAGGGTGAAATTAAAGTGCTGGTGTCGCAGGTTATTTATTCAGGCAGATTTCTGGCCATGCTGCCCTTGATCCTGATGGGGCTGTTGTGGTTTGCAAACCGGGATTATTTGCTGACTTTTTTCAAGCCAGGAAACCTTGTGTGCGGAGGCGTTATGTTAGGGATCGCAGGCGTTATGGTGTTTGCTGGTTACATGGCCATGAATAAACTGGCGGATATTGAAGTCTAAGGATTTGGAGCAGGTATGAACATCTATATTTGGATTTTCATAGCGATAGTAGTGATTTTAGCTGGCGCGTTGGTGATCGTAGGGTTAAGGAACAGGAGAGAAGAATCCCCGTTAGACGAAAGGCTCAATGAATACATATCCAGGGGGGAAGAAGTGACCCTGGAGGAAATAGAGCTATCGCAGCCTATCACAGAAAGAGTGATAGTTCCTATTGTTCAGAAAATAGGTGAGATCACTGAACGATTTACGCCCCAGAATGCTATCGAACAAACGGAAAAAAAGCTCGAATTAGCGGGGAATCCTCCGGGGATTGACCCAACATTGTTTTGGGCCGCGCGCTTCATTGCCGCTATCGGAGTAGGGGGGTTGTTGCTGTTCGTTTTCTCAATGGGATCCATGTCCTGGAGCTGGGGTCGCAAGCTGTTGATGACCGGTATCTTTTCCATGATTGGTTTTTTCATGCCCCAGCTGCTTCTTCAAAGTAAGATCAATAGCCGCCAGAATGAAATCAGGAAATCCATGCCTGATGCTCTGGACTTGCTGACGATCTGCGTTCAAGCAGGACTTGGTTTCGATGCTGCTATGTCCAGAGTTGCGGAAAAATGGGAGGATGAACTGGCGGATGAATTCTCAAGGGCTCTCCGGGAGATTCAGTTGGGGAACACCAGGCGGGTAGCACTCAGGAATATGGCTGAACGGGTAGGTATACCGGAAATGACAAGTTTTGTTGCAGCTATCATCCAAAGCGAGCAGCTTGGTGTGAGCATGGCTAAAGTACTCCGGATACAATCGGACCAGATGCGTACTCGGCGCCGGCAGATTGCAGAGGAAAAAGCGCAGCAAGCTCCTGTAAAAATGCTGTTTCCGATGGCCTTGTTGATTTTTCCTTCCCTGTTGATCATTCTGCTCGGGCCTGCGGGTTTGCAGCTGAAGGATTCTGCCCTGGCAGGTATGTTCGGAGGTTAAGGGGGAAAAGAAGGCTGGTAGGTTAATCAATCCGGGAGATTCGGGATGCGGCCTCGGATTTACAAGGCAGGCTGGAGCTTACTGGACATAATCTTCCCGCCAAACTGTGCAGGTTGTGGTAAATGGGGAGAAAAATACTGTGCGGAATGCTTGGATAATACCCGGATAATTAAACCCCCAATTTGCGAGATCTGTGGTGAACCGCTGGGATCAAGCAGAAAAAACCTCTGCGATAAATGCAGAAATGATGGGTCCGGAATCACGGCTGTCAGATCGTGGGCTTTTTTTGAGGGACCTCTCCAGTCAGCCATTCATAAATTGAAATACAAACAGGATGTCGGCTTGGGAGGCGTTCTGGCCAATCCTCTGATAGCAATGATGAGTGAATATCACTGGCGGATTGACATGGTTGTACCGGTTCCCTTGGACAAACTAAGGAAAAAAGAACGCGGATACAATCAATCCGCTTTGTTGGCAAAACCTCTCTGCTGGCATACAGGACTACCTTATCATCCGGAATCGGTTTCCAGAGTAAAGCATACCAGACAGCAAGTTGGTCTGTCGCGATTGGAACGGATCGAGAATATGAAAGGCGCTTTTAAGGCGGATCCAAAAATTGTTGGTGGTAAATCAGTTCTGTTGATCGATGATGTGATTACAACCGGGGCTACAATAAAAGCATGCGCTAGCGCATTGCTGAGAGCAGGGGCAAGTGCAGCCTATGGCCTGACCCTGGCAAGATCGGCTCACCTGTAAAACAGATTAGTGTTAAAATACCAAAAAGGAGGGTTGGATGGCAATCGATGTAAAGATATTTAGCCGTAATTTGGAAATTAGTGACAATTTGAGAAAGAAGATCATTGGTAAGGTTTCCGGACTTGATAAATTTTTAGAAGATATACTAGAAGCAAGGGTAGACCTGTCGTCTACCAATGCTCGGAGCGCAGAGGAACGTGAGGCAGTACAGATAACCGTCCAGGGTAAGGGTTTTGTCCTGCGCGCAGAGGAAAGGTCTGCCGACGTCGTCGGTGCCCTTAATATGGCAGTTGATACCCTCCAGCGAAGAATAAAACGCTATAAAGGCAAACGCAATCGGCGCTGGAAGCAAGGTGTCGAAGCTGAAGATATCATACCTGAGTTAGAGGAAGAGGATTGGGAAGAACAACCGGTAATTGCCCGCAGAAAACAATTCTCCCTGCGGCCCATGGATGAATGGGAAGCAATCGAGCAAATGGAGCTCTTGGGCCATACGAACTTTTTTGTATTCTACAACGCGCAAACTGAGGCTATCAATGTGCTCTATAGAAGGCATGATGGAACGCTGGGATTGATCCAGCCAGTGATTGGATGATCTCAATGGGAGTCTATGGGTGGAGGGCTTCCAGTCCTCCACTTTTATTATTAAATCTGAGTCAGAGGAGAGTATGCTGCTTGGCGGTACAGTGTCTCCGTTGAAGCCTGAAAAAAGATGTCCGCTACGAGCTACTTTAGAATAAGGAGCAGGTTATGCATAAAGACAAGGAGATTCTGGAAAGGATTGCGGGATTGTTCTCAAGCGAGATCGATTTTGAAAGAATAACAAAATCAGTAGAGGACATCCTGGAGTCTATCGGAGAAGATCCTCACCGTGAAGGCCTGCTGCGAACACCTGACCGGGTTGCCAGAGCGTATCAGGAGCTGCTGGCTGGCTATCGAACAGACCCCATTGAGCTTCTGAACGAAGCTATTTTTGAGGTCACTTATGACGAAATGGTGATAGTGCGCGACATTGAATTCTACAGTATGTGCGAACACCACATGCTCCCGTTCTTGGGGAGAGCTCATGTTGCTTATCTGCCAAACGGAAAGGTCATTGGACTGTCAAAACTTCCCCGCATAGTTGATATGTTCGCCCGGCGCCTTCAAGTTCAAGAACGAATGACCAGACAGATTGCAGACCTGGTCAATGAGCTGCTCCACCCCAAGGGTGTAGCTGTTGTGGTTGAGGGATTGCACCTATGTTCAGTGATGAGGGGGGTTCGAAAACACGATGCTCGCATGACTACATCGGCTATGTTGGGAGCATTCAGGACCAATCTTCCTACCCGACAGGAGTTCCTCGACAATGTTTCCAGAGGCGCAAAACCACTGCAGTTCTAAAGAATGGGATTAATCCGGTCCTTGCCAAGGCGCTAGGGGTGTGATTTGCGATAGCCTTTGTCCAGCAGATTCGAGCGATTCCCCGGTTGCGGGGTTGATGAACTCGGGAAAGATTTGGCTGGCAGGCACGGCTACGTGAGCCAGAGTCCATAGATCGGGATCGATTTCCGCTCCATCGTAGATTAATACGTCCAGATCTATAGTGCGATCTGAATACTTATCGGCTGTCCTGACCCTGCCAAGCCTGGTTTCGATTTCCAACAAGACCTTCTCCTTTAAATCTGAGAGAGCGAGATCGGTTTCAATCAAGGCGGCCGCATTGAGATAGTCAGGTCCGGTACTTCCCACCGCTGGAGTCTGCCAGATTGACGAGGTTTCCAGCAGATCAGTGAGGTTACTTAGCATTTCAAGGGCTTTGCGAATATTATTTTCTGGATCTAGATTGCTTCCCAGTCCAATAAGAACCCGGAGAGGTTGGCTATCATTTGGACCGCTCAATTTCGACTCCTACCGATTCCGCAAAGCGAACGGCGCCAGGTTTTTCAATGCGAACCTGAACCTTTTTAACCCCCTTGGTTTCCAGGCAGTAAGCAGCAATATCGTTTGCCAAGGCCTCCACGGTTAAACGCTGGCAGTTTTCAGCTAATACCTGGGATTCTTTAGCGATAGTTTTGTAATTGATGCTGTCGTTAACATCATCGGTCCTGCCTGCTTTAGTGAGATCGCCGTAAAGGATGATATTGATGAGAATCTCCTGCGGTTTATCGCGCTCCCATTCATAAATGCCAATAATACCTCGGGCAACCAGGTTTTTGATGATTACTTTGTCCATTGCAATCTCCTTCAAAGCATTCAAGCGGTGAGCCGCTTTTAGATCAGATGCCTTCCTCCGTCGAGATGAATTATTTCACCGGTGATGTAGGTTGGACCAGTTAGTAAAAACATGATTGTGTCTTCCAGCTCGCTCAATTCAGCCCAGCGGGGAATTGGTAGATTGGCAACAAGGTTATCACCAACATCTCCCTCCAACGGCGGCAAAACAGCTCCCAGCGCAATCCCATTCACAGTAATCTGAGGTGCCAGGCCAACAGCCAGGGATTTGGTCAGCGCTGCCAATCCGGCTTTACTGATAGTATAAGGGAGATGGTCTGCCCCAGGCCGTAAAGCTCTCCAGTCCAGCATGTTGATGATCCTTCCTGTCCGGGGGCCTGAAAGGGATCTGGCAAACGCCTGACTGATGATAAAGGGCGCGCCGAGATTGATATCCAGGTGAGCCCTCCAATCCTCTGCAGATGTCTGATTCCAATCAAGATTGGTGAAGATCGAGGCATTATTGATGACGGCGTCAACATTATGTTCTCCGAACACGGATTTGGAGAAATCCTGAAGTTGCTGAGCATCTGAAAAGTCAGCCTTGACAAGTGAGGATTCTCCGCCTGCTTGCGAGATCTCTTCTTGAAGGCCCTGGGCTTGATGGAGAGAGTTGCGGTAGTGAATGATCAAGTAGGCGCCTTCACGAGCAGCGGCGAGGGAGATCGCTCTACCAATTCTGAGCGCTGCACCTGTGATCAAAATGGTTTTATTTTCCAGAGTGAGCATTGGAATCCTCGAGAAAGAATTTATGATAGAGCAAAAGGGAACCGGAAAAAACAATCCAGTAAAAAACCTGAGTCGCTCGGAAACCAGCGATTAAAAAGTCCTCGGGCTCCTGAAAACCTGTCAGGAAAGTCAGATATCCAGCCGTCAGCATAACAAATGTCAAAAAAACCCACCCGGATCTGCGGGAGATCCTGGTGGGGAGGACGAAACATGTCAGAGCCAGAACAATCAGGCCGGAAATTGCTTTATAGATCTGGACTGGATGGCGAACACCTCCCCAGAGGTCTATCCCCCAGGGAAGATCAGTGAATATGCCAAACCCTGCTCCTGCAG
>JANTFT010000050.1 GCA_024763275.1 Anaerolineales bacterium | reverse complement strand
AGACGATCAAAAATCCAAAGACCACACCGCGTTTGACCTGGACCCGTTCAGGGATGAAAGGAATGCTGTTGGCTGACATGGTATACCTCCTGATGAGTACGTGCTAGGTTGCAGGAACCCTTATCAGCCCCAGTATAGAACATCTGTTCTACTTTGTCAAGACCCAATTTCCCTCGACCCCGATGCTTTTTTTCTCCCCCTGCCCTAATCTCTGGTAGAATTGGTGATTATGTCCGACCTCAACCCCTTGGAAAATTCATAAAATATGAAAGCACAGCAACCCTTCGCCACCTGGGTGGAAGTGGATTTAGAGATCCTCTTCAACAATATCAAGATCATCCAGCAGACCACAAGATCACCCATTCTGGCAGTGGTCAAGGCTAACGGCTACGGGCATGGCTTCATACCCATCACCAGAACGGCCGAAAAGGCCGGGATATCCTGGTTTGGCGTGGCCCGTCCCCGTATGGCAGTTAAAATGCGCCAGGAAGGCATTCAAGCAAACATCCTGGTCCTGGGTTACATCGCTCCGGAACACATCGAAGAGATGATCTGCCTGGATGTATCGCTTACCGTTTGGACGGATCAGCATCTGAAGCTGGTGGCGGAAGCTGTCAGGAACTGCGGCTCCAGGGCCAGAGTTCATCTGCTGGTGGACAGCGGGATGGGCCGCCTGGGATGCCTGCCCGGAGAAGCCCTTGACTTGGCCCGCAAGATCGCTACCGCAGACGAACTGGAATTTGAGGGATTGTTCTCCCATCTTGCCCGGGCTGACGAATTGGATCCGGGACCAACCCGCCGCCAGGAACAGGTCTTCAACAACGTGATCGCCGAACTCGGGGGGGAAGGACTGCTTCCCAGTATCGTCCATCTGGCAAATTCGGCCGGCAGCCTGGCTCACCCCAGCACCAGACATCACCTGATCCGACCAGGCATCATCCTCTATGGCCTGGCGCCTTCTCCGGAGGTCGAACTGCCCACTGGAATCAAGCCCATTCTGAGCTGGAAATCCGTTCTGGCCAGCATCAAGCAGCTGCCGCCCGACCACGGCGTAAGCTACGGCCACGCCTATATCACTAAAAGCTCAGAACTTATCGGCGTGGTCCCTGTAGGATACGCTGACGGCTACCGCCGGGTACCCGGGGGCCAGGTGCTGATCAACGGCGTCAAAGCTCCTATTGTGGGGCGGGTATGTATGGACCAGTTCATGGTCAAGCTGGAAGGTATACCTGACCCTCAGATAGGGGACGAGGTAGTCTTGATTGGTAAACAGGGGGATCAGGAGATCACCGTCGACCAGCTGGCAGCTATCTGGCAAACCATCAACTATGAGGTGACCTGCGGCATTGGCGCCCGGGTTCCCCGCATTTACCCAGACACAACGCAAAGCTAAGCTTCAAATTGAGATAATTGGGTTCGAGGATCCTAATCCGGCTGGGTAGGATAGGTTTGCTGCTCCAGAGGAAGGACCACATGGAACTCACTGCCCGGCAGGTGATCTGTGTCCTTGGACAAACGCTCAACCCAGATGCGACCGTTGTGAGCTTCAATGATGCTGCGGACTATGGCCAGCTCCTCACCGGGTTTTTCCTCCCCTGCTGCGATCTCATCCAGGACAGAGAAATCCACCATCAGCGGATTCATACGCTCCTGGAAGAATCGGCCTTGAGCTCCGGCATCTATACCAATGCCCGTATCCGTAACCACAACTTCCGCACCCTCCCATTTGAGGACTTCTGACCTGGGGGGAATGTACCTGCCAGTGATGGTGATTTTTCCTCCCGCCGGCGTATGTGTCATAGCGTAATTGATCAGAATCTCAAATACCTTCCGCAGAGCTGTACTGTCGCCATACACAGGTGGAATTTCCCCCAGATTATCATGCGACATCGTGATCTTCCGGGCCCGGACCTTTCCCCCCAGATCCTGGCAGACGCCATCGATCAGGGTATACAGAGAGATAGGAGTGGTGTCAATATTGAGATTCTTAGGCGGTATGTTGGCCGTATCTATCATATTCTCGATGATATCCTGCAGCCGTTCAGATCCGGAAACGATACCCTTGATAAGCTCGCTGTAATACTCATCTTTCATCAAGGCGGGATCGTTAGCCAACAGCTGGGTATAGCCGCTGACAATCGTCAGTGGGGACCGCAGCTCGTGGGCCTTGATGCTGATAACATCTGTGGCCGATTTCCTGATCCGCTCTATCTTATCCAGGGCGGTGTCCTTGGAGGCTTTGGCCCGGCGCAGCTGACTGTCAATCTTGCTCAGACTTTCAACGAGGCGGGCGTTCTGGAGAGCGACTGAGGTTTGGTCCGCCACTGCGCTGAGCAGTTCCAGCTCTGTATCAGTGAACGAGGCCCCAGAGCTCTTCTGCGATAGTGCGAAAAGGCCAATCCATTCATCATCTGTGTGAATAGGAACCAGCGCTTCCACATCAAGCGATCTGATCCAGTCCAGGACATTTTCGGGTATGGTTTGGAATCTTGGTATGAATTCGAGCTCAGATTGAGTGAGCGGCCGCTTTTCATTGGCAAGCACCTGGGTGATGGGATTATGGGCCGGGAGATATTCAAGATCAGGCAGGGTTTCTGTAGTTCCCTGAACTGCCCTGATATACCAGCTGGGAGGATCTTTCTCTGGCTCCAGGCGGTCTACCAGGAAGAGCGCACCCTGTTTAACATCCAGAGACTCACAGATCATCTCGATGGTAACTTTGGAGAGCAGCTCGATATCCAGGATACTGCTGAGTTTTTTACTGTAGCTGCGTATCTCCAGGGTACGTTTCTTTTCACTGGGCACCAGACCGAGCAGGATCGATTCCACCAGCTGAAGCACCGGCTTGAAAAAGATCAACACAATGACCGCGAAGAACATCCCGTTATAAACCGGTCTGTACCAGGGAAGATCGATGAAGAATCTTTCCAGAAGCAAGAATCCCAGAGCATATACCAGCGTGATGGTGATCCCTGTCAGAGAATGGGCGGCCAACCGGAACCCCAGCTCCTTGAGATCAGGAAGACGATAGGTCAGCACCAGATAATTGAGAGTGATTGTAGCCAGCAACAGCAGGCAGATACCCAGCAGCTCATTGCCCAACAGGAACAGGATTGAGCTGCCAAGATAGAGGACCAGGGCGGAGGTCCAGAATATAGCTCTCTGTTTCACCACCGTTCGCTCCGTCTGCCGGTATTCTTTTAGGATCTCGGTACTTGCATAGGTGATGAAGAATCCCCAACCCAAAGCTTGAACCACGGTCGCGATCATGGAGTAAGAGCTGCTTTCCAGGGATCCATCTGAATTCAGCTTCCCGGGGAAGATCACCCCGATATCAGCCAGAACGGCAAGGCCAATGATGCCCAACGACAGAGGAAGCCACCACCAGCCCGGGTTCTCAGATCGGAAGACGGCGCAGGTAAGGGCGAAGATCACACCGCTGTACAGAAGCAGCCCATAGCGGGGAAGCTCCAAACGAACTCCGGGCGGCAGGAAGTCCCAGAAGGATAACTCCAGACCGATCATAATCACGGTGATCAAGGTGTACAATCCCAGCAGGATCACCAGCAGGTAATCGGCCACCTTATAGATGCGCAGTTTGCGGAGGGCCTGGAAAATCAAGAAGCTCCCATAAGCTGCCAGACAGATATAAATCAACGCCGGGAGGGTCAAAAGACCTTTCATATTCCTCTATAAATCAATCCAGTAGACGGACAGATACCAGACTGCCCGCTTCCAGTCCAGTTACGGGCGGCGGGATCCTCACCAACCCATCTGCCCGCGCCAGGATGAAAATCAGGTTGCTCTTGCCAAACACCGGTTCAGCCAGCAGCTTCCCCCCATCATGCTCCACTAGTTTTACCGGCAGCCAGTCTTCCCGCCCTGCCTGGGAGGAGACGTTCAAGGTCAATTCTGCCTCTATCGCAGGATGAGGCCGCCTCCTTTCAATGCCCAGGTAATGCTCCAGGATCGGTTTAACAAGGACCTGGGCGATCACCAGCGCGCTGACCGGGTTGCCCGGCAGGCCGATCATAACCTGATTCCCTGCCAGGGCCAGAATGGTAGGCTTCCCCGGTTTAATATGCAGGCCGTGAACCAGCACGCCCGGACTGCCCAGCTCATTCATGATCTCAGCGGTCAGGTCCCTGGCACTGGCCGATGACCCCGCTGTGACGATCACATGGTCGCACTCGCCCAGGGCCCTGGACAGGGCTTTGCGCATCGCGTTTCGACTATCAGGAATGATACCATAGTGGACAGCCTCTCCCCCCAGTTTCTGGATCAGAGAAGCCAGCGTATAGGAATTGACATCCCTGACCTGCCCGGGGGTTGGGGTCTGGTCGGGGGGGATCACTTCATCACCGCTGGAAATCAAAGCCAATAGCGGGGGTCTTACCGCTTTCAGGGTGGTAATACCCAGCGCCATCAGCCCGCCGATCTCGGCCGGCCGCAGGCGGGTTCCCCGGGAAACGACCACTTCACCTGCAGATACGTCTTCCCCGATCTCAATCAAGTTTTCGCCAGAAGCCGTCGGGCGGTAGATTTCGATTTCACCGGAATCCAGGGCTTGAGTGTCCTCCAGCATCACCACCGCATCCGCACCCTCTGGAAGCATACCACCGGTGTGGATCAGGACACACTGTGAGCTGGCCAGGGTGATCGGAGCTCGCTTACCCATTAAGACCTCTCCCACCAGCTTCAGGTAAGCGGGGAGGGACTCACTGGCCCCGTGGGTATCTTTGGCCATCACCGCATAGCCATCTACAGTAGAACGCCGGAAATCAGGCAGATCCTGGGGGGAAATGATGTCCTCAGCGGTAATCCTGTTCAGAGCATCTGTTGTGGCAATCTTCTCGCTCTTGATTTCCGGTCTGATCCTGGTAAAAAGCTGCTGCAGGGCTTCTTCGGGTGTAACCAACGATAAGAATTCAGGCATATTCCTTCCTTCTGATCCGTCTCAGTAGAGCCAGACCGCAAGTAACAGCAGATATACTGGCAGGAAAAAAACGCTTAAAGATAGAGCGAGGATCATCGTCCACCGGGCAGGAGCCCCTCGCTCCAGGTTCGCATAATACCAGACCAGGTATCCGGCTGGCAGTAACGTTAAGAACACCGGTCCTCCGAATCGCAGGGGGAGTCCGAAAAGTAAGGCTGCCCCAAACAGCAGAAAACCGCTTAATACCAGCAGGTTGTGCAGAAAGACGCCTTTCGTCCAGCCCATCCGCACCAGCAGCGTTTTACGATCCCGATGCAGATCTGCCGGGTAGGATCTCAACCGCAGTGACAGGATCAGCGCCAGATGGAGAGGGAAGAGCGGAAAGACAGCCAGCGTTAGATAGCGATGAAAATCCCCATACTGGGTTAGGAACGCCAGGGCCGGTGGAAAGATCACTAAACTGAGCGAGGAGGCAAACTCACCTATCCCGGAGGCGTCCACAGCCAGCCCCGGAAGTATGATCAATCCCAGCAGCAAAAAATAAGCAGCCAGCAGCCACCCCACAGCTGAACTCAACGCGCCGCGGGCTGCCAGCACTGTCGTCAAGGCTGCAGCGCTGGATAGCAGAGTCAGAGCTGTATACAAAAGCAACTCATCAGGAGAGGAGCTGGCTTCCTCCTGGTCAAATTCCCCGGTTCCGGTCAGCGGAAACACAGCACCTTGAAAGGGGAACTGGATATAATCCCCCAGGAAAAAGAATCCCTCCAGACAACTTATCAACCACAACGCGCCTAACAGGAACAGGTTTCCCGAGAACCTGGCCCCCAGATAACGCGCCAGCCCCGCTCCGGTCAGATAGAGTGCCAGGGCAGTCAAAAGATGAACAGGGCGCAGGTGGCGCAGGAAGTGTAATTTCTCCCGGTCAGTCATTAACATTGATTATAACTAGCTTTCCCGGTCTGGAAAGGTGGCTTGGGGAACTGAAGGCAAAACAGGGGGTCAGCGCCTGATCAGGTTAGATAGGAAGAACCATAAATTGGCCGGGCGTTCTGCCAACCGGCGGACAAAATAGGGATACCATTCCATCCCGTAGGGAACGTAGACCCGCACAGGGTATCCCTCCGCAGCCAGCATTTCCTGCAGATCCCCGCAGATGCCGTGCAACATCTGAAACTCCAACCCCTCCCTGGGAAGGCCGATTTGGCGGGCATATTCTCTGGCAAGGCTGATGCGACTCTGGTCATGGGTCGCTATGGCCGAGAGAGGTGGAAACGCCCCGTCGGAGCTGACCCTGGAAGAGCTCTCCAGGGCTTTATCCAGCAGCATCCTGGTGAGCCGATCGTAGTTCTGGTCCACGTCCTTTTTGCGGGGATAGGCAATGGTGCGGGGCTCCTTGTAGGCACCCTTGCACAGGCGGATAGAACTGCCCTCTGCGAGCAGCTCCTTCACATCCCTGACCGAACGGTACAGGCTGGCTTGAATGACTACTCCCGTGTAATCCCCATAACCGCTGTCCCTGACCTCCCTGTACATGTCAAGGGTTGCCTGGGTCAGAGAAGAATCTTCCATGTCGATGCGGATGAACAGATTCGCCTGGCGGGCTTTGTCCAGTATCCCCAGCATATTCTCTCTGCAGAGTGCTTGATCAAGCACCAGCCCGATCTGACTGAGCTTGACCGAAACACCGGAACGCAATCCTTCCTGGGCCAGGCGATCGATGATCTCCCGGATCTCAGCGGCGGCATTCAGGGCTCCTTCCCGGGATGTGACATGTTCACCCAGGTGATCTAACGTGCTGTGTATCCCCTTACTGGACAGGTCCTTGATCACCGCAACAGCATCGTCCAGGGTTTCTCCAGCGACGAATCTTGCTGCGGTTCTTTTCGCAAACCCCCAGCGCTGGACGATGGTCCTGGCCCACTCGGCTTGAGAGAGATAAATCAGCAGCAGTTTCAGCATGGGTGTATATCCTTTCGTTTCGGTTTTCAGATATCCTAATCCTACTCACATTCAGGAGAATTTTCCACGGTCAAATTTACCCTAAACAAAAGCTAAATGTCAGTGTTTATCCTCAATTCAGGAACTTTCAGCACCAGATGAAAGCCTGGCGCTAAAAGAACAGACCCTAAAGGAAACACCTTAAACCTTTTTCAATCTATGATAGAATTAACGTGAAATTTGGACGAATGTCATATTTCTCAAGGGAAACCATGTTAAAGAAACAATACATTAAAAGCCGCAACGCTTATAAGGTGACCTTTCGCCTTGCAAAACACGAGCAGCCGGATTACAAGATTAGGACAGCCCATCTGGTAGCAGATTTCAATGACTGGAGCTTGACAGATACCCCCTTGAAAAAACTCAAAAATGGGGATTTTAAAGTTGAAGTAGAACTGGAACCTGGCAAAAAGCACGAGTTCCGGTACTTGTTGAATGGAAGCAAATGGTACAACGAATGGGAAGCAGATGAATACGTCCTGGGTGATTTCGGGAAGGATAACTGCGTAGTAGAACTCCCCGATGTATAAACTACCCCAAAACTGATCTAAACTCACAATCTTTGCAGAACATGCTCCACAATTTTATGGAGCATGTTCTGCCCTACCGCAATTGGCAAGCTTCTTTTCCTGTGATAAACTTCCCCCTGCATCTGATTGACTACCTTGGAGCAAGCTTTTGAGAAGACGACCTCGATTTTCAGCCCTGACCTGGTTTTCAGCTTTTTTCCTAATAGCAGCAGTCCTGTTCGCTACCCTGCAATTTGTCCGTTTCAGCCGGCTCAGGATAACTTATCCTCTGGGGATGACCATCGCTGAAGTGCCGGTAGGAGGTCTAACCCGTCAGGATGCAGCCGACCGGCTGCTGCAGGCCTATTCCCTTCCAGTGGAGCTGAACTACGAGGATCAAACCATCTTATTTGAGCCTTCCATCTGCGGATTTGAGCTCGATCTGGAAAGCATGCTGGCCGCCGCAGACCTGGAACGCACCAAACAATCTTTCTGGGCAGGATTCTGGGATTACCTGTGGAGCAGACAGCGGCAGGCGATCTCGATCCCTCTCCGGGCCAACTATTCCGAATCCCGGCTGCGGACCTACCTGAAAGACGAAATCGCCTCCCGCTATGATAAGCCACCTGCGCCTGCTGTCCCCCAACCCGGCACAGTTAACTTCTCCCCCGGGACGTACGGGACTGTGCTGGACCTGGATACAGCGGTGCTGCTGATCGATGGTGCTCTCCAGTCAGTTAACAAACGGTCTGTAAACCTGCCGCGCCAGCAAACCAACCCTCCCCGCCCTTCTCTGCAGAATCTGGAAACGCTGCTGAAGCAAACCATCGAGCTGAACGAATTTGATGGCATCGTCGGATTGTATATGTTTAACATCACTACCCAGGAAGAGGTCCATTTCGCTTACCAGAACGGCGCCGATATTCCCACCAATCCTGACGTCGCTTTTACTACCGCCAGTATTGTCAAAATTCCCATCATGACCTCGGTTTTCAAAAGAATTGATGACCAGGAAGACCCTGAAACCTTCAATCTGCTGGAAAAAATGATCGTCAAGTCCGGAAATGATCCAGCCGATTGGGTGATGGAGCGAGTGATCCACCCCACCCTGGCGCCTCTGGAAGTAACTGCGGACATGCAGGCACTGGGTCTTGAAAACACGTTCCTGGCCGGTGAATTTGGACTGGGCTCTCCCCTGCTGAGGGTGATCAAAACGCCTGCCAATCAGCGGGAGGACGTCAACACCGATCCTGATCTGTACAATCAGAGTACTCCTTCTGATATCGGTATGCTGCTGGAGGATATCTACATATGTGCCGATAACGGGCAGGGGACCTTCAAGGCAGTTTTTGGCGATGAAATCACCCAGGATGAATGCCTGACCATGATCGATCTCCTGAAACAAAATAAAATGCCCTCATTGCTGGAAGCCGGCGTTCCTGATGTCACCGAAGTAGCCCATAAACACGGCTGGGTCACAACCAACGATGGCATTATGAAAACCCTCGGGGATGCCGGGATCATCTTTTCACCGGGTGGTGATTATATCCTGGTTATTTTCCTTTATCATCCCCAACAGCTGATCTGGAGCAATGCTTCCTACCTGGTTGGACAGCTATCAGCAGCCATCTATAACTTTTACAACCAGACCTTATAAGACAGTGGCTTGAGCTCGAGAGCACAAAAACAAGAAACCCGCCTGAAATTTCAGGCGGGTTTCTCATATTTTATATCGTGCACGGGTCCTAAAGATCCCTGTCGGTGATAAAGGATCCCAGCTTTTCCAGAGAATCCTTCTCCCTGGCCGCAGGAAAATCCTGCAAGCTCTTCACAGCTATTTCCGTACAGTGGCGGGCTTCCTCCAGGGATTGCTGGATTGCCCCGCTGGCATTGATGCGCTGTATCAAGGCGTCAGCTTCTGCTTCTGTGGCAGAGCCCTCCAGACAGCTCAGCAGAACCAGATCGTCTGGATGCTGTTCTCCATAATAGATCGCTGGCAGAGTCGGCACGCCATGGCGCAGATCGCTGCCTATCGGTTTTCCTACCCGCGCCTGGTCTCCGGTAAAATCCAGGACGTCATCAACTATCTGGAAAGCCTTACCTATTTCCCTGCCGTACGCTTCAGCCAGTTTGATGTATTTGCGATCTGCTGGGCTGATCAATGCCGCAGCCCTGGCAGACAGCGCAAACAGGGAGCCAGTCTTCTCATATATGCGGTGGTAGTAATCCTCCCGGCTGGGGACCTGTGAGCGGTCAAAAAGCTGGGATAATTCACCGTTGACAATGATGCTCAGGGTTTCCGCAAAAAGGCTCATCGCCTCAGTTGATCCGATCTCAGCTGCCAGGCGGGCTGCCTGGGCGAAGATGTAATCCCCGGTGAGCACTGTGGCTGCTGGCGTCCAGTGGGAGTTCAGTGTGGGGTTGCCGCGCCGCAGAAGCGCCCCGTCAATCAGGTCATCATGGACAAGAGTGGCAGTATGCAGCAATTCGATCGAAGCGCTGAGGGAAATCATCTTCTCCTCTTCCGCTCCCAGCAGTGTTCCCATCAGCAGGGTGATGATCGGCCGGATGCGTTTGCCACCAGCAGACATCAGATGGTTCAGCGCGGCAATCAGGTCAGGATGGTACCCATCAGCATTGGATACCATTCTCTGTTCAACCTTGTCCAGTTTCTCTTCAAGGTAACTCAAGAAATCGACATCGATCAATATCTTACTCCCACATGAATAAACTCGCCGCATTGACGGCTGTTTGATCTGCTACCCTGGCAGCCGGCAAATCGGTAATTTCACTTATTTTATCAACAATATAACAAACATGGGCGGGTTCGTTTCGTTTTCCCCTGAATTCCTGGGGAGGAAGGAACGGCCCATCGGTCTCGACCAGTAATCTGGTCAGGTCAGTCTTACGGACCACTTCCCGCAATCCTTCAGCGTTTTTGTAAGTGACCGGCCCGGTGACACCCAGGTAGAAGCCAGCTTTGATTGCCCGCCTTGCTTCCTGAAGATTGCCGGAGAAGCTGTGGATAACCCCACGAAGTCTGGTTTGGGCAGCCCGGGCTGAGGTCGAAGCGTCCAGCCTTACCTCCAGTATATCCAGCAGGTCCTCAATACAGCTCCGGTCAGCTTCTGATCTGTTGCGGACATGCAGGACCACAGGCAGGTCGCTTTCCCTCGTGAGGTCAAGCATAAGCCCCAGGAGCTCTTTCTGAACCTCTCTGGGCGTTCTCTCATGGTAATAATCCAGCCCGACCTCGCCAATGGCCACCACCTTAGGATGTGCAGCCATTTCTTTTAACACCGCCAGGTCAGTGGAGTTCCAGGTATCCGCGCTGTTGGGGTGAACGCCGACCGCTCCGTAGAGGAAATCCTCCCTCTCAATCAAGGAAAGCACTTCCCGGCTGGATGCCAGGTCGATGGCCGGCACCAGGATCCGGCCAATGCCCGCCTGCCGTGCCCGCTGCAGGACTTCATCTAAGTCCCCATCATAGCTGTCGAAGTACAAATGACAGTGAGTGTCAGTCAGGTACACTAATCCTCATTCTCGATGCCGGCGATTTCCAGTCCCTCCTTAAGTATTTCCTGGACACGGTCGCCGTAAGTCGTTTCACAATAAACCCGGATGATCGGTTCTGTACCGGAGAACCTGATCAGCAACCAGCCACCATCCTCAAGCACAAACTTATAACCATCCAGCGTTATCAGATCAGTGACTTTCAGCCCGGCGATGGTTTCAGGGTTGGCAGATATGATCCGGTGGATCTTTTCAGCCCGATCGCCCTTGAAGGGAGTATCGATCCGGTCGTAATAATGAGCTCCTACCTTTTCAAAAAGAATCTCCAGCAGCTGGGAGGGTTTCTTCCCCAATTTGACCATAAAATCCAGGAAATACAGCCCTGCGAGAATGCCGTCCCGCTCCGGGACATTGCCTCTGAAGGCATATCCGCCGGATTCTTCTCCACCGATCAAAGCGTCCACTTCCAGCATTTTTGGTGCAACGTACTTAAAACCTACACCCGTATTGTAGACTGGAACATCATAGATCTCTCCCAGCATATCCAGCATGGTTGTCGTGGAGAGGGTCTTGACTATCGGACCTCGCATGCCGCGAATCTCCAGCAGATAATATGCCAGCAGGGCGTAGACCCGCAGCTGGTCGACGAATTTTCCATTTTCGTCACCAATCCCTACTCGATCGGCATCGCCATCATTGATGATCAGCACATCTGCCTTGTACTTGCTGACAGCCCGCAGCCCCACATCCACGTTGGGCGGGATAGGTTCAGGCCTGGTCATCTCAGGGAAATTGGGATTCCGGTCCTTGTGAATTTCAAAGACTTCTGTCTTTCCCCCACCGATCAAACGCGGAAACCAACCGGCTCCATTTCCCCACATGGGATCAACCAGCACTCTTAAACCGGCATCCTTGATGGGCTGCAGATCGATCAGGGTTTTGATATGTTCTATATAGGCTGGGGCAGCGTCGAAGTACTGGATCTGGCCGGAATCAAGGGCTTCCTGGAGAGGTATGCGCTTGGTCTGGTCTTCCGAATCAGGTATTCCCCCCTCGATCTGTTTCAATCCGTCCGGATCGATTGCTCCTCCATGCTCGTCCCGCACTTTATAACCATTATCGGTATAGGGGTTGTGAGAGGCTGTGATATTAACAGCCGCAGCGGCCTGTTTATCCACCACCGCATAGGCAATCACCGGAGTTGGAGTGGGTCCATCAGTCAGATATACTTTGAACCCATTGCCTGCCAGCACTTCCGCTGCTGCTGCCGCGAAATCCTCAGCCCGGAAGCGGCGGTCATGACCAACTACCACCCAGCTGCCCTGATAACCTTCCTGGATCAAATAAGCCGCAAAACCCTGGGTGCAGCGCCTGACATTGGCGAAGGTATAATCTTCTGCGACGTGACCCCGCCAGCCATCCGTACCGAATTTTATTTCCTGAACCATACAGCCTCCCTGGTTATGAATTACAAGCCAAGCTATTATAACAAAGAGCCAGGTGATTTGGGAGCACTTCTGGAATGTTAGGATAAGAGCTTCTATTCCGGGTCTGCTTTTTCACAGGGGTGCCCGGCTATGCTATAATCGCTGAAAACTCATGAATACCCCTATCTACCTTGACTACGCTGCGACCACTCCCCTCGACAGGCGGGTGATCTCGGTCATGCAACCAATTTTTGAAAACCTGTTCGGGAACCCATCGTCCCTGCACAGGTTCGGCCAGCAAGCGGAAACAGTTCTAGAGGAAGCCCGCCGTAGCCTGGCGGAGAATCTGGGAGCACAACCCAGAGAGATCATTTTCACTTCCTGCGGATCGGAAAGCGACAATCTAGCCCTGCGGGGCACCGCCCTGGCTAGAAGACAATCTGGAGGGCATAACCTGATTGTCATCTCTCCGATTGAACACCCGGCAATCCAGGTCACTGCCAGGCAGCTGGCAGCCCAGGAAGGTTTCGAGGTCAAGACCCTCCCGGTGGATCACACCGGCCGGATAGACCTGGGCCGACTGGAGGACTATCTCCAGCAAAACACTGCCCTGGTCTCTGTGATGGCTGCCAACAATGAGATCGGCACGCTTAATCCTATCCGGGAAATTGGCAAGCTTTGCCACCAACGAGGCATTCCCTTTCACAGTGATGCGGTCCAGTACGGAGCTCACCTTCCTATCAACGTAGGTGAACTTCAGGTTGACCTGCTGTCGCTGGGTGCACACAAGTTCTACGGGCCCAAAGGGGTAGGCCTGCTCTATGTTCGCCAGGGCACACCAATCCTGCCCATCCAAACCGGTGGTTCACAGGAATTCGGCCTGCGGGCAGCCACCGAGAATGTACCTTTGATTGCGGGAATGGCCAAGGCTTACCAGCTGGCCCGGGAGGAGTATAGCCAACGATCCAACCACCTCTTGCCCCTGCGGGATCTGATCATTGAGAAAGTGCTGGCTGAGATACCTGACAGCCAGCTGACAGGTGGAGACCTGCAGAACCGGCTGCCAAACCATACCAGTTTCGTATTCGAAAATCTGGATGGCAATCTGCTCGTCCAGGTGCTCGACAGCGAGGGATTTGCCTGCTCCTCTGGCTCAGCCTGTAAAACCGGCGACCCGGCGCCCTCTTCGGTGTTGACCGCTCTGGGTTATACAGCAGACTGGGCTCTGGGCTCCCTGCGGGTCACTTTGGGGAAGGATACTTCCCCGGTTGATGTGGACCGCTTCCTGGACGCTCTGCCCCTCTGCATCCAGCGGGCCCGGGAGGCCAAGTGACAACCCTCCCGGCAGGCACACGGGTTGTAGTGGGTATGAGCGGTGGAGTGGACAGCTCAGTTGCTGCTGCCTTGCTTAAAGAAGAAGGCTGCGATGTCATCGGAGTCATGCTGCGCTTATGGAGCGATCCCGGTACTCAGAACCGCTGCTGCGCTCCTGACGCCGTGGTAGAGGCCAGACAGATCGCCGGTCAGCTGGAAATCCCCTTTTACGTGATGGATGCCAAAGATGCCTTTTACAAAGGCGTGGTAGAGCCCTTTATTAATGGCTATACGCAAGGTATAACCCCCAATCCCTGCCTGCGCTGCAACCGCCTGATCCGCTGGGAATTCCTGCTTTCCCGCGCCAGGGCCCTGGGAGCTGAAATGATTGCCACCGGTCATTATGCCCGGATTGAGAAGCAGCCTGACGGGCTGGTTCGGCTCCTCAAGCACCCCGATCAGGGAAAGGACCAATCCTATTTCCTGCATGTTCTGACCCAGGCTGAGCTTGGGAAAACGATTTTCCCATTGGCAGACCTGTTCAAACCCGAGGTTCGGCAGCTGGCCAGAGATCTGGCTCTCCAGGTCGCTGAAAGG
Organism: Anaerolineales bacterium; assembly: GCA_024763275.1. Lineage (GTDB taxonomy): Bacteria > Chloroflexota > Anaerolineae > Anaerolineales > UBA11858 > B10-G9. The sequence goes on along the minus strand of JANTFT010000050.1, from coordinate 2,968 downwards.
CCTGACAGCCAGGATCTGTGTTTCGTGGGCCAAGGGGGGAACTACCGGAAATTCTTGCGGAAGGAAGCACCTACTGCCTTCAAACCCGGCCCAATCCTCGATCCTGAGGGAAATCAGCTGGGGGAGCACAGCGGTCTGGCTTTTTACACCATTGGTCAGCGGAAAGGGTTGGGAATTTCCAGCGAAGAGCCATATTACGTCATCCATAAAGACCCGGCCAGCAACACCCTGGTGATCGGCCACAGCGTGGATCTGGGAAGAAGTGAATTTTCCACCAGGCCTGTAAACTGGATTTCTGGTGAAGCACCCGTTAAGCCTTTCCATGCTGATATTAAGATTCGCTACCAATCCAGATCGGTTCCTGGCCTGGTCACCCCGCTTCCCGGTCAAGGAGTGAAAATCACCCTGACAGAACCTCTCCCCGATGTCACTCCCGGACAGGCGGCTGTTATTTACCAGGATCAGGTTTGTCTGGGTGGCGGAGAGATCCGCCAGGAGGAGCTATGATTGCCCCCGCTTATATTTATAGTTTCCTGCTGGCTACCCTGCTGGGCAGTGCCTTCCATTTCTGGAAAGGCGGCGGTGGAGCCAGGCTGCTGTTGGCCCTGATCCTCTCCTGGGTGGGGTTCTTCCTGGGCCACTGGCTGGGAAGATCCTGGGGAATCGACTTCCTAATGATCGGGCCAGTCCGGGCAGGCTTTGGCGCCCTGGGGAGTATACTCTTGCTGATAATCGGAAACTGGATCACCCAGCTGGATAAATAATGATCATAGATCGCGAAGGTATCAAAAGGTCTCTTTCTCAGGCTCAGCGCAAATTTACAGACAACTGTCCCCCCCTACCAGGAATTCAGTCTGTCTCGCGGCAGCCAGCCGCGGTCCTGATCCCTTTACTGGATGACGGTGAATCCTGGAAATTACTGTTCATCAAGCGCACTCACCAGCAAAACGATCGCCACAGCGGCCAGATTGCTTTTCCAGGCGGCAGATCGGAGCCAAGCGACCCCTCTCTGCTCCATACCGCCCTCCGGGAAGCCCGGGAGGAAATCGGCCTTAACCCAGCGGACATCGCGATTCTGGGGCAGTCCTGCACCATAACCACTGTGACCGAATATGAGGTCAGCCCCTTTATAGGTGCTCTGCCCTGGCCCTACCCTCTTCAGCTCTCCCCGGTGGAGGTTGAAAAGACCATCATCATCCCCCTGGATTGGCTGGCGGATCCTCAACACAGGAAAATGCGCACCTGGCACTCGCGCTCAGCACCTGGCTGGGAAGGTTCAGTGATCTTTTTTGATGAATATGAGGGGGAGATCCTCTGGGGTGCAACCGCCCGACTGGTGGTGGATTTTCTGAACACCATCGGTTTTTCCGCCTGACTCAATTCTCCGCCGGGAGAGGATCGAGTGACCCTACCAGTTCCACAGCATCAATTTCATTCCATCCCAATCCCAGTTGAGACTGGTCCACGGTAATGCGGATCAAACTGGTCTTGAATGCCATGCCGGCAACAGGAATGACAAGCTGGAAAGGACAGGGCCGGTCCACCGGAGTGGGATTCTTCTGCAATACCGTGAAATATCCACCCGTATCCTCATTGTAAACCTCCACCTTGACCACCTGATCCGGGTTGAAGCTTTCATAGATGGTGATTTGCAGCGGATACACAGGCGTTCTGTAGGAGACTTCCAGGGTCTCGATGGAATCGCTGGCAGCAGATGCCCAGGAAAATTGATAATCCCCGCATCCTGGGGAATCCGGTCTGCCGGTCACCTGGGAGGCGCTCCACTCCGGATCGGCGAATTGGGAACTGGCCTGGGCTTCCTTCCCCCACTGAGAGATCAGATTGAGGGACGGGTAGCTTTCCTGGAGCGAGAGGGTTTCCTCCGGCAGGGCTGTCGCAACAGGGATACCAACCGGCGTACCTCCCTCAGCTCGCGGGAAACTGCATCCGCCGAGGAAAGCCGCGAATAATAAGAAAACGATTAACATCCAATTCTTCATATCTTCTCAAAGTTTACCTCATTAAAAGGAAAACCGCCTCGATCGGTACTGATAGATCGGGGCGGTCTTTTTAGATAGGTCAAGTTATGGCTTACTCTTCCTCATCAGCCTCTTCACCAGCTTCCTCAGCGCCTTCCATCAGTTCAGCTTCGGTGAGCTCCTCAAACAGCTCAGCGCCTTCGACAACCTCTTCTTCGATCTCCATGACTGTCGGTGCTGCTGCCACAAAGACGATCTCGTCCGGGTCGTCCAGCACGGTCACCTCGCCAGGAATGTTCAGGTCCTTGACCTGGATGTGGTCACCAATCTCGGCCAGTTCGGAAACATCCACCACGATGCTGTCGGGCAGGTCCTTGGCTTTGGCTTCGATCTGAAGTTCGTCCAAACCGGATGTCAGCACAGCGTTGAACAGCTTGATCGCCGGCGCCTCACCTTCAACCACAATAGGCACCGTCGTGGTAATGCTCTCTTCCAGGGAAACTGCCTGAAAGTCGATGTGAAGCAGATCGCGTTTGATCACTTCACGCTGCACATCACGTACCAGGGCCAGGAGCTCTTTCTTCCCTATTTTAATGGTCACCAGGGTGTTAGCGCCGATGGTTTTCAGGGTTTGGCGGGCTTCTTTTGTGTCCAGAGTGATCGCCTGGGGATCGATCCCGCTTCCGTAGATCACTGCCGGAAGCTTACCTTCCCGACGGAGAGCCTTTACCTTCTTGCCGATAATCTCTCTTTTATCTGCCTGCAAAACGTACTTTTCCATTTTTTCCTTCCTCGAAGCGCCTCTCACCACCGCTGCCGGCTGTTACCTTCGCTTCTCTAGAATAAGTTGAATTCCTGCTTGCCTAGGGCCTGGCCTGTCAGGAAAAACGCAATCTTCCACAGACCATTTTTAAGCAGGGAAGATTGTATCTTGCCCTCCCTCTTTCGTCAATGGTGGGATCAGCCGTCCAGTGGACCGGAAAGTCCGC
>JANTFT010000049.1 GCA_024763275.1 Anaerolineales bacterium | reverse complement strand
GTGACCGCTGTCTCTGCCTGGCTGTGCGTCAGAGCGTTGAATAAAGTCGTTTTTGTGCTGTTTGGTAAGCCCACTATTCCGATCTGCATCCGCTACCTCCCGGCCATTTTCAATTTCCAGCCGGTATTAAATATCCTCTGCTCATTAACATGCTCCGGCAGAGCCTGTCGTTCTGCTCTGCCGGACGGCATTCTAACACAGGGAAGCTTCCCTGGCAATTGCTCTCAGACCAGGTCATTCAGTGCATCGGCCAGAAACCAGGGAGATAAACGCGCAGCAGCGCGTCGATGATCAATCCCAAAATGAGCAATCCTCCCAGGGCACGGTTATGGTAGAAGGCAAAAGCAGCGAACCAAGCAGGCCAACCTTCGAATTTCTCTGGGGGTTCTTGTGGTATAGGCTGGGTATGCACCCGGATGGCCAGCACCAAACGCTTCCCGGCCAGCAGGATCAGCAGGAGAGCCGGGGTGAAATAGCGGGGGATGAACACCAGATAGATAATCACCAGATAAATGAGAACCATAACCACGATGTTCAGATAGCGGGCAGCCTTCTCTCCAACCCGTACGGGCAGGGTGCCGATTTTCTTTTCCCGGTCTGCATCGACCTTGTCTATGTGTTTGCCAATGTTGATGCTGACCACGCTCAACCCGAAGGAAACCCCAGCCAAAGCCACCAGCCAAGCGGTGTCCACCCAGCCCTTGCTAAGGACCAGATAGACCCCGCTTACCAGGACAGGGCCCCAGATCAAGAAAATCAGCAGTTCACCCACTCCAATGTATTTTAATGGCCAGGTGTAAAACAGCAAAATCACCGCCCCAAATGCGAACAAACCAATTATCACTGGGGCAAAATCGGTATAGAAAAGAGCGTAAACCCCAGCTCCAATCGCCAGCAAGCCGCTAACCGCAAACCAGCGCAGCTGCGTTTTCTTGTCCCAGAATTTCTGAACCAGGGGATGGACCCCATACGCAGTCCGAAAATAATAGCCCTCATCCACTCCCCGGGAATAATCCGTGTAATCATTCAACAGATTGTTGGCGCCATGGGCCAGGAACAAACCCAGGGTGGTGATCAGCCAGGGAATCCAGGAGAAATACCCATCCCGCCAGGCTAAAATACCCGCGATCGCGCAGGAGTACACTGTCACAATAGTAACCGCTGACCGGGTGGCAATCAGCCATCTGGAAACTGCGTCCAGTTCATCCCACTCTTCCTTTGAATCCATTTTCACCAGGTTCCAGAGGGCGTATCCCCACATCTTTAAATTGATCTTCATGGTTCTCCTCTTTGGACTGCGTAGTAACATTTCTTGCTTTATATTCGTTATATAAATGAATGTCAATCATATTTTATCACTGCCCTGGAGGGTGCAGCAGTTCAGGAGGCTGGCCATTCGCAATTATCCGTTTGACCTTCCCGAGCAGATTGTTTATACTGAAAAAGCGATCCGGGGTACTGGTGGATTAGAAACATAAATACTCAGACTGAGAACGGACAGGAGGAAAAGATAATGTTGCCAACTCGAACTAATCCCAAAAGACATATCTACCTTAAACTGTTGATTCCATTTTTGCTGCTCTTGAGTGCCAGTTTGGCATGCAACGTTCCAGTCAGCAGACTTTTGGGTCAGCAGGACCAGGGAAAACCTCCCGCGCAAGCACCCCAGCAGCCAGCTGAAGGGAAAAAGTCCGAGGACACCGGCGAGGTAATTCCTCCTTCAAACACAGCGCAGCCCGATACACCCACTTTCACCCTGAGCCCCACAGCTTCGCTGACACCGACCACAACCCCTACCCCCACACCCTATGTGGTCATCTCCCAGAACACAAACTGCCGCTATGGCCCTGACAGCATCTACGATCTGCTCCACACTTACCTTTCAGGAGATGAAGCCATACTGCTGGGTAAGAACGCGGCGGAGAGTTTCTGGTACACAAAGAGCAGTTCTGGAAATTACCCGGATTGCTGGTTGTGGGGTAAATTCGCTACGCCTGTCGGAGATACAGCTGCTTTGCCCGTTTTCACGCCGCCGCCAACACCTACGCCTTATATGGATTTCACAGCCAGTTTTGGTGGGGCTGATTGCGGCGCCGGGAGCTGCTGGCTGTGGATCAAGGTGGATAACACCGGTGTTTTACCTCTGGAATCCGTCAAAGTTTATGCTAAAGACACCATGACCAGCGCCGATTCTACCTTTGTGTCCAATTTATTCCAGACAGGAATCATGGGTTCAGACATCGCTAATGTGCCCCTTTCCGGTTTTGGTTATACGCATAGCGGCCAGCTCCCCAACCCGAGTGGACACACTGTCAACGTTAACGTCAAAGTTTGTACTCAGAATGGATTGAACGGGATGTGCGTCACTAAATCCCTGGTTGTAAATCCCTGATAGCTCTCACCTGGAAAACATACAAAAACCGTCCGCAACTGGACGGTTTTTGTATGGGGAATAATAGATTTATGGTTTTCTATTCCTGCCGAATCGCTCCTTTTCCAATTAACGTAGATCACACCCAGCGCCAGTAAAGCTGTTATGCTGACCACAAAAGGATAGGAAGAGCAAAACATCCCGCTTTCCAACAGCAGGCTGGCGATGGTTTTGGACATGGTGTGGAATATCGAAACCGCGAGCAAACTGCCCCCTGATTGGTTATCAAAGGGAAAAATCCCAAGGTTGTGCAGGGCCTTAGGAAATCATCCCAGCCATGACGGTGCAACAGCCAGCAGGTAAAATATCTCCATGGGCTGATCCATAATACTTGCTTACAAGCCTTACATCATCCTCGAGATATCTACCGCTGAAGCTTTCCAATACGAAATGAAACCGGGTCTTGATCCCCCAGGTATTTCCAGATCCAAACAGCAGAGCCAAAATATTCCTTGAGATAACCGCCAAGTACTTTTACTTCTTAAAAAGCACAGCCCTGATCCTGGTCTCGTCCCCGGCAATAATACGCTTTATATTCCCGCGGTGCAGGTAAAAGATCAGGGCGGTCAACCCTGCACTCCCAACCACGAAAGAGACTGGATAACCAAGTAAGTAGGTCACTACAGGAAGGGCTGTGAAAACGGTGAACGATCCGATAACGATGTAATCAGTCACCAGGGCAGGAATCGCCAGCAGCAGGACAAAGAGCACTCCCAGCTTCCAATCAAGCCCGAACATCATACCAATCAAGGCGGCCACACCTTTACCTCCCCGGAATTTCAGGTAAAAGGGGAAGACATGCCCGATAATCGCCATCAACCCCGAGAGGAAAGCCAGTTCCGGGTTTTGAGGGAATATCCCTTTTACAATCAGGACAGCCGCCAACCCTTTGATAACGTCGCTGATCCCGACCAGCGCTCCGTACTTCACCCCCATGATCGTGGTGATATTGGATGCCCCCGCGTTGCCGGACCCATGCTCGCGAATATCCAGCTTACCAAACAATCTGCCAAGCAGATAGGCTGATTGGATGCACCCAAAAGCGTACCCGATTAGCACGCTGATGGCGGCTTTTGCGATCATTTCATCGCTCCTTGTCCCGAAGGACCTGTGCTGACCAGCAATCCTTTCTGGAGCTTATTTTACATCGAAAAAGTGCATGACAGAAAAAGAACATCCTTGCTGCATGGCTCTGCTTTCGGCAAGTCAATTTGACGGGAAGGTTTCCTATACGAAAGAAACTTTTGAGTAACGCTGGCCGTCTTACGGCAAAAAGAAGCCTTTACATCCCACTTATTTGCACAGTAAGAACCCTTGACCTTCCAGCGTCTGGAAGGTGTAGACTAAGGTAATCATCAGGAGATTCTATGGAAATCAGGGAATTAGCCGCCCAAACAAACGTCTCGGCAAAGACCATCAGATACTATGAAGAGATCGGTCTGCTGCCTGAGCCGGCTAGAAAGCCCAATGGTTATCGAAGCTATTCCGAAACCGATGTCCAGCGCTTGAAGCTGGTCGCCGGAGCCAGACGTCTGGATATCTCCCTGGCTGAAATTCAGGAGATCCTGGACATGCGCGACCGTCAGGAAGCCCCCTGCAATCGCTTGCTGGAATTGATCCTCCAAAAAAGAACTGAGATCCAGCTCCGCATGGAGCAGATGAGGCAAATGGACAAGGAATTGAAGCTCCTATATGAAATGGGAAGCAAATTCCCCAGAAATGACATCGAAGGTAAAAAATGCGTCTGCCACCTGGTGAGCGATAAACCAGTCAGTCCTGCTAACGACCGAATTAAAGGATATAGAAATGACCTCTCAAAAAATCGAATTTGATGTGCAGGGGATGACCTGCGATTCTTGCGCCGCCCATGTCCAAAAAGCCCTGAACGCTGTGCCAGGAGCCAGCAAAGCCGAAGTCCCGGGTTGGGAATCGGGCAAAGCGACAGTTGAAGTGGAAGATGGTGTAAAGACAGAAGAATTAATTCAAGCAGTTGCTAAAGCGGGATATTCAGCAGCGCCAGCCAGTGGTGAAAGCCCCATTTCGCAAACCTCGAAAAAAAGCGGAGAAATGGTCCTGAACAGCGGCCCGGGGATTCACCTGATGGTTATCGGAGGTGGTTCCGCCGGGTTTGCAGCCGCTATCAAAGGAGCCGAGCTGGGATATAAAGTCGCTCTGGTAGAAGGGGGAACTATCGGAGGGACATGTGTCAACATTGGCTGCGTTCCATCCAAAGCGCTGATCAGGTCCATGGAGCATTATCATCTCTTTGCTGAACAGCGCTTCCAGGGTGTACACAATCGCCAGGCTTCATTGAACTGGAAGGAAGTGGTTGCCAGCAAAAACGAACTGGTGGAAGAGCTGCGCCAGGCAAAATACCGCGATGTTCTGCAAGGCTACCCCGATGTCCAATACATCGAGGGCTATGCCCGTTTAACGGCTGAAACCAAGGTGGAAATCAACGGCAAGACTTACAGCCCGGATCGTATTATCATCACGACTGGGGCCCAACCCTGGGCACCACCCATCCCGGGCCTGGAGGAAGCCGGCTACCTGACCAGCACAACCGCTATGGAGCTGACAGAACTTCCGGAGTCAATGATCGTTTTAGGGGCAAATGCCGTGGGATTGGAACAGGCTCAGATCTATTCCCGGGCAGGCGTTAAAGTCACCATCCTGGAATTGATGCCGGAGATCGCTCCTTTTGAGGACCTTGAGATCAGCCGGTCCCTGGCAGCATATTTAGAAGAAGAAAACATTGAGATCCAGGCAGGGTTTTCAGCTCAAAAAGTGAAAAGGAACTCCGACCGGATAGAAATAAGCGGGTTGATAGGTGACAAACAATCCTCCTTCTCGGCCGAAGCACTGCTGGTTGCCACTGGACGGCGCCCAAACACTTCCGGCATGGGACTGGATGATGCCGCTGTTGAGCTGGGGCAGAAAGGCGAGATCCTCGTCAGCGAAACCAGGCAAAGCACCAACCCGGCGGTCTATGCCGCGGGTGACGTGACCGGTCAGGATATGTTTGTTTATACAGCAGCCTATGGCGGGAGCCTGGCCGCGGAAAACGCTCTTCTTGGATCGGGATTGATTTACCAAACTGACTATATCGCCCGGGTGACCTTTACCGATCCCCAGATCGCCAGCGCCGGCCTCACCGAGGATCAGGCCCGGGAAGCGGGCTACAACCTTAAAATAAGCAGTCTGCCGATGTCCTACGTCCCCCGGGCCCTGGCCGCGCGAGATACCCGCGGCCTCGTCAAGCTGATTGCTGATGCGGATACAGACAAGCTGCTGGGAGCCCATATCCTTGCCCCCGAAGGAGGAGAAATCATCCAGTTAGCCTCCCTGGCCTTAAAAATGGGCCTGACTGTCTCTCAACTGCGTGAAATGATCTTCCCCTACCTGACCAACGGTGAAGCCCTCAAACTGGCAGTACTGGCCTTTGACAAGGACGTGGCCAAGCTAAGCTGCTGCGCCGGGTAATAATCTGCATATATATACACCATGGAAAATATCAAGGATCACATCGCGGCAGATTGTGAGCGATAGAACAGAAAGGGAATTGTCGATTGAAAAGGTCATTAGATGATAAATTATTCATATTGTTGAATATGTCCAGCCGACCGTAACAAAGAACTATCGCTATGGCATCTGAATCTATCGCCTCCCAACCGTTACAGCTCATCTACGTAGAGGTCACCAACCGCTGCAATCTGGATTGCAGCATCTGCATCAGGAATACCTGGGATGATGTCCCCGGCATGATGTCCTTCGGGCTGTACCAAAAACTGATCGACGACGCCCGGCTGATGGATCCTCTCCCGGAGATCTTTTTTAGCGGCTACGGGGAACCACTCTCTCACCCCGAAATCATCCAGATGGTTCAACTTGCCAAGGAAAGCGGGTTCAAGACTTCCCTGATCACCAACGGGACGCTTCTGTCGAGGGACAAGTCGGAAGACTTAATCTCGACAGGATTGGATCGTTTGTGGGTTTCCCTTGACGGAGCCCACGCGGAAAGCTATCAGGACATTCAGCTGGGAGAATATCTCCCCCAAATCCTTCAAAATTTACAGGGTTTTCAGGAACTTAACGCCTCTGGTGGTTCCAGCTTGCTGGATGGATTAGCGACGGATATGGGGATTGCTTTCGTGCTCATGAAAAAGAACGCGGCAGATCTAACAAAGATCGTCGACATCGGCTGGCAATTAAGCATAAAATCGTTTTTCTTCACATTCTTGGAAGCCTATTCTGAGGAACAGGCCCAAGAGACAGTTTATCCCGCCGGTATTTCCCGCCACGAATATAGAATCACTGGAAATCATTCTGGATCCGCGATCCAGAACCCAGACCTTCGGGCAATCCTCACCGACCTTGCTCAAAAATCCCTTGAATACGGAGATGAGCTCCATATCGACGGCCCCGTTGTTGAGCGAGATCCGCCCGTGTGCCCTTTTGTTGACCGGGGAGCGATTGTTGTGCGCTGGGACGGGGAAGTCAGTCCCTGCCTGCCTCTCCTGTACAACCACTTTAGCTTCGTGGGGAGCTGGAAGCGCCGGGTTTATTCCCACAGCTATGGCAATATCAGGTCCAACCCCATTCTCGATCTCTGGTTCAGCCCTGAGTATAAAAAACTGCGCAAAAGGCTGCTGGATAAGAGCTTTTCTCCCTGCGTCTCCTGTCGGGACTGCTGGTTATCGGAAGACAACCTCTTGGACTGCATGGGCTATGATCACCCTACCTGCGGGGGCTGTTTATGGGCAGAGGGACTGATCAGCTGCCCTTGAAAATAAGGCCGGATACCCAGACGCACTTGACAAGCATCTTCTCCAGGAGTATTATATTCATAATTATGAATATAATGACCAAGACAAATGAAGCCCAACTTGCAGAATTCTTAAAAGTACTTGGGTCCCCTTTCAGGATCCAGATCCTGTTCAGCATCGGTTTTGGCGAAGCCTGTGTCTGTCACTTAGAGACCACGCTGAAAAAACGTCAGGCCTATATCTCCCAGCACCTGATGGTGATGCGCGATGCCGACATCCTGAAAACCAGGCGGGAGGGAAAATACATTTATTACCGGGTTGCCAATCCAGAGATATTTGATTTACTTCGGTCTGTCGCCGGAATATTGCACATCCCCTCCGGCACCCTGCCCGATCTTTCAAAGGAAACAAGTCAATCCCAGTGTGAATGTCCCAGCTGTCAACCAGATATTTAATAGTCAAACAAGGAGCGCACGCACTATGTTAGAGATCAAGATCCTGGGCACCGGCTGCCCAAACTGCCAGAAGCTTGAATCGGAAACCAGGAAAGCTGTTGAGAATCTGGCGATTGAGGCTGAATTCGAGAAGGTCACCGATTACCGGGAGATCCTGGAATATGACGTCTTCAGCACACCCGGATTGGTGATCAACGAGAAGGTTGTCTCGATCGGGAAAATACCCTCCCAGCCTGAGTTGGTAACCTTTCTGACATCAGCATTATCGAAATAAGCAGTACCCAGCCTCCCTGGTTAAACAGGGTTTTTTATTAGCTCAACATATTCAATTTATTAGATATGTCAACAAGGAAATAGACACCGTGAATATCATCTTAGACGCAATCCCCCATTTGTTCTACAGCGGCTTAGGCAATCTGGCTTCCTACCTGGCAGCTCACGTGCTGCTGTGCTTGCTGCCGGCTTTTTATATCGCCGGGGCAATGACTGCGCTGATTCCTAAGGAAACCATCACCCGCTTTCTGGGACGCAATACGCCCAAACTGATCTCCTACCCGGCCGCCGCTGCTGCTGGGTTCCTGCTGGCAGTTTGTTCCTGCACAGTTATCCCGCTTTTCGCTGGTATCTATAAAAAAGGAGCCGGCCTTGGTCCGGCGATCACTTTTCTTTTTGTGGCACCGGCAGTCAACATCCTGGCCCTGACCTACACAGGAGCGGTGATTGGCATGGATCTGGCGCTGGCCAGATTGGTGCTTTCGATCGCGTTTGGCATCGGAGTGGGGATCATCATGGCACTGATCTTCCAAAAAGAAGACGCTGAGCATGATAAAAGAACGGATGCCATGTTCTCAGGCCAGGCTGCTATGCGGAAAACCTCTGTGATCTTCTTACTGGTCCTGGTATTCCTGCTGGTGGCGGGAACATTCCAGATCGATCTTTTCAAAACTACCTATTTCGAGTGGAGTCCGGCTATTACCGGTGTCGACCGCTTCCAGGAGACTTTATTCAACCTCGTACCATTTGACCCGGCCAGGGGAGAAGAAGGCATCACAGCCCAGGGAGCGCTGTTGATCGGCATGCTGATATTGATTGGATTGACCGCCTGGAAAGGTTTAGAAAAGATCCACAACGGGTTTAACGTCTGGACCTGGATCTCAACCGGTCTGGTTGGATTAACGCTGATCATCGCCTCTTTAGGGGTCAAGCCCTACGACGGCGGAGTAACCCTGGCGTTTACAGGGAAATTCTTCGGGGTCCTGCTAAGCATTCTTGTACTGGGATGGATGTTGAAAGCCCGGCTTACTGAAGACGAAACCCGTGATTTCCTGTGGGAAACCTGGCGCTTCGTCAAGCAGATTTTCCCGCTCTTGATCGTGGGTGTATTCGCAGTAGGAATGATCCGCGAACTCATCAAGCCAGAATGGATCCAGGCCATTGCCGGAAAGAACACTTTCTTGGGGAATTTCGTGGGCGTGGTTTTTGGCGTCTTTATGTACTTCCCCACCCTGGTAGAAGTGCCCATCGCCCAGATGTTTTTACGGTTGGGGATGCACCAGGGCCCGCTGCTGGCATACCTGATCTCCGATCCCGAGCTCAGCTTGCAAAGCATTTTAATAACCGCCTCCATCATCGGCCGCCTGAAAGCCTGGGTCTATGTGGCCTGGGTTTCGCTTTTCAGCACGATTGCGGGATTGTTATACGGCGCTTGGATTGACGGGACGCGCCTGGGATTGGTAGCTCTATACCTAGGAGCCTTCCTTGTTGCGCTGGCGCTGCTGGTCTGGATCATCGAACACCAAAATGGAAAGCGGGTCACAGCAGAGGCCTGAATTCAGAAACCTATCGCAGGCAGAGCAGGTAAGAAGCTATGGAAAAAGAGAAAACCAGGAAAGTTCTGATACTCTGCACCGGGAATTCCTGCCGCTCACAGATGGCTGAGGCCTTGATCAACGCCAGGCTTGCGGGCAGCTGGAAAGCCTACAGTGCCGGGACAAATCCCGCTGGTTTTGTCCACCCCCTAACCCTCAAGGTCCTGAGCGAAGCCGGAATAGATCATCAGGGCCGCTCAAAACACATCAGCGATCTGCCCGTCAAGGACTTTGACCTGGTGGTTACTGTCTGCGACGCCGCTGCCGAGAACTGTCCTGCCTGGTTAGCGGGGGGAAAACAAACGCATATTGGTTTTCCCGACCCCGCGAGTGTTACGGGGTCGCCAGCTGAAGTCACCAATACTTTTCGGGCGTTACGGGACGCTATCGAGTTGAAATTAATTGATTACTTGAAGAATCTTGCCGAAGATTAGCAACAGACAAGAGGAGTAAATGATGGCAAATCACGACAGGAAAAAACTCTCATTTTTCGACCGCTATTTGACCTTGTGGATCTTCCTGGCCATGGCGATCGGTGTGGGAATCGGTTTTCTCTATCCCGCAGGAGTCAAGAACTTCAACGAGGCGGTTTCGGTCGGGACAACCAATATCCCTATCGCCCTCGGTCTAATCCTGATGATGTACCCCCCACTGGCGAAAGTCCACTACGAAGATCTGGGCGAAGTCTTCCGGAACTGGAAAGTGCTCAGCCTATCGCTGGTCCAAAACTGGCTCGTTGGCCCCCTGCTGATGTTTGCCCTGGCGGTCATCTTCCTGCGAGGATACCCGGAATACATGACCGGACTGATCATGATCGGTCTGGCCCGCTGCATCGCCATGGTCATCGTCTGGAACGAGCTGGCTCACGGTGACAATGAATATGCTGCCGGGTTGGTAGCGTTTAACAGCATCTTCCAGGTCCTGTTCTACAGCGTCTATGCTTATATCTTCATCACGGTCCTGCCGACCTGGTTCGGAATGGAGGGCAGTCTGGTCGAGATCACCATCGGCGAGATCGCCAAGTCGGTCTTCATTTATCTGGGAATCCCCTTTATCGCCGGATTCCTGACCCGTTTTGTCCTGATCCGCATCAAGAACAAAGACTGGTACCACAAGGAATTCATTCCCAGGATCAGCCCGCTGACACTCGTCGCCCTGCTGTTCACGATCGTGGTCATGTTCAGCCTGAAAGGCGACCTGATCCTCAGCATCCCCCTGGATGTGGTGCGAATTGCCATTCCCCTGCTGTTCTACTTTGTGCTCATGTTCCTGGTCAGCTTCTGGATGGGACGGCGGGTTGGAGCTGATTATTCTAAAACCACCACCCTGGCGTTCACTGCCGCCAGCAACAACTTTGAGCTGGCCATCGCTGTGGCAGTGGCCGTGTTCGGGATCGACTCTGGCGCCGCCTTTGCGGCCGTGATCGGCCCCTTGATCGAAGTTCCAGTGATGATCGGGCTGGTCAATGTCGCGTTCTGGTTCCAGCGCCGTCTTTTCAACACAAATACTGATACTGCTCCATAAACTGAGAATGCAGATAAGACAATTACAGGAAAAACAAGTAACACAACTGGATCAGAACCAAGCAGCTCAAAATGGTGCCATATGGACAAATTCAAAATAACCATCCTGCCTTATAAAAATTGCCTGCGGAGCAAGAAAGTGCTGGAATTTTTAGATGCCCACAAAATTCCTTATCAGCTTATATCCGAAAACTCCCCGGAGTGGGATCAGCTTCACACCCAGTATCAATTCCGGGCATCCCCGGGGATCATCGTGGACGGAAAAAGTATCAATCCCTACGATATCCTGATCTGGAAAGAATGCCGGATCAACGAAGAAAAAGCGCTGGCCCTGTTCACCGGTTCATCCGCGCTCTAGATCCTGACAAGGCCCAGGGACTTTTACGGCCACCTTTTTATCAGGAAAAGAAAGCATGTCGCCGAACGCTCTGGATAATAACAACATGAATGACCCTCTTCATCCTCGCGCTATCTGGATTGCGGTCGACGAAGAGGAAATAATCGAGATAAAGCGAATAAAAATGGACCATGACAAAGCTGCGGCAGTAGCTTTTTTCAGAGAGGTGCTGCTCCCTCGCGTGAAGGAGAGCCTAAGCGCGCTGCATCAGCTGGTAGGTGCTAATACCCATGAATAAATACCTTGATAACGCGGCTACGAGCTGGCCCAAGCCAGAAGCAGTCTACCAGGCTGTGGATCACTTCATGCGAGAGATCGGAGCGACTCCCGGCCGGGGCGGCCACCGTCAGGAAGTAGAATCGGCCCGCATCGCCGATCAGGCCCGGGAGGCTATCGCGGATCTAGTCAACGCCCCGGATCCTGCGGGGGTGGCCTTCACCCTGAACGCCACCCAAGCCATCAATTTGGCCCTCAAAGGCCTGCTTGCAGAAGGCGATCACGTTGTCACCACTTCCATCGAACACAACGCCATGTGGCGGCCTTTAAAAGCGCTGGAAAGGCGCGGGGTAGCCGTGACAGCAGTTCCCTGCACAGCTGACGGCAGGTTGACTCTTGAGGATGTTGAAAGCGCGCTTCGTCCGGAGACAAAGTTAATCGCCATGCTTCAGGCCTCAAATGTCCTGGGAACCATCCTTCCCATAAGAGATATCGGATTGCTGGCTCGAAAAAGAAATGTCCCCTTTTTAGTAGATGCTGCCCAAACAGCCGGCGCCTACCCCATTGACATGGATGATCTGAACATAGATTTGCTGGCTTTTGCCGGACATAAAGGATTATACGGGCCGCACGGCACTGGCGGTTTGGTCGTTAGACCAGGCCTAAAGCTCGACACCTTAATCGAAGGTGGGTCCGGTACAGAATCCGATCTGGAAACCATGCCTGAAGCACTGCCGTCCCACCTGGAAGCTGGCACACAGAACGCAGCCGGCATTGCAGGGCTGTTGGCAGGCGTGTCATTTGTCCTCGAGCAGGGTGTAGAGAAAATCAGGGAACACGAGCTGGCCATGACCGCCCTGCTGATCGAATCGCTCCATAAAGTTCCCGGAGTGAGAGTGCTGGGACCTGCCGATCTGAGCCAGCGAGCTGCAGTTGTTTCCCTGACCGTAGAGGGTTATATACCCGATCAGCTTGCCGCGGTGCTTGATCAGGTATTTGGCATTGCAACCCGCTCCGGGCTGCACTGTGCTCCTCAGGCTCATCGCACTGCAGGCACACTGGAAAAAGGCGCTCTGCGCTTCAGTCCAGGCTATTTCACAACTCCAGATGATATTTTAGATGCCGCCAGGTCGTTCACGAATATCCTCAAGGTGATCAGTAATGGCTAAGCAACGTATAGAAAAGATGTTGATCATTCTTGAGGAGGAGGAGGTCCGCCAGATCCTGGCGATTGCCCAGCGAGATGATCCGGAAGAAATCAATAACTATCTCATAAAGGAATTCATCAAAAAAATAGAAGTCCTGCTGCGCCGCCGCTGCTGAAGAAAAGGATCGTGACTGTCAGAAATGATAACCCGACCCTTATACGATAATTACCGGAAGGGAATGGCATTCGGTGAGGTTAAACAATGAAAAAAAATTGTAGACGCAACAACCAACCCTGCTCCTGCTTGTGCCAGACTTGCCGGGGACCAGGGCTGAAACACCCGCCTCCATTTCTATACCGTAAAATTCATTTGTTAACTCGGTGAATGTAATATAGTAAATCGGAGGCTTGAGATGAAACGCATGCTTGTAGCCGTAGATGGATCAAAATACGGCCTGGAGGCAGTCAAAGCAGCTGCTAAACTGGCAGTTGAACGCGGAATAGAATCTGTCACATTAATCAATGTCATTCCCACAGTAACCTCTACCCTTGGAACAACGGTTGTAGGTGCGCCGCCAGAGGATATTGAGGCATGGGAGGTCTTTGATCAGCCCAAATCCTTGTTGAAAGAAGCCGGCATCAAAGCAGAACTGCTGCTGCATGAAGGAGATCCTGCTGAAGAGATCGTCCGTGCAGCGCGAGAGGAAGGCTTTGATTTGATCCTCATTGGTCACCGGGGCCTCTCCCCCGTGAAGGCTTTCCTGCTGGGGAGTGTCTCCAACCGTGTTGTCACCCATGCACCCTGCTCGGTGCTGGTCGTGCGCCCGGGGTTAGAAAACAATCATTCATAAAAGGGGGACAATATGAATAAATCAACTCATTCCCTCAAAGGGCAGATTCCTACGATTGTGCTTCTTGCTATCATGATCGTGATCGCTCTGTGGTATTTCCTCTCCGGGGAGGCAGCCGTGGGGGTGCCGGATGTACCAGTTGTCAATCTGGCTCGAGGCGTCATTCTTGCAATTGTCGGCTTCGTAGCCGGTCTGCTGGGAGGCCTGATCGGCACAGGTGGATGCAGTGTGATGCTGCCCATCATCCACTTCTGGCTTGGTTATCCGGCTCCCATTGCTGTTGGCACAACCCTGTTCGCAGTAATCTTTACGGCCCTCTCAGGCGGCTACGGACATCTTGTGCGCCGCAACCTGGATATTCGCGCCGTGCTCTGGCTGGGCGGTGCTGGTATCCTCGGTGTACTTTTAGGATCATGGCTCTTTACCTTGCTGGTGGGCCAATCGAAAATCCTGGGACTAATCCTGGGGTTGATCTTCCTGTGGCCAGCTATTCGGATGATCATCGAAGGGATCACTCAACGAAAAATGCCCCAGCGTGAGGGCAAGATCATCTCGGGTCCTGCCTGGAAATTGTCCGTATTTGGGTTCATAGTTGGTGTCGCCACTGGAGTGGCCGGACTGGGTGGAGGCTACGCCTTGGTGCCGGGTTTAATTTATCTCTTTGGTGCGCCGGTCTATATCACGATGGGCAGTTCACTGGCAACTATGATCCCGCTTGCCGTTGTGGGAGGCGGGATCAAATTGGCTCAGGGTTTTGTCGACGTGGGAGCCGGGCTGCTTCTGGCCCTGGGCACTATTATCGGGGCCCAGGTAGGTGCAGCCACTATTAAGCGTTTCAAACCTGCCATACTGAAGTTGATTTTCGGTCTGTATTTTTTATATGTGGCCGTCAAGTTCATCACTTCATTCTTTGGGATTAAGGTTTGGTAGACTAAATAAGGGGGCATAAGATCCCCTGTTTCTTTTGCCCCCCCTGTTTCGCTTGGAGGCTTTTATGAGTATGCTGTGGGTCAATGCCGGAGAATGCAACCAGGAAACAACAGTCGAGGCGCGCCATACAGATATGACTCACATAGCCGTGGAATTGACCACTACCTGCGAACACATCCAGAAACTAGCAGACGCCCTTAAAGAGTTGGATATCGCTCACGAAATGAGCGCCTCACTGTTAGAAACGGAAGTTTATCGTCTGGCCAGCCAGTACATCTGCAGGAATAGCTGTGTGGTACCGTCCGCCGTACTTAAAGCATTGGAAGTCGAAGCCAACATATTCCCCGCTGGAGAAGTGCAGATGACTTTTCTGGATTTAGGTTAATATCGAATTAATGGTGTCATAATACATGAAGACCAAAGCTGCCCACAAAGATAACACGGTCACCAACCAGGACCTTCGCTGCGATCTGTTACCTATCATCGTAAACGATATTGCTCCCATTAACAAACCTAGCCAGGCTGTGATCAGTGGCAATAGCACCAATCACACGGGGTGTTTGCAATGATCTCCCTCTACCTAGCTCCACCTATATTTTTTATCATCGCCTTTGTCTTCTCGATGCTGGGTATGGGCGGTTCACAGCTTTATATTCCTATCCTGTATTGGATGGGTATGGACTTCAAAACCGAAGCCATTCCCTTAGGGATGCTTCTCAATGTGGTTAACAGCGGTTCAGCGGCCATCACCTACTGGCGCAAGAAGTTAATTAACTGGAAAGTTGCTATCCCTTTTGCCGCCACGATGATCCTCTTTGCTCCCCTGGGCGTGTGGTTGAACGTACAATTACCAGTCAAGCCACTGCTGGTCTTTTTTGCCCTGTTCACTGCTGCCGCAGCGATATTGATGCTCTCGGGCTGGAAACCCAAGCGGGGTGATATGACTCCCCGGGGGCGCGTTATCCTGGGGTTGAGTGCCGGCAGCGGACTGGGGACTGTGGCAGGGTTGATCGGACGCGGCGGGGGATCATTTATAGTCCCCCTGCTCTATATTGCCGGACTGGAAGCCAAATTTGCCGCTGCTTCCTCGGCTTTTGTAGTTACCTGCTCGGGCATCTCCAGCTTCATTTCTCACCTGGCAACCGCTGCCGAACCTCAGTGGCTCATATGGATTTCAACCGTGCTAGCAGTTCTTATAGGAAGCCAGCTCGGCTCGTGGATGATGGCTGGGCGCATGAAATCCCGGGCCGTCAAACAGGTTTTCGGCTGGGTGCTGCTGGGCGTGGCAGCATTGATCATTATCAAGGATGTTATTCTAAAGTGATGATCTCGGTCATCAAAATATCCACAATATTATCAACTCAGGGACGCAGTGAACGCGGAGTTGATACTGTTATAAACGGCATGAGGAAACCGTCATGGATAAACGAGCAAATCGCAAATTGACCTTTGTACTGGCAGGAGGCGGCTCCCGCGGCGCCCTGCAGGTGGGCGCTTTGCGTGCCCTGCTGGAAGCAGGTTATCAGCCTGATTTACTGGTCGGTGCCTCGGTTGGCGCCGTCAACGCGGCATTTTTGTCCATGCACGGTTTTTCTGCCGCTGGGCTCGATCGTCTGGAGGAGTCCTGGCGGGTCGCTGCCCGTTCAGATCTGCTCCCGGCAAACACCGCCTGGCTTACCGTACGGGTATTGTTCAACCGCTTGCGCACCCACCCCTATCACAAAATGAGAGACTTTTTCATTTCACAGGGTGTATCGCCCAAATTCCGCTTCAGAGATCTGAAAGGCCCTCCGGCGGTACTGGTCAGTGCTGATTTAAACACCTACCAGCCCATTTATTATGGCCCCGACCCCAACCAATCTGTGCTGGAGGGGTTGGTAGCCTCAACGGCGCTGCCTCCCTGGATGCATCCCCTCGAAAAGGATGGGCAATTTCTCATGGATGGCGGGGTGGTCAGTAATTTGCCGATCGAGCCTGCCATTCTATATGGCGCGACAGACATTATTGCCCTAGGCCTTTCCAACCCAGCAGCAGTGAACGTGGAGGCTTACGGCTTTGGTCCCTTTTGGGAAAAATTGCTCAAGACCTTCGAGGAACGCCAAATTTCATTGGAATTGGAACTGGCCAAAGCGAAAGATATACCGGTGTATAAGGTCGATTTAAAGATCGAACCAGTCGTGCCTATCTGGGATTTCAGCCGGACTGAGGAGATGTTCTCAGCTGGCTATCAGCAAATGCAAATCGCCCTGCAATCCTGGCCGAAAGAAATCAAGCAAGTCCCTAACAGGTTTTCCAAGCTCTTAAGATGGCTCGGGAAAACAAGGGCTCATTGACAATGGATACGGCTACTCAGGAATCTCCCTGTTCCAGTTCGATCATCCGGAGGCTTGAACGCTATTTGCTGGCTGGCCGCTGGGGTGTGATCCTGGCAGCAGGGGCAGCCCGTTTTATGGGTTATTATAATGGGAGTTCGCTGCCTTCGATCAAGATGCACCAGCGCGCCAGGAAATTAGGATATTGAGGAGGAATAGAATAATGTTAATCGATAACTATGATCTAGAGGTCTCCACTCCCCCTTGCGAACCAGGGGCAGAACGCTTCTCCGCGACCGCACACCTCACGGTAGATATCTCTGAAATATTGCCTTATCTCAATGCGACTTTGCGAGGAGCTATATACCACTCTGAAGCCAATGCTCTGACCTAGAAAAAGGATGGGCATAGTATAG
>JANTFT010000048.1 GCA_024763275.1 Anaerolineales bacterium | reverse complement strand
AGTGCTGATCGATGGAGTGCTGGGCACGGGGATAAAACTACCGCTCCGGGAACCTCTCGGCAGCTTACTGGGTATCACTCGGCAGGTTCTGAGTGGTATGGAGCATCCCCCGGTTGTGGTCGCTGTCGATTGCCCATCGGGAGTGGATTGCGACTCTGGCGAGGCTGATCAGAGGGCGATTCAAGCTGATCTAACGGTGTGTATGGCCGCTGTGAAGGAGGGGATGCTTAAGTTCCCGGCTTATGGATTTGTTGGTGAAATAGTGACCGTAGACATTGGCATCCCCCAGGGGGTGGCGGAGTGGGATGGGATAAAAAGGGAGATTATCCTCAAGGAGTGGGTCAGAGCCAATCTTCCACCCCGGCCGCTGGACGCACATAAAGGGACCTTCGGCACGGCTTTGATACTGGCTGGATCCCGCGCATATCCCGGCGCCGCGGTCTTAGCGGGCAGATCTGCCTACCGCATCGGCACCGGGTTGGTTACCATGGCGGTTCCCGAAAGCATTTACCCCGGGCTGATGGAGAGCTTTCCCGAAGCTACCTGGGTTGTTCTGGAAGAGGAAGAGGACGGGATCCAGGAATCTTCTATTGAGAAGGTCAAAACTGCTCTAAAAAGGTCAACTGCCTGCTTGATTGGGCCGGGATGGGGAAAGGGCCGCAGCACCGGCCATTTCCTGGCGTCCTTCCTTGAGATCGCCAGCCTACCTCCCCTAGTAATTGACGCTGATGGCCTGCGGTTGCTGTCAGAGTTGAGAGAGTGGTCCCGGACCACCCCTCCCGGCAGTGTATTAACCCCTCATCCGGGGGAAATGGCAGTACTGTGCGGACTTTCAGTGGCTGACATCCAGGCTGATAGGGTTGGTACAGCTGAGAGGTTCGCCAGGGAGTGGAATCAAATTGTCCTCCTTAAAGGAGCCCATACTGTGATTGCTGCCCCAGATGGAGAGACCAGGATCCTGATTTCCGCCAATCCTGCTCTGGCCAAAGCGGGCAGCGGGGATGTGCTGTCCGGCATGATCACCGGTTTAATTGCCCAGGGAATGGCACCTTTTTCTGCAGCTGCAGCCGGAGCCTGGCTTCATGCCCGGGCAGGAACCCTGGCTGCTTCCAGAGCTGGCAGCCCTGCTGCCTTACTGGCGGGTGAGATTTCCGGGATGATTGGCGAGACTCTGGCGGAGCTGACTTCCCGGCAGAGTTAAAAAACCAGACCCGTCCTGTACGGCAGGACCGGTCTGGTTTAATAGTCAGTTTGAAAATCAGTCAGATCAGGCTTCAGCCCCGTCGTCAGCTTTTTTGCCTCCCTTGGCTACCTTATCGATTTTCTGTTTTTGCTCTTCCAGGATCACCCGGCCCTGCTCCTGTATATTCTTGGCCTGTTCCTGGAGTTTCTGGGTGTATTCCTGGGCTGCGATGCGGGCGTCCTCAGCAGCTTTTTCGGCTCGCTGCCGGGCTTCCTCGACTGTTTCCAGGGCTTTGTCCTTGATCTCTATGCTCTTGTCAATGATGACTTGTCTGGTCTCTTCTCCCGACTGGGGTGCCAGCAGGAGAGCTGTGATCGCCCCGGCGATCCCGCCCAACAGTAATCCAGACATGAAAGCGCCAAATTCATTATTATCAGACATAGTTCACACTCCTCGGTACACTGAAAAGATGATTATTTTTTCTCGGATTTAAAGAAACCAACGATTCTGTTCAGCCCCGCCAGATATTGATTCATTTTAAGGACTGGCTCGATCATGTGCTCGCTCAAAAATACAGCTGTTCCTCTCAGGGTATTAGCGGTTTCGTTGGTAGAGTCGAGGATAGGTTTGATCTCATTCTGGAGCAGCAAGGTCAAGCGGGCGATTTGAACGATCAGGATGATCAAAACAATGCCCACCAGTAAGAATTCCAGGGCCATAAAGATTATGAATATATCCCTGACCCGGGCGGTATCCGCACCTGGCTGAAGCAGAAAGACCAGGCCGGTGATGATCAAACCCAGCACCACAACAGCGCCGATGATCCAGCCAAGCTTATTAGCGGAGGATTGTTCTTCCTCGTTTCCGGAGACATCCAATTGGTTTTCTCTCTCAGACATGGTATCGCGCAGAATAGGTTCGGAAGCAGTCATAATAGCACGATTATAACATATTCTCAGGTTCAGACTTTCCAGCAGGGCAGGTAAGGCCAGCTGCTTGAGCTGCAGCTGGCATAAAAAAAGCCTGTTTGTAAACAGGCTTTTCATAAAAAAGGTGGAGATGGCGGGAATCGAACCCGCGTCCGAAAGATTTAACCACTCGGATATCTACAAGCGTAGGCAATTGTTGGTTTTACCAGCAGAACTACAACTGCCCAAAGTTACTGCTGGTTAGCCGCTGGAACCCGAAAGTTCCTCTTGAGCCAGACCAGCGGCGTCATCCGGCCGCACTCCTGCTTTGTGACGTTCACGCCCCTCCAGCAGGAGGTTGAAGGAGATGAACGAGATTGCATCGAGGCAATCGTCTGTTCTTACCCGCGCTTAGGCAGCGAGGGGAAGAGCAGCATAGTCAGTGCGGTTGGCACTTAAGGTTTTGCGCTGATTTATCGAGAACGGCGCCTCTCGGCTTGCAATCCGGGGTCAACCTCCTCCGTCGATACCTATCATCCCCAGTAAAAGCATTATAACACAGGGCTATCCTGGTAAAAATCATCAGAATATAAGAAATCTCGCCAGTCTTTCCTGCCCATCACTTCCGGGAGGGAAGGGCTTCGATGCAGCCTTCGTGCAGGCCGCAGTTCATATGCCAGTAGTGTCCTGTTTTAGCGAGCAGGGAAACTGCCTCTTTTGGCCCCCAGGTTCCGGGTTGGTATTCTGCCAGATCATCCGTGGACTGGTCCTCCCAGGATTGGATCAGGGGATCCATCAACGACCAGGCGGTCTCGATGGCATCACTACGGGTAAAGAGAGAAGGGTCTCCAGCAATCGCTTCGCTCAACAGCCTTTCATAGGCTCCTGGCAGTTTGGTTCCTTCAAAGAAGCGCTGGTAATGGAACTCCATCTCTACGGGTCGCATATTCTGTTCGGAGTCCGGTTCTTTCGCCTGGAACTTGAGATGCATTCCTTCGTCGGGTTGGATGCAGATTGACAGGATATTTGGCGTGATTTCCTCAGGATTGGATAAGCCGAACATCAAATGCGGCGGACGCTGGAATTCAATGGTGATCTCAGTGGCTTTACGCTTCAGGGATTTGCCTGATCTGAGGTAGAAAGGAACCCCTTTCCAGCGCCAGTTGTCAACGAACATCTTTACAGCCGCGAAAGTAGGCGTGCGGCTGTTTTCCGAAACACCCTCAGCCGAGCAGTATCCTGAATACTGTCCGGCAACTGAATCTTCCCGCTTCAAGGGGCGGATGGACTGCAGCAATTTCACGCGTTCATTGCGAATGGCATCCGCGTTGAAGGATGCTGGCGCTTCCATAGCAACCAGAGAAAGCAGTTGAAGCAGGTGATTCTGGAACATGTCCCGCAGAATACCGGCTTTATCGTAATACCCGGCCCGGTGGCCCACGTCAACGCTCTCTGCCACAGTGATCTGGACGTTGTCGATATACCTTCTGTTCCAAACAGGCTCGAAAATGGTATTCGCGAAGCGGAAGAAAAGGATGTTCTGAGCTGTTTCTTTTCCAAGATAGTGGTCAATCCGGTAAACCTGGTCTTCTGTAAAAACCTCATGGATGACCTGGTTCAATTCCCGGGCTGTTTGCAGGTTCCTGCCGAAGGGTTTTTCAATGATCATATGCCTCCAGGGCGCATCTGCGGAGTCAGCCTGCCTGGCCAGACCGGATTTCCCGAGGTTAATAATGGTTTGCTTGTAAAACTCGGGAGAGATTGCCAGATAGTACAAACGATTGGCTTGCTGATCCTCCAGTCCGGTGAGGGTTTCAGCCAGCCGGCGATAATCCGCCAGATCGTTCAGATTCCCGTTCTGATAGTGGATCCTCCTGGAAAATTCTTCCCAGCTTTCCGCTTGATAGGTGTCGGGGCTGTGTTCCTGGATGCCTTTGAGCAGGTGGTCCCTGAACCCGGCATCACTGTACTCCGAGCGGCTGGTACCCACAATGCGGATCCCCGGTAGCCGATCCTTCTGGAAAAGGCTGTAGAGGGCTGGGATCAGCTTCCGGCGGGTCAGATCCCCGGAGGCTCCAAAGATCATGATAGTTACAGGGCGGATGTCTTCCATTTGATCATGCTCCATATACTGGGATAGCTGCTCCGTGGATGTCAGCGGCAGCAGACGAGCACAGGAAGTGGATAACTCCAGCCAGGGATGCTGGACTAACCCAGCGGGAAGTGTCCGCTTCAGGCATGGCTGCGCGATTGCCAGGAGTGTCGATTGTCCCCGGTATCAGGCAGTTGACGTTGATTCCACTCTTTTTCAGTTCCGCGGACATGGATTCTGTCAGGCGCAGGACAGCTCCTTTGGCAGCGCTGTAAGCGCTCATGCGGCCTTTGCCCTGCAATGAAGGCCGGGCTCCGATTGTGACAATCTTTCCCTGTTGGGCCTGGATCATATGGGGTATGACCGCTCTGGTGATGTTGAGGAGGGTTTTCACGTTGAGGTCCATCATCCGCTCCCAGGTCTCATCGCTTAGACCTGCAACGGTTTCCCCCATGCTGAAGCCGCCTACTGTATGGATCAGGCAGTCGATCCTGCCGAACGTCTCTATCCCCCGTTCCACTGCATCCTCAACCGCTTCCCTGTTCATGAGGTCGACCCCGCTCAGCAACAGGTGAGCGGGGTTGGAGGAAAGCGCCGGATACAGGTCCTGCAGGCGACCAGAGCGGTGGTCGATCAGCATAAATGAAGGTTGATCAGATTGAAAGCGCTCTATGACCGCCTGCCCCAGATTTCCGGCTGGACCGGTGACACATATGACTCTTTGGAGCTCCATGTTTTTTCCTTTGTTTTGCAGGGACCTAATCCTTCTTGATTGCGTGCCCGCCAAACTGATTGCGCAGAGCTGAAAGAAGTTTGGCGGAGAAGTTATCAGCTCTCCGGCTGACGAATCTGGACTGCAGGGCAGCGGTGATCACCGGGGCGGGAATGTCCAGATCAATAGCCTCAAAGACTGTCCAGCGGCCTTCTCCGCTGTCTGCTACCCAGCCCTTGATGCCTTCCAGTTGGGGATTTTCTGCCAGGGCTGAACTGATCAGGTCAAGAAGCCAGGAGCGGACTACGCTTCCGTAGCGCCAGATCTCGGCGATTTGATGCAGGTTCAGCCCGAATTCACTCTTTGCTTTGAGGATCTCGAAACCTTCGGCGTAGGCCTGCATCATTCCATATTCTATTCCGTTGTGGACCATCTTGGTAAAATGGCCAGCGCCGAATGGGCCTACGTGTCCCCAGCCCAGGTCGGGAGCAGGTGCCAGTGTTTCCAGCAGGGGGGTGATGGTCTGAACCGCTTCTGGGGAGCCGCCAACCATCATGCTGTAGCCTTCTTTCAGGCCCCAGATGCCGCCGCTGGTGCCCACGTCTACAAAGGAAATACCCCGCCCTTGCAGTTTCTCTCCTCTCCTGAGGGTGTCCTTATAATTACTGTTGCCGCCATCTATCACGACATCTCCGTTTTCCAGCAGGGGGGCGAGGTCGTTGATCACACTTTCTGTTGGCTCCCCGGCCGGCACCATGATCCAGATAACTCGTGGTTGGGGCAAACTCTCAATCACTTCCTTTGTGGAGAAAGCCGCTATCAAGCCATCTTCTGCAGCCATATCTTCGATTACTTTTGTGTTGCGGTTGTAGCCAACTATCTCGTGTCCCCCTTGAATCAAGCGGCGGGCCATATTGGCTCCCATCTTTCCTAAACCAATCATTGCTGCTTTCATATCAACTCTCCTGAGATCAGACGTTTGGCTCTTGATTATCTTTCGGAGCAGGCAGTAGCAGGATTAATATCCTGGATTTTTGGATCCGGAAGGGTTAGTACAACCAGTACCAGTATATTGACGGAAAAATGGGTGTTTGTCTTACCTGATCACCTGTCCCTGATCCTCATTCCCATTCGATCGTGGCGGGAGGTTTGCTGGTGATATCATACACCACGCGATTTATTCCTGGGACTTCGTTGACAATCCGGTTGGCGGTTCCTGCCAGCAATTCAGGTGGAAGTCGGGACCATTCTGCCGTCATGAAGTCATCTGTGGTGACTGCTCTCAGGGCAATCACGTCCTGGTAAGTGCGCTGATCCCCCATGACGCCGACGGTCTTTACCGGAAGAAGCACCGCAAAAGCCTGGGAG
Source organism: Anaerolineales bacterium (assembly GCA_024763275.1). GTDB lineage: Bacteria > Chloroflexota > Anaerolineae > Anaerolineales > UBA11858 > B10-G9. The sequence goes on along the minus strand of JANTFT010000048.1, from coordinate 11,790 downwards.
GATCCCGCTCCCTGGGGTCCTTTCTGGTAATGGAGCAGCTCAGCGTCAGCCAAAGTCTCCAGGAATATCGCATCTGCTTCCCGGAGGCGATCAATTCTCTCCCGGGTGACTTCTCCCAGACAGCGGATAGCCAGTCCAGGCCCGGGGAAGGGTTGGCGCCAGATCAGGCTTTCCGGCAATCCTAACTCAAGGCCAACTTTCCGGACCTCGTCCTTGAACAGGTAGCGGAGGGGTTCTACCAGCTGGAAATCCATCATCTCCGGCAGCCCTCCTACATTATGATGGGTTTTGATGGTTTCAGCAGCACTCCTGTCCGGAGCAGCTGATTCCACAACATCAGGGTAGATAGTACCCTGTACCAGATATTGAGGGTGGCCGAGGGCTCCAGCCTGATCCTCGAAGACCCGGATGAAGCGGCTGCCAATCCGCTTTCTTTTCTCTTCCGGATTGGTGATTCCTGCCAGATCAGCGAAGAAGAGATCGGCTGCGGGCACAGTATGCAGGTTGATGTCCAGGGTGTCACCAAGGGCGGTCTTGACATCTGCAGCCTCGTTCTTTCTTAATAACCCGGTATCAACAAATACTGCTTCCAGCTGGTCCCCAACTGCCTGGTGAACCAGAGCGGCTGCAACGCTGGAATCCACCCCGCCGCTGACAGCCGCCAGTACTTTTGATCCGTTCACTTTCTCCCTGATCTCAGCCACGCTGTCAGCGATGATCGAAGTTGGCGTCCAGTCAGCCTTTACTTGACAGATATTGAAGAGGAAGTTCCTGATGATCTCTGTGCCAATAGCGGTGTGTTTTACTTCGGGATGGAATTGAACACCGTATAAATGGCGGTTCAGATCTCCCATTGCGGCGATGGGAGTGTTAGCTGTGGAAGCCAGGCTGACAAATCCCTCCGGCAGCTTTGTGATTTGGTCGCCGTGGGACATCCAGACCTTATGTTCTCCCCCGGGCAGAAGAGGGTTTTCCAGTTCTACAGTGAGCAGTGCGTAGCCGTACTCCCTGGTGGTTGAGGGGGTGACTTCTCCAGATAATGTGTCAGCCAGGGCCTGCATACCGTAGCAGATCCCCAGGATGGGAATATCCAGGGAAAAAAGGAAATCTGGAAATTTGGGAGCCCCAGCGGAGTAGATTGACGATGGACCACCCGAGAGGATGATCCCGGATGGATGGATATTCCGGATCTCATCCTGGTCAGCTGACCAGGGCAGCTGCAGGGAGTGAACCGATTGTTCCCGGACAACCCGGGTGATCAGTTGGGTGTATTGGGATCCAAAGTCGAGAATTACAATCGTGTCACGGATCATGATTTGTGGAAAACGATCCCTTTCTCTGACATGGATTCTATTCTTGCCAGGGACTCAACGTGGATTCCCATGCTTTCCAGGTGATCTCTCCCTTCTTCAAAGGTTTTTTCTATCAAGGCGCCAACCCCGACAACTTCAGCGCCCGCTATCTGAGCCAGGCGGATCAATCCTTCTATCGTCTTACCAGTTGCCAGGAAGTCATCAATGATCAGGACTCGTTCTCCCGCCCCCAGGTATTCTGGGGAAACGATCAATTCTACGGTCCTGCCCTTGGTATGGGAGGGGGAGAGGGTTAACAGCACCTGGTCCGGCATGGTTATGGGTTTGTGTTTTCTGGCGAATACGACCGGGATGCCCAAGTGCAAGCCGGCGGATACAGCCGGCGCAATTCCAGAAATTTCCGCAGTCAGGATCTTGCTGGCTGAGATGTTCATGAACAATTTGGCAAACTCTTTTCCCGCTTCATTCATCAAGTAGGGATCGACCTGATGATTGATAAAGCTATCAACTTTCAAGATGCCATTTCCAATATACTGGCCTTCTTCGAGAATGCGCTGTTCCAATAATCTCATTTGACCTCCCCATTAAGTTTCTCTCAGTATACACTCATTTCCCTGTTGTTCTATAGCTATTAGCTTAAAAGAATCCCTCTCTGATGATTCTTCACATGCGGAAGGAGCGTTCAGAGAAATACTGAGCTACCCCCTTGGCTGACCTGTTCCTGGAGAGTTTCACAGCCAGATAGGAAAAGGCAGGTTATGCAGCCCAACCTTCCCCTGGGATTGGTATTCATCTCAAAAGCTCCCCGCATCCAGGCCATTCCCCATGAATCTGTAGAAAAGGATTCACCTGCCTTGAGATGAGTGTCAACTGAAGCCATAACGGTTCCACTGATCTAATATTCCGTTTTCAATCCTCTTAAACACCAAATAACTGGAATTGAACAATCTTTAGAACTGAAGCCCCTATTTCACAATTGGCAACCTTCCATTACAATAGGAACTTGTTCTTATTGTCAGACGTATACGGAAAGAATTAATAATGTCGTATCTGGGAGAAATCGCCGCTCTGATCACTTCAGGTACCTATGCGGTAAACTCTGCGCTATTTACAATCGCTGGCAGGAAGGTTGGTTCGATGGTTGTCAATCGTGTCCGGCTTGCAGTGGCTTGTTTATTCCTGGCAGCCGGGCACTGGGTTTTTCTCGGTGCTCCCTGGCCGGTAGATGCTGGATGGGACCGCTGGTTCTGGCTGGGCACATCAGGTATTGTCGGACTGGTCCTGGGAGACGCCCTTTTATTTCAGGCCTTTATCTGGATTGGCCCCAGGATCTCCATGCTGATGATGAGCCTGGCCCCCATCATCGCCGCTGTAACTGCCTGGGTCTTCCTGGGTGAGAGTCTGTCCTTGATCCAGGTAGCAGGAATCCTGATCACCTTACTGGGCATCGCCTGGGTGATTCTCGATAAAAAACCCACCCACCCGGCAAGGAAGGAAAATTATCTGAAAGGTATTCTCTTCGGGCTGGGAGGAGCAACTGGGCAGGGATTAGGGATAGTGCTGGCAAAACCAGGCCTGGGTGGTGAGTTCTCAGCTTTGAGCGGAAATTTTATCCGCATGCTTACAGCCTTTCTGGTGATGGTGATGATCACCCTTGTCCAGAAAAAATACCAGGAAACGTTTCTGAAACTTAAAGAACATCCCCACGCCCTGGGAGCCATTGCGGGAGGCGCTTTTTTCGGTCCCTTTGTGGGAGTTTCACTTTCGCTTTACGCTCTTCAGCATATCAGCATAGGTGTGGCGAGTACCTTGATGGCGCTATCGCCAATCTATCTTCTTCCGGTGGAATACCATTATTTTCATGAGAAGATTGGTTGGGGCGCAATTCTGGGAACGGGATTGGCTCTGGTAGGGGTAGCTGTGCTGTTCATGTCTTGATCAGAACAGGATTCCACTCCCTGAGTGCCGTGCTATAATGCCTAAACCTGAAGGAGATACCTTTCGGAGAATTCGTTGGAGGAATGATGTATAAAACGCATACTTGTGGAGAATTGAGAGTTGAGGATGTCGGCAAAGAAGTGTCTTTAGCTGGTTGGGTCGACCGGGTTCGCGATCTGGGTGGTGTCAGTTTCATTGACCTGCGCGACCGCTTCGGCATTGTTCAGATCGTATCCAATCCTGAGACCTCTCCAGAAGTTCACGGGGCTTTATCTCCTGTGCGGACCGAATGGGTCATTCAGGCGGTGGGAACGGTTAGAAAGAGACCTCCTGGCATGGAAAATCCGGATCTCGCCACCGGAGCTATTGAAGTCGAATTATCGCATGTTGAGATCTTGAACCCTGCTATAACCCCTCCGTTCTTGATCAACCAGGAGGAAGAAGTAGAGGAGCAGGTCCGTTTGAAATACCGCTACCTGGACCTTCGCCGTCCCCGTATGCGCGACAATATTATCCTGCGCCACAAGGTTGTTGCCTTTATCCGTAGATATCTGGATGAGCGGGATTTTCTGGAAATCGAGACGCCCATCCTGTTTAAAACCACCCCTGAAGGAGCCCGGGATTATATCGTTCCTTCCCGGGTGCATCCAGGACAGTTTTATGCCCTTCCGCAATCTCCCCAGCAGCTGAAGCAAATGCTGATGGTTGCCGGGATGGAGCGCTATTTTCAGATCGCCCGCTGTTTCCGGGATGAGGACCAGCGAGGAGATCGCCAGCCAGAATTCACCCAGCTTGATATTGAAATGTCCTTTGTGGAGCGGGAGGACGTTATGGACCTCCTGGAAGGACTGTATATCGCTCTGGTTAAAGAAGTAACCCCTAACAAGAGGATCCTGAAGACTCCCTGGCCGCAGCTTTCCTACCAGGAAGCTCTGGATAGATTCGGAAAGGATAACCCGGATATCCGCTTCGGGTTGGAGCTGAAGGATGTCTCTGATCTTGCCCCTGTTTCGGGCTTCAAGGTCTTTGCGGATACCGTTAGCGGGGGAGGAACTGTCCGGGGCTTAAACGCCAAAGGGCTGGGAGATTACAGCCGCAAGCAAATCGATGAGCTGACTGATTTTGTCAAGGGCTACGGGGCCCGTGGCCTTGCCTATCTGGCGTTGACCACTGAGGGTGAGGAGCGATCCTCATTTGCGAAGTTCCTGACCCCAGAAGTCAAGGATAAGCTGATTGCCCGCCTGGAGGGAACTGCAGGGGATCTGTTGTTGTTTGTGGCAGATAAGCCGGCGATTGTTTTTGAGAGTCTGGGTAGACTGCGAGAAGAGCTGCGCGACCGGTTGGAACTGGTTGACAAGGATATGCTCGGTTTCTGCTGGGTGATTGATTTTCCGCTCGTTAACTGGAACGCTGATGAACAACGCTGGGATCCCAGCCATCATCTTTTTACCTCTCCAATGATGGAGGACGTCCACCTGCTGGAGAAAGATCCATCCCGGGTCAGGGGACAGCAGTATGATTTGGTCCTGAACGGTTATGAGATTGGCGGCGGATCGATCAGGATTCACAAGGCGGACCTCCAGGAGAAGATCTTCGCCCTGATCGGGTTGGATATGGACGTGGCCAGGGAAAGATTCGGACACATGTTGCAGGCGTTTTCCTATGGAACGCCACCTCACGGTGGGATCGCTTCTGGAATCGATCGCTTGTGTATGCTGCTGGCGGACGAACCCAATATCAGAGAAGTGATCGCTTTTCCAAAGAATCAGTCAGCCAGGGACTTGATGGGGAACGCGCCCTCCGAGGTCGAGCCTGGCCAGCTTGAAGAGCTTCATATCAAGATTGACCTGGAATAAAAGCACATTCCAGAGCAGAGAGATACATTTCCCCTGTTCAGCAGGGGAGAGCTATGGTAAAGTGTTACCACCCTACTGTGTTCGCGATGTGATCAACGTGTTTTGAGCCAACACTGACTTTAAGGGTTCCAATATGAAAGGAGCTACGCGATAGGCCTGAGCCAAGGCGAAACTCCTTATGAGGAACCCAATCTGCGAAAGCAGGTTCAAGACTAAATCACACACGGCATGGTGGGGTGTTTTGATTCAGGGGGGAATTAGCAGTGCCCATCCTGAAAATCCAGTCCTTTGAGTTCCCTGGAAAGGAATACTGGATCAATCGGTAAGGTAGGTTTCGGCGGCTTTTTGAACGATCAGATTATGATCAAATGCCAGCCTCGGGAGGTCCTGGATTCTGAACCAGTCCAGCCTGGAAGCGTCGCTGGCAGCCTTTAAGGAGGATTGAAGGGAATCTGGCAGCAGGCCTGCAAAAGAAGTGGAAATCACCCGGCCTCGTGGGTCCCTGTCTGGCTTGCTGAAAGTGTGGATCTGGGTCAGGGGGATGTTTTTCAGACCAGTCTCTTCCTGGAGCTCCCGCCGGGCTGCTTGTTCCAGGCTTTCCTCAATCTCCATAAATCCTCCTGGCAGGGCATAAAACCCTTTATAAGGATCTCCGGCTCGCCGAATCAGTAATACCTGATACCCGGCATCTGACGGCATGAATATTGCAATATCCACAGTAACGGCAGGACGGGGATGATCGTAAGTGTACAAAGTCGTTAGCTCCTTGCGAAGGAGAAATTACTTGCGATAATTTCGTATATAATTCTATTATAAGCTTTTAAAAAAGTGATGAAGCCTCATTGAGGAGGATGTTCCTATGGAAAAGATCAAATTACGCACTGCTTTAGTATCAGTTCTCGTGCTTTTTGGGCTGACAGGCTGTACTCTGCCGGGATTCTCGACTCCAACCCCTTTTTCTTTTCCCACACCGGATAAGACTATGACAGCGCTGTTTGAGCCCACCCAGGCTGTGCCTGCCACGTCTGCTTCAGATGATACCTCTTCATCTTCAAATTCTGATACCACCGGTGATCAGTCGACGGCAACGCCAAAAGTCGTGCCCACGAACACCCCTGAGCTGACGGCAACAGATGAGGGGACGGACATTGTTGAACCTACAGCAACGGTAGAGACGGAAGTCTCCTATGTCGGACCGGCTGTTCGCAGTGGGCCATCCATCACTGCATCATACATCGATAGTCCTATTGGCATCGATGGGGATCTGTACGAATGGGATCCTCCTATCCAGAAAGTGATCAATTATGTGGTATATGGCGCATCTCACTGGACAGACGAGCTGGATTGCTCTGGTACAGTGGTCGCTGGTTGGGATGAGGACTACCTTTACATTGGTGTCCGGGTGAAAGACGACAAATACGTCCAGGAAGCCAAAAAGGAGCAGATCTATCTGGGAGATAGTATTGAAATCCTTTTTGACCGCTATGTGAGTGCTGATTATTATCTGCAAGCCATGACGGCGGATGACTATCAAATTGGTATTTCCCCGGGCCAGTATGGGATCCAGACCTGCTATATAGTGAACGGTAAAGTGACCACAACCTGTGCGCCCGAGCCTCCTCAAGCTTATATGTGGTTCCCAAAGGCAGAGGCAGGAAAAAAGACTGAGATCAAGATCGGCGCCCTGGAGAGCGGCAAGGGCTATCAGGTCGAGTTCAAGATCCCCTGGAGTTTGCTGGGAGTTGCCTACCCGGCAGCTGGAGACCATTATGGGTTCGCCATCTCCATATCCGACAATGACAAGGCCGGTAAGCTGCTGCAGCAGACAGTGGTCAGCAACGTTTCCACCAGAATTTACGCCGACCCTACCACCTGGGGAGATCTGTATCTCAAGTGATGTCCTACCTGTGTTAACGAAAAGAGGAACGGGAAACCGTTCCTCTTTGTTATTAAGCCGAATTGGAAAGATCAATCCAGATAGGCTTGCAGCTTCTCCTGGATGCGGGGATTGCGCAGCCTGCGAAGGGCCTGGGCTTCGATTTGCCTGATTCGCTCCCGCGTAACCCCCATCTTTTTCCCGACCTCATTTAAAGTCAGTGTCCTGCCGTCTACCAGGCCGTAGCGCATTTCTAGAATCTTGGTTTCTCTGGGAGGCAGTTCCGCAAGAGCTTCCTGGAGATGCTCCTTGAGCAGGATGCCGGTAGCTTCTTCATCGGGAGGGGTGATGTCTGTGTCTGCGATAAAGTCTCCCAGCGTGGCGTCATCTTCCTTTCCGGTGGGCATCTCCAGGGAAAGCGGGCGCCGGGCGTGTTTCATCATGTCATGGACATCATCAGGTGTAACATTAAGTGCTTCCGCCAGTTCTGTCGGGGTTGGATCCCGATTAAGTTCTTGCTTTAATTGGTGCTGCATGCGGATCATCTTGTTGATCTTATCGCCCATGTGGACTGGGACGCGAATAGTCCGCCCCTGATCGGCGATAGCACGGGTGATGGCCTGGCGAATCCACCAGGTGGCATAGGTGCTGAATTTATATCCCCGGTCCCGTTCGAATTTCAAAGCGGCCCGCATCATGCCGATATTGCCCTCCTGGATGAGATCCAGGAAAGATACTCCCCGGCCGACGTATTTTTTTGCGATGCTGATGACCAGCCGGGAATTTGCCTGGATGAGGTGCTCAAACGCTTCCCAGCCCTGATCAACAATTTCACTCAGATTCTCCCTTTCCTCCAGGGTGAGTTCCTCTTCAGCAAGGCGCGTTTGGGCTTTCCTGCCCTCATCGATCAGGCTGGTCAACCTCTGCTCCTCGTCCCGGGTCAGCAGAGGTACCTTGCCGGCCTGCTTGATATACAGTCCCACAGTATCGTTGGTGCTGATATTTTCCAGCGGATCTTCTCCATCAAAAAGGTCTTCGTCGGAGTCAAACTCATCGAGTTCGTCGTCTTCTTCCTCTTCCAGGAGATCTTCGATTTCCTCTTCGCTTTCCACGTAGGAGATATCCGCGGTCAACAACGCTGAAAAAGCTTCCTCCAGCTGTTCCACATTATTCTCGGCTTTGGGATAAAGTTGGGAAATATCATCCAGAGTGACATACCCCTTATCCCTGCCTAGCTGCAGTAGGGTTGCAAGCGGATTCTCAGATTCAAGGGGCTGTTCTTTTATGGTTTCCATGTTCTTGCTCTTCACAACTAATATTTTCCTATCTCATTATACATTTTAAAACCCATCCACAAACTTCCATGGATGGGTTTGGTGTTGATTTGGATTTTTATTATAGCAATTGCGTTTGTTTTTGCAAGAGCCAATCTGAAAATCAAATATTATATTAACGATTCTCAAGCTTTAGCGCCAGCATTCAATACAGATGCCCCTCTTAGTGAAGGGCTTCAAACCACTTCCAGACCAGGTCTTCTGCCGGTTTACCGTGGATTGAAATCGATTTATCCTGCAAAGCTAGCGGCGCATAATATCCCCGGGAGATGATTCCAGAGATCCAGTCCTGCTTTGAAACGTTGAACAGCAGTGCCTGGTAGACCATCGCCTGCTCGCTGAGCCCGACCTCGAGTTCAGGGATCTCTGGGGCAGGAACGCAAAAATCATCCAGTGAATAGCAGGGCGCAGCGTCATCAACAACGCAATCGGGGTTCCAGCCGGCTGTGGATGGGTAGGCGATATCGATTACCAGTTCTTTCTGGTCTGGTTTTACCCAGGACTTCCAGAAACTGTACACTTCACCTTCGAGAGATTGCCGGGCAAGATCGGTCAAAGTTTCGAGATCGGAAGCGGAGACCTCGTTTAAAGGTGGATTCCAGTTTAGATGGATTTGATCCACATAATTGAGGATCTGGGTTTTGTTGTCCTCTGGAAGCGACATAGACCAGGCAATCTTACCGGAGAATCGGGACCGGACATCGGAAAGGATTTCTTCCCAGCGAAGCTCAGCGTCTGCCGGGACTCCGGAGGGCTCACCGCTGGCCAGTTTTCCTCCGGGAAGGGCGGGTGTGAGCCAGTCGCCTCCCAACACGAGGATATCTGCTCCCTGATTTTCGGCGGCTTCTGCAAAATGGATCGCGAAACCACGGTATTGATCAAACCAGCTGTTCCACCAGCTGAAAGTACGGGGTGCGGAAGCCCACCAATCGGTGGATTCTCCCGGAAATTGTGGTTGAGGATGAAAAACGATTTTTAACCCTTTTCTGGATGTTTCTCTGGTCATGGCTGTGATATCAAACCAGAGCGGATCCCGATTGGGATCGGGTTCAAATACAGGGGGATCCTGATGTGTAAAGGTCCAGGTGGGTGATAGTACCAGCCATCCCTGGAAGTGGCTGGCGATTCCAGCGATAGAATCCATGATCTGAGCGGAATCACCCGCCTGTCTGCCGGGCATGATTTCAATCCCGGTTATGAAGCCTTCCACTCGCGGATTGATGGTGGGAAGGGGTGTGGTGTCAGCAGAGGACACGTCCTCGAACCAAGACCAATCCTCGACGTTATCGGCGATATACTGTGGTTCCGGACTCGGCCTCACCTCTCGGCCGGCAGGGGAATCTCCCTGGGTGGCAATATCATCGGCAATTCCGCACTGAGCTTCCCTGCAGTAGCGGTAGGTGAGATCAGATAAGATATCAAAGGGAGAGAACAGGATAAAGACCCAGTGATTGGGGGCTACCTCGGTCATCGGCAGGGGAGTCGTCCAACCATAAGGATTGAATTGAATGTAGATCTCATCGTCTGGGGGCGTGTATTCCGGGGTCCACAGGTCAAAAGTAATCGAGGCTTCGTTGTCCGCTTTCCAGGTTAGAACCTGATCATCTATTTGGACGGGATGATCGGGAATGATGAGCCTTCTCAAGTGGAAGTCGCCGTTTTGATCATGTTCGGCGTTCCAGAAACCATCCCCGAGAGTATATTTATAGCGGATCTCTGCCCCAACCGGGAGGGACAGGATCACCCCGTAGATATTGTCTCCTGCTGCCAGGAGGCGGGGCATTCTGGCCGGAATGGTGTTCATGCCGCCGGGGAGATTACCAAAGGTATTACCTAGCTGATAGAGGTTGCCGACCAGGCGCAGGCTGTTCTCGGGTGTTCCGACGGGAACCGAGACTAAAAAAGTAACGTCGACGAAATCCCGGGGTTCAATTGACAAATTCGCTTCCGTATTTGCCTGGGAGGCCACCTCGGCGCCCTGCTGAATTTCCTGATAGCTGCCATCAGGCGCGTAAACGACCAGATTGTGAATTCCCGGCGGCAGGCCCGGCAGCATGTATGTGCCCGAAGCAGTTGTGAACGCCTGTACTCCTCCAGCGCTGACCAGCATCCCGGGAACTGGCTGTCCGGTTTCCTCGTCCCTGATGGTCCCGGATATTCTGCCCGGCTCGGGCCAGTAAAAGGCAGTATCGGACCATTTGCTGACCACATCCCGGATCTCCTGGGGGCTGTCGATCAGGGCGAGTCTGTAGCGGACCTGTTCATCGATCTGGGTATGTTCGATAATGGCGTACTGGTTTCGGCGCGTGTAGCGGTATTTGAGGATGGAGCCCTGAGGCACGGTCAAGGTTGTGGTGTAAAGCAAACCCTGGTCAACGTTGGTCTCGCCGATGGCAGGTTCCAGCAGGTTGGCCGTAGCGTTGACTCCAAGGCCGGTTACCTCATCCAGCAGGCTCAGGTAGATCTCTTCACCCTCAGGGGTGTTGAGAGGTATCTGGACATAGAAGGTCACCTCAACCATGGTTTCGGTTGATTCAATTCCACTCCTGCCAGGTAGTATATCGTTTATGGATAGTCCGCTGCAACTGCTGAGCAGCAGGCTTGTAAGTGCAACCAGGCTGATTATGATGGACCTGTATCTCTGAACCGGCATGTCAAATCTCCGTTTTGATGAGATGGATGAGTATTTCAAGGTTGATCAAGTTCTTAATGGGGACCTCAAGGGTGTTCTGGGCTGTGAGTTTGATCAGGAAAGTGCCCTTTTGGACCGATATGCCATCCAGGAATTCCCAGGGGACCTCCACCTGAGGAAGGATGAGCTTTTCCTTGGAGATTGAGATACCTCCAAAAGGAATTGTCTTTCCATCTTTGAAAGCCTTGATAAGTTTTGGCTTGATGTGCTGGTAAGTCTGTTGTTTGATGACTTTTTTCAAACCGGCCCGCTCGGTAAGCTCCGGATGGCAGTGAAAAGGGGGAGCTGCAGGGGAATACAGGGAGAAGTGGTGTTTTGTGTGGCTGAACAATCCCAAAAAGGACTTGTGGATCGAATAGGTTGTAATTCCCTGAATTTCCTCCCAGGCAAGTTTTCGCTTCCGCCGGAGGGGCTGATGGTATTCCACACCCCAGGGGTAGATCTTTATCCAGGTATGAGCCCTCCGCAGCCTGCGCAGGGCGTATAGAAGCAGGGGAATAACCAGGAATGCGGAGAGAATGAACCAGGAGGTTCCCCAGTTGGCTGCGGCAGCTGGGCCGAATGAGGAATACCCGTAAAGTGTACGCCACAACCCATATCCGAAGGGGGCCAGACTCAGCAGTATCAGGGGCAGGAAGACCCTGAAGAGGTCCCTCCAGGACAGTTCTTGAAGATAGTATTCGGCCAGGGGTTGGCTCTGTTGGGCAGCTTTCATACAAACAAACCGAAAAGTGATCTTTTTGTTTAATTGCCTAGATTATAGACTAGATTGGATTTGTTT
>JANTFT010000047.1 GCA_024763275.1 Anaerolineales bacterium | reverse complement strand
TGGATTGCTGGGAGCCCTGGAGATCTTCTGGCTGTATCAGATGCAGCCGTTCTCAATGGCTTCGTTAAAAATCGCCGCGGTCGGACTGCTAGCAGGCGGCTTCTTCTTTTGTCTGACCCACTGGCTGCCTGCTCTGCCTATTTCCGCCATTCTGGGTTTGATCGCCTTGCTGACGATCGTTTACGGGCTGGGTATTGTCGGTTTTCGCAACCTGGACCAGGAAGATCGTGAAATTCTCAAACAACTCAAACAAAAGGTGGTCTCCTGATCTTCGGGGAAGTGAATATAAAAATGGGTAAAGTTGTCATCATCCTGGGAATGCATCGCAGTGGGACATCAATGATTGGCGGTGTCGTGTCCTGCCTGGGAGTGGATCTGGGAAAAGATTTCCCTGGAAAACAGGAATCCAACCCCCTAGGGCATTTCGAGGACCGTGATTTCCTGGAGCTCAATGAGAACATTCTGGCTGCGGCCGGCGGTTCCTGGGATGCTCCTCCGGGGCTGAATCAGATCCAGGCTCAGAAGGAAGTCTTTTCTGAACGGATTGCGAAGCTGATAGAGTCCCGCACCAGCCAGCACTTTCAGGAAAGCTGGGGCTGGAAGGATCCCCGGACCAGCCTGACAATCGAGCTCTTTAGCCCATTTCTGGCAGATGTCCGTGTGTTATGGTGCCAGCGAGATTCTGCCGAGGTAGCAGATTCCCTCTGGAAACGGAACCAATTTGAGAGAGATAAGAGTCTGGGACTGATCCATCTTTACCAGGAGCGCATAGTAGCTTTCCTGGGTTCCCATCCACAGGTTCCAGTTTTCAAGCTGCCCTACAGAGAAGTTATCCAGAATCCCAGGATATGGGTTGACCGTATCATCAAATTTCTCGATCTGCAGCCTTCCCGGCAGCAAATTGAGGAAGCGGTCGCCTTCGTGCTGCCCAGAGAGCGGATTCAGAAGGAAAAGGAGATCTGGCGCTGGAAATACAGGTTGTCCCTGCCGTACCGCGCCCTGAAGAAGCTCTGGAGCATAATAAATCCTTGATTCAGGAATACTATTCATGACTATGTCTGTACCACCACCAACTCCTCTGGTTGCAATCCTGATTTTGAACTGGAATAATTATCAGGATACCAAGACTTGTCTCGAGTCTCTGGAATCGTTGACCTACCGATATTTAAAGGTCATTCTGGTTGATAACGGATCTGATGATGGATCTCTGGAATTACTGCGCGAGCATTTTCCCCACCTTACTATCCTGACCTCAGAAAGCAATCTCGGTTTTGCGGGGGGGAACAATATCGGTTTGCGGTATATCTTGGAGGAAGACATTCCCTACGTTCTGTTGCTGAATAACGATACCGAGGTGATCAAACCGGATTTTCTAGAGATCATCTTGCAGGTAATCGAGTCTGATGACGAAATATGTGCTGTAGGGCCTAAGGTCAGCTGTTTGGATGGCACCCCGGATCGAGTCATCCTGCCATTCCCAACTCTAGATGTCACTTTGCGCACTTCGCTTGGCTTGTTCAAGGAGCATCTGGACCACAGGCAGGTTGTGGACAGCCTTACAGGCTGCTGTGTGCTGGTAAGGATGGAGGCAGTGCGCCGGGTTGGTCTGCTGGATGAGAATTATTTCATGTATGTAGAGGAAACCGAGTGGTTTTTCAGGATGCGGAAAGCAGGCTGTAAGATCGTCTATTTTCCTGAAGAGAGCGTTCTGCACAAGGTGGGAAGCTCCTCCCGAAAATTGGAATCCCGGCCGATGTATATCGAACGCCGGGCCAACGTCGTTTATACACTGGTGAAACACAGGATGCCAGTCCAGGCAGCTGTTACAGCGGTTTTAATGACATTTCTCTTATGCTTGCGGACCCTGGCGGGCTACCTGGTTTCCAGCAGCAGCACCCGGGAACGATACCAGTTCTCTGCCATTCCATCCCTGATCGCAGAGATTTCCCGCAAGTGGCAGCTTGCCCGGCAAGCTGCTACGCAGACTTCACAATGAGATTGACACCATGCAGATAATCCAGACAACCACGTCACTGGCGCCGGAATTCGGCGGACCTGCCCGAAGTGTTCCAGCCTTGAGCCTGGAACTTGCCAGATTGGGGAATCAGGTGACTGTCCTTTCGCTGGATTTCGGTCGGTCAGCTGGACAGGATGATCTCCCCACTCATCCGAACCTTGATTATGTGAGCGTTGCTGTCCACTTGAAAATTGGGCTGAGGCCGCTTTTGGTTCCGGATTTCAACAGCACTCTGCAAAAGCTGATAGCCGGGAAGAAGGAGCTGATCATTCATGATAATGGCATCTGGCTTCCTTACAGCGGAGTCATCCACAGGGTTGCCAGGGAAAGTAAAGTGCCGCTGATTACCAGCATCCGGGGCATGCTGGAACCCTGGGCGCTCAAATATGGGCGGATGAGAAAGCTGGCTGCCTGGTATTTGTTTCAGAAAAAACGCCTGGAGGCAAATGCCGTTCTTCATGCCACTTCCCGACAGGAAGCTGCCAACCTGCGCGCTCTGGGTTTGGGGACCCCGATTGCTCTGCTGCCCAATGGCACTACAGTCCCTGATATGGGGAAGGTTGAGGATCTGAAGCACAATGGAAAAAAGACCTTGCTGTTCCTGTCCCGCATCCATCCCAAGAAGGGTTTGTTGAATCTGGTCAGTGCGGTCTCAGAATTAAGACCTGCTGGTTGGAGAGTAGTTCTGGCAGGATACGATGAAGGTGGATACTGGGATATCATCCATAACGCTATCAAACAGGCAGGAGTAGAGGAATACTTTACCTACCTTGGGCCGGTGTCCGATCGGGAAAAATGGCCCTGGTACAAGCTGGCAGACTTATTTATCCTGCCGTCCTACAGTGAGAATTTCGGTCTGGTTGTAGCTGAGTCGCTAGCCAGTGGCACTCCGGTAATTACCACCCGGGGAACCCCATGGGAGGATTTGATTGATTATAATTGTGGGTGGTGGGTGGAACCCGATGTCCCTGAGCTGACGGCCAGCCTGCAGGAGGCTTTTTCTCTGGGAGAGGACGAGTTGAAAAAGATGGGCCAAAATGGGCGCAGGCTGATAAAGGAAAAATACAGCTGGCCGGTCATTGCGGCCAGGATGGAGGGGGTCTACAGGTGGATCTTGAACAGAGATTCCCAGCCGCCTGAGGTGATAATCTGATCGAGGAGAGGATTTCTGGTGGATGAATATCTATTTAAAAAATGGGTGATCTGGAATGAAATACGGCGGATCCTGGCTCTGCCATTCATCCAGATCCAATTCCTTCTCAAGGGTATCGGTTGGGGCAGGGGTTGGAGAATTCTGGGTTCTCCCATCATCCAAAAAGCCAGGGGCAGCCGCATCGAACTGGGGGACCGCTTGGTCCTGCGGTCCTGGGTGACATCCAACCCGGTCGCTCCCTATCACCGGGTATTTATCTCCACCCGGACCCCCGAAGCGGAGATCCTGATCGGGGATGGCTGCGGGATTACTGGAGGGTCGATAATAGCTGTTGAAAAGGTAGTGATTGGCAACAGAACCTTACTGGGTGGGAATTGCCTGATCACTGACACTGATTTTCATTCCCTTGAGAAGCAGAAAAGGCAGGACCAGCCGCAGGGGATCACCAGCCAGCCAGTCTCGATAGGCTCGGATGTGTTTGTGGGTGCACGAACTATTATTCTCAAGGGATCGCGGATCGGGGAGGGAAGTGTGATTGGTGCGGGAAGCGTTGTAACCGGGGAGATCCCGGCCAATGTCATTGCGGCCGGGAATCCGGCAGTTGTTATCCGGCATCTTGACTGAAGAACTGTGATGAGTATTAAATTACTGCTTTACCATATGCGATATTTCCCGGACAAAACCGGCACCGCGCCGCTGGTCACCCAGCTGTGCCAGGATCTGGTGGGGAAAGGCGTTGAGGTTACTGTAATTACCAGTTTGCCCCATTACGGTCGTAATTCAATCCATCCTGATTACCGCGATTATCGAGGCTTTTTCCACCACAGCACGGAGGAAGGAGTCCGGATCATCCGCACACCTGTTTTTGTCCCCAGGAGTGGAGGGATCCTGCCTCGAGCTTTGAATTACCTCAGCTACAATCTGCTGTCCATAGTGGCTGGTTTTTTGCCCGGGAAGCCGGATGTGCTGCTGGCTGTCAATCCCCCAATTACAACAGCTTTTTCAGCCTGGATTATCAGTTTCCTGCGCAGGGCGCCGCTGCTGATAGGCATCCAGGATGTCTGGCCGGACTGCGTTATCCGGGTAGGCAAGTTGAAGAATCGTTTGGTTGTCTGGATCTCAGAAATTTTGGAAAAGACCCAATATCTGATCGCCCGTAAGGTGATCGTGCTTTCTCGGGGAATGAAAAGCAACCTGGAATCCAAGGGCGTGCATTCCGATAAAATCGAAATCATTGCCAACTGGGCGGACACAGGGGCGGTTCAGCCGCTCAGCAAGTTCAATGATTTTTATCGGGAACAAAATCTGGAAGGGTATTTTGTGGTGCTATTTTCAGGAAACCACGGCTATATTTCCGCGCTGGACAACGTGGTCAGAGCGGCGGCGCTGCTGCAAGAGCACCGGGAGATTCTTTTTATCCTTGCAGGAGAGGGAAGTGTGAAAGTAGAGGTGGTGGATCTGGCTGCTCAGCTTGGGCTGGAAAACATCAGGTTCCTGCCCACCCAACCTGAAAAAACCTGGCTGGAAATGCTGGCGGCCTGCGATCTGGCGCTGGTTCCGCTGCGGAAGGATTTGGCGGGATTGAATGTGCCCAGCAAGGTCTATACACTGATGGCGGCAGCCCGGCCAATCCTGGCCAGCGTGCCTGAGGAATCGGAGGTTGCCCGGCTGGTGTTGGACGCAAAGTCCGGGACCATTTGCAGGCCGGATGACCCCACCGACTTGGCTGAAAAGATCCTGGCCATGAAGGCAGACCCTGACCTGCTGGGCGAGTACGGTAGAAACGGCAGGAAATATCTGCTGAAAAATTTCAACAGGCAGCAGCAGACTGCCCGCTACTACCAGCTCCTGAAGTCAATCGTAGTAAAGGAATAAGATTGTGCGGCGTTCTTTAAAACTATCAGACCGGAAGTATATCCTGCTTTTGATTGATTTGCTGATCATTCTGTGCACGACCCTGTTCAGTTTGTGGATTCATGCCCGGGGATTGGAGAGCTTGACTTTCAATCTCCCTTATTTAATCGCTCATTCTGGATGGCTGGTTTTATTATCACTGCTCTGGATTATTGCCGCCTACATCAGTGGTTTGTACGATCCCATGCAGAGTCTTGCTCGTGAAAAAACGATCCTCTCACTGATTCAATCTGGGTTGATAGTGATATTTGTATACTTATTGATATTTTTCTATACAGCCCCCACTATAATCCTTCCCCGAGGTATAGTGGTTTATCAGGTGATTTCGGGATTTTTCCTTATTGGCGTCTGGCGATTTATTTATCTTCAATTATTCAGCAGTTCCCGGTTCATGAGAAAAGTGATTATCGTTGGGGCAAATGAAGTGGGGAAGCAAATTGCAAAGGTAATTCTTGAAACTTCTTCTCCCCAGTACCTGATAGTTGGTTTTATGGATGATAAGCAGGAAAATAATTCGAATGTCTCGATTATGGTTGCTGGGGAGGGAGCTAATCAGGTCAATCATACCGGAGCCAAAGAGAAAGATAGGACTTTCCAGGTTGATATCCCGATTATCGGGGGATCAGAACAGCTCGTATCTCTAGCAGTTGAACATGAAGTTCCTGAATTGATTCTGGCTCTCACTTACGATATCAGCGCAGATACCACCCGATCCTTAATGGGTTGTTTGGAGCTGGGCATTGATATCACCCTGGCCGCTGACCTGTACGAGAAGCTTACCGGGAGAGTCTTGTCCGGGTCCATGGGTGAAAATTGGTTGATTTCGTTGCCGTTGGATTCGGCAGAGACCAGCGTGTTTTACAGTGTTGCCAGCAGGTTGTTCGATATTTTCAGCGCATTGTTGGGGTTGTCAATTCTGCTGCCTTTATTTCCATTCATTGCCCTGGCCATCTATCTTGATTCTCCGGGTCCAATACTTTATGAACAGAACAGGATTGGTAAGGGAGGAAAAATCTTCACAATTTATAAATTGCGAACTATGATCCCTGAGGCCGAGACTTTCAGGGCTATCCGAGCACAAGTTAAGGATCCCAGGATTACCAGAGTGGGGCGGATACTAAGGAAAATTCGTTTAGACGAAATGCCTCAATTGTATAATATTCTCAAAGGGGAGATGTCAGCAGTAGGGCCTCGTCCGGAGCGCCCAGAGCATATAATTGAGATGGAGCAGAAAATACCATTCCACCGGTTGAGGAATGCGGTAAAGCCAGGAATGGCTGGGTGGGCTGTGCTGAATTTTGGATACGTCGATGATATAGAAAGCGCTTCTATTAGGCTTGAGTATGATTTATATTATGTGAAACATCAATCTTTAATGCTGGATTTTGTTATTTTGCTGAGAACTTTTGGACAGATTCTCTTGTTGCGCGGTAGATAACATCTCGCGTTCAAGCGCCTTAGGGGGTTAGACAGTATCTCTTTCCCGATCAACCTTCTTATCCAACGGAAATCTACTATAATAATCCTCGGTATTTTAGGCCGCTGTGGAGGATAATTGAATTACGATGTGATTGTGATCGGGGCATCTTCTGCGGGACTGTTCGCAGCCGAATTGCTTTCTGAAGCTGGTAAGCGAGTTGCCTTATTTGAGAAAGAAGAGGACAGTGCTTCCTGTGAACGAACATACATTGTTACACAGGGCCTGTTTCGAACAGTGCCGGATTTCGATCAAAGTCTAATCCGCCAGCAAATTGATTGCTTTAACCTGATATCCAGAGAAGACCAGGTAAAAATACCTTTATCTGTTCCTGATCTTGTTCTGGAACGGGCTGAACTGCTTAGATATTTCTCTATGAGGGCGGAGCAGGCCGGGGTGGAAATCATCAAAGACAGCGAGTTGATCGGATTTTACAACAATAGTACCGGAACAGCGGTGAATATCCGGGTACAGGGTGAAGAGAGGCTCTATAAGACGAACAATCTTATCGGTGCTGATGGTTATAACAGCCAGGTGAGGGATTTAACGCAACTGGGGAGCGTTTTCCGGGTTCCCCTCCTGCAGGCTCTGGTGGATTTTCCGGAGAGCTGGGATGGACATGTAAGTAATGTTTGGTTTGATGTCAACCGTACGGAATTCTTTTTCTGGGCAATTCCTGACCGTGATCATAAAGGGGTCATTGGCTTAATAGGTCAGCCAGAAGGTCAGATTCGTCAGCAGCTAGAATATTTCTTGGAGATGCAAAACATAAAACCTATCAGCTACCAGGCTGGCCAGGTCGCGGTCTATGAACCGCATATCAGAAACGAGACCAAAATCGGGAATCTCAGGATTATCCTGGTTGGTGACGCAGCCGGGCAGGTAAAGATGACAACTGTTGGAGGAACTGTGACCGGACTGAGGGGCAGTAAAGCAGCCGTAGAAGCAATTCTGTCCAATTCCCCTTATCGCAGCAAACTTTCGGGGCTGAGACGAGAACTCTGGCTGCATCACTTTCTTAGAACTTTATTGAATGAAATGAAATATGGGGAATATGATAAACTTATCAGCCAAATTACACCTGCTGTTCAAGGGTTCCTCCGTCAATATGACCGGGATGAAATAAGAGGTCATATCTGGAAACTGGCAATAGTCCAGCCAGAGTTTGTTCCATTAGGTCTGGAATTGCTGGCTAGAAAATTGTTTTCAGGATGATTAATTTATTGATGCCGTTGACGAGGGAACTTTGCTGTAAGGATTGTCGGGAACAAAATACCCCGGTCCGCCGTTAATAATTAGGATGTGATTTGATTCATACGGATAACAAAAAAAATGAAAAAAATAAAATTAAGTCCATATAAAATATTTGTCATCAGCCTGGCTGGTATCACGGTCTTGATCGGCCTGATATATCTATTTGTGTTCTATAATCGGCCATTGGATCAACCTTTAGAACTACCAGCCAATACCGAAACCGCACTCTCAACCACTTCCTCTCCAGCCTCAGCTGAAAACAGTCCAGAAGGAGGTATTACCCAGACACCGACGGTTGAACCGGTGTGCGGCGGTCCTCCAACCATGAACATACTGGTCTCCGGAGTCGCTTCAAATACCTACCTGTACGGTTTAGCCGATGCAATCCGTATCGCCAGGGTTGATTTCCAGGCTAAAAAAGTTACCGTCCTGGCTCTGCCGCGGGATCTGTGGGTGGAAATCCCGGGGCTGGAAAGCCGGGGCATTCATGCCGGAAAGCTGAATCAAGCCTATTTCTACGGCACTGAGGGGATGGGCTACTACAGCGGTTCCGGTTATGGGTCCGGCTTGTTGGCAGAAACCCTGCTGAATGATTATGGTTTCCGAGCTGATCACTACCTGGCCGTGAACCTGTACAGTTTTCGGAGAATTATTGATACACTGGGGGGCATAGATGTATATCTCAGTCAGCCGGTGTATAAGAAGGTCAACGAGCAGCCCAAATTATTCCTCTCGGCTGGCTCCCACCATCTGACCGGCAAAGAGGCGGAAATGCTGTCCCGGCACAGGATCACCATCGGTGATTTTGGGCGGATCAATAACCAGACGGTTGTCCTCAGAGCAGTGGCTGCCAAATTGCTGTCTCCGTCAGGAGTCGTTGCCATCCCGTCACTGGTTGACCAGCTGATATCCAATGTTCAGACAGATTTAAGTCCGGCTGAAATCTCTCAGCTGGTCTGTTTGGCTGGCATGCTGGACTACCAGGAAGACCTCACATTTGTGACGCTGCCGGAAGATCTGATGACAGAACAGATGGTTTTTGATCCAGTGCGCAGCCTCAACACTTCTGCCCTGGTGGGGGACAGTGAGCGCATCCGTGAGCTGATGGACGATTACAGCCAGGGCATCTGGCCATAGTCAGGCATCCGGAAACCGCAGTGAACATTTGATAATTATTGATTGGCAGAGATCTAGCTTTGCTTGCCGTAGATATATCAATATGATAAGATACTCCGAGGTTAAGTAAATTAAAGATTGAGGACATTTATGCTAGAAACAATAAAGAAATCACCGGTGAAGATAGGTATCATTCTGGTGATCCTCATTGCTGTCAATGTGGTTGGCTGGTATATGTATTTTAATTGGAACACTCCCTTGGGGGAACCGCTTGAATTGTCAACGGCGACTGCTGAGCAAGAAGTAGAAAGTACTCTTGCGGACACACCTGAGGTGGCTATAACAGAAGAAGTTGCAGCTACAGGGACCCCGGAAGCTGTTTCCACTCCCTCCATTAAGCCAGTTTGTGGTGATGATCCGTACCTGACCATCCTGGTAACAGGCGTCGATTCGGAGGGTTATCTGTTCGGCCTGGCGGATTCGATTCGCCTGGTTCGCCTTGATTTCCAAACAAAAAAAGTAACAGTTCTTGCCTTTCCCCGGGATTTGTGGGTTGAAATTCCAGAGATTGCTCAGTATGGTATCACTGAGGGAAAGCTCAACCAGGCCTATTTTTATGGAACTGAGGGTATGGGTTTTTACAATGGGCCTGGTTATGGGTCTGGTCTGTTGGCGCAAACGCTGCTATCCGACTTTGGGGTTGAAGTCGACCATTACATCTCAGTAAATCTTTACGCGTTCCGGAACATCGTTGACGCTCTGGGTGGTCTGGATGTCTATCTTCCAGAAGATGTCTATATCAGGTATTTTGACGAGCCAAAATTGTATCTCGAGGCAGGCACCCATCACCTGGACGGAAAACAAGCTGAACAAGTTGTCAGAGCCAGAATCGAAATAGGGGATTTCGGACGGATCCGCAATCAAACGCTGGTGTTGAAAGCGTTGGCAGTAAAAATGCTGACTCCTAACGGGATCAAACAAATCCCTGATTTGGCGAATCGGCTTTTCGCTTATGTGTTGACTGATTTCAGCCCGGCTGATATCAGTAAAATGGTTTGCCTGGCAGCCTATATCGACCCTCAAGAGGATATTGTTTTCGAAAACGTAATTCCAGTTGAGGAAGAGGCAGAGATCGGCCAGTGGGTCATGGATAAATATCAAGGATATCAGGTATATGCCTTGGTATATAACAAGGAGACAATAGCCCAACGACTGGCGGACTTTCAGGCGGGAATCTGGCCGGAACAGTAGACTTACTCATGAAAACGAAAAAACCGGATGCTGGTCAGCATCCGGTTTTACATTAAGGTAGTTCTTTTCTGGTGGGGACCTCAGCTCTGGGACTCGCCGCTTTCGATGAGCTCCTGATATACCCGGGCGATTTCCCCGGCAATGGCTTTCCAGCTGAATTTTTCCACTACGTAAGGCCGGGCATTTCTTCTCAGCTCGGCATTCATGGCCGGTTGATCATGGAAGATCCTGATCTTTTCTGCCAGCCGCTCAGGGCTGCGGGGTTCGAATAAAGCGCCGACTTTGTTTTCTAACACGCTGGATTTCAATCCTCCCACCCGGGAGGCAATCACGGAACTGCCGCAGGCCATTGCTTCAATTGCGGTCAATCCGAAAGGTTCGTAGTAGGAAGGCACCACAGTTACATCAGCAGCGCTGTAGTATTTTTGGAGCTGGTCCTGCGGTTTACCCCCGGTAAAAGTGATCTGCTTATTAATCCCCAGCTTATCTATCAGCTCGGCGTATGGTCGATACGGATCCCGGGATAGATCGCTCCAGCTCAGAAAGGGTTTTTCGCTGGCAGGTCCGCCAACGATTACCACCTGGATGCTGGGATCATCGAGCAGAGCAACGGCTTCCAGCAGGGTCTTGATGCCTTTACGCTCATCCAGCCTGCCTACATAGGTGATCAGGAAAGTGTCTTCACTGAAAGCTATCTCTTTCTTCGATTCCAGCTGGGGCAGGGGCTGGAAAAGCTTTAGATTCACACCGCAGGGGAGAACTGTGATCTTGTTTGGATCAGCCTGGTAATATTTCCTCAGATCTTCTTTTTCCTGAGGGTTGGTAGCAATAATCCGGTCAGCCTCCTGGCAGATCAGCTGCTCGATCCTGAATCGCGTGTCAGGACTGTGGTCTTCCTCGCCCAGGGTGGCTTCCTTGATAGCTCCGAGGGAGTGAAAGGTGTGCACGAGCGGGATGCCCCAGGTCCTTTTAAGGTGAACACCGACTGCCCCGCTAAAATAATAATGGCTGTGGGCCAAATCATAATGCAGACCTTGCTGGACTTGATAGGTAGGAATCCAGCTGGCAATGTCCTTCAGGAAGCTGTTAATGCTTTCTTTCTGGATGGTTTCCGGGGGACCAACCGGGATGCGGATTACCCGCGCTCCCCGAGAGTAGGGTTCTGAACTGGGCTGCTGGTCACTTTCCCATCTGGAATAAACGTCAACGTTCAAGCCCAAGGCGCCCAGATGGCTGGATAGCTCCTTGACGTACACATTTTGTCCCCCATGATGGGGACCACCCAGGGGCGCCAACGGATCTCCATGCACAGATATAAAAGAGATCGCCCACGACATTTTCCTGCCTCCCTACAGTTTACTTGCCAGGCTTTGCTCTGCCTTGATTATAAAGCAGTTCTTTGTCAATTAGACGCTTGACATGGCCAACATCCTGAAGCTTGAGCGCCGCAACCCGATGAGCAAAGCATACAGCGTCATTCCAACCTTTACCGTCCAGCCGGGCAACAAGCAATCCGGCCCAGAAGGCATCGCTCCCACCGATCACGCTGGCTACTTTGACCAGCGGCAGGGGACCAACCCTCTCCACATGATCTCCATCGGAGACCGTGACCATCCCTCCACTCCGGGTGACGATCACCACCTCAGCACCTAGATCGTGGAAGCGTTCCAGGCAGGCTGATTCCAGCTCTGTTTCGTCCAGGTTGGGATCGAAGAGCAGCCGGGCATCCTCCAGAGAGGGTTTGACTATGGTGATGTAATCCATGATCTGAGCCAGAACCTCCCAGGCTTCATCCTTATCAGGCCAGATCCTAGGATTGTAATTTGGATCCAGAGTTACAATTTTATGATGTTTTTTGGCAAGCCGGAGGGTTCTGGAAACCGCTGAGCGGGAGGGTTCCCGCGCTAGAGCAAAACAGGAGGTATGTACAATCCGGGCATGCTTGACCAGGTCCTCGGGGATATCATGGATGGTCAACTGCGAATCCGCGCCCCGGTTCACCTGGAAATCAGGCACCCCAGTCGTTTTTGCGATGAAAACAGATGTGGTTGGCAGCTGGGTGGTCTTCAGGAGGTGATTCGTGCTGACCCCGTGATACTGGAGGGATTCTTCCAGGAACTCCCCAAAACGGTCTTCCCCAACCTTGGAAAGCACAGCCGACCTGGCTCCCAGTTTGGAAGCATAAACAGCTACATTGGCCACCTCTCCGCCCAGGAAGCGCTGGAATTCCTCGGCTGTCTTCAATGAAGTGGACTGCTTGGTGGAGATGAAATCCACTAAGGTTTCACCAACTCCCAGGACTTCGTAGTCCAGATACAGTTCACTGAGCTCGGCCAGGGTGATATCGTTCTGTTCACTCGGGTCCAGGAAATAGGGATGGATGGAGAGCAGTTTTCCAGAGAAATTATGCTCTCTGTTGCAATTCAGAACGGCCAGGTAGCCTTCTGCTGTCCGCTGCCAGATATAGTGGGAAAGGACCCGCTGATAGCCAGCCTGGGAATACTTCTCCCACCGTTCGGGATTGGCTAATAGCTGGAACAGGGCTGAGCTGATTTCATCATGGTCAGTGGGATCTACCAGCAGGCCAAATTCATCATCGCCATCCAGCAGACTTTCACTCGGTCCACCGAATTTAGTGACAACAGCGGGCAAACCGCTGGCCATGGCTTCGAGAGGGGCCAGCCCAAAGGGCTCGTATAAGGCGGTAAGGGCAAATACTGATCTGCGGGCTGCGAAATAGCGGTAGGCCGCACCCAACTGGCTCTGACCCTGAATGGAGAACATGGATATCTGGCCTCGCAGATCAGATTCATTGACAACCTTCAGCAGCGATTCCAGCACCTCTTTTTCAGCTTCCCTGGCCTGGTCGTATCCGTTGAGAGGATCAGCGAGATTTCCGGTCAGTATCACCAGGTTTGCCTTCTGCCGAAGTTCAATGCTGGAAGCAAAAGCCTGAACAAGGCCCAGGTGGTTCTTTTTAGGGTCAAGCCGGCTGGAGGCAATGATGCAGGGGTAATCCCGGCGATCCCCGGTTATATCCCTGGAGAGCATCTCATCAATATAGGCGGTGATCTGGTCTTCTCCAGCACAACGGGAATCTTTGTCAAAGATATCCAAGTTTACCCCGGGTGGAATGACCGCAAAATGGCTGTTGTCGGTCCAGTCCACGGCACCGCGGTAGGCATTATGGCTGTACTGGACATACCTTTCCTGGTCCGTGCTGGTGATGTTGATCAGAGAGTGGTTCATGGACAAACGTTCAGCCAGCAGCCGCCGACGGAAGAAATAGACTTCTTCCAGTTCCGGCAGGTTATCGCTGTTGACTTTCAGCTTATCCATTTTCTGGGCACCCAGGGAATGGGCTGTGAAAGAGAAAGGAATGCCGGTTTCCTTGTGGAGGAGAACGCCGCATAGGCCGCCATCTCCATAATGGGCAGAGAAGAAATCCGGGTCCTGGCCTTCTTCTTTATAAAAGGATCTGATGTTGGGTACCCAATCTTTTACCAGATAGGGCCAGAGCAGTTCCTTGCGGAGGAATTTCTGCGGGCCAGCCGGAAGCCGGATGATCCGGACGTTGGGCGCGTTCGGGTAGGTGTCAAAAGGCTGGGCAAATTCTGGCCAGTCAGGATCGATGATCTGCCGGGTGATGATATCCACCCGGTGGCCTAGTTTACCCAGTGCCAGAGCCACTTGCTTCACATAAACCAGTTGTCCGCCAAAATCAGGATGTTCCGTCCAGTAACTGTCCGCCGGGTCAAAGTTCCCTTGGGGATTGAGAAAAGCGATTTGCATGCAAATATCCTGTGGGGTTAATATCTGATAAAGTCAACGGTGTAGAATTTCCGGATCACACCATCGTGCTGGTAATATATCACACCAACACCCAGACGCGTGTAATACTGGCCCAGAATTGTTCGCTTGTGGATGTTATCCGTATAATTGGGGTCTGCAGAAGGGTGATTCATCCACCAGTTGAACGCCTGGTCGGGGGTGAGATAAGCGCCTCCCCCGTAGAAGATTTCCCCACAACAGCAATGGGTGTAGCACCAGTTTTTAGTTTTTCCGATCGCTATACCTATTCTCTCCCAGGCCAGAGTTCCGTCAGAAGAAGTGTGGCTGTAGGTACCGTTGCAGGTCATGTCCTGGCCGTGCTCCCTGGCTGCGGTTACCAGGGCATACTTGATCGTCAGCTCGTTCAACCCGTGAGCTCTCCTGGCTTGATTGATCAGGTCCATGATCTGCTGTTCTTCTCCAGGTAACGCTGAGGTGTAGGCGCAGTATTTGGACGGGGGTGTGCTGCTCGGCAAAGGTGTATTGCTGGGCAGGGGCGTGTCGCTGGGAATCGGCGTCTCGCTGGGAGTGGGTGTTTGTGTGGGCGGCAGGGGAGTATTTGTATAGGTTGCCGGCGTTAGATTGGGTGTATTGGTGGGCAGGGGGGTTTTAGGGGTCGCGGAAGGGCGCTGCGTTTTAGTTGGTGGGGGAGTGGTAGGCGTTGTTGGTGGGGGTGTATTGCTGGCTTTCTGGGTGGGTGGTGCTGGGGGAGCATAAATGGGCAGGTTCTTGATATCGCCGGACGTGTGAGCGTAATAACCCCACAGCCAGCAGTCCCGACCAGAGTTCCCAGGATCTTTGATAACCCAATATGAGTAGCTGCTATCCCGGCCAAGCAGGATAGCGGTCTTGCCTGGTTGGAGGGGGGTCAATTTCGGATAGCCCACTCCAGGCCCGGTGCGGCAGTTGGTGGTGATCGATACCCAGACCGTGGCTTTTTCGGGAGGTTTGGGGTCATTGGCTTTCGGTGTGACAGTCACGGGCAGGGGCGATTCCGTCAGGGTAGGAAGCTCAAAAGTAGGTGTATCGGAAAGGGCCAGTGTCTCGGTAGCTTCTGGACTGGCAGTAAAGGTTGGTGTGAAGGTGGGAGTCCTAGAGGGTGTGAAGGTAGGGGGAGGTTCCTTTGTTGCGGTGTAGGTGTACTTGATATGGAAAGGCGTTTTCGTGGAGGTCCCTTTAAGAACGTATTTTTGGGTTGTTTGAACCTGATCACATGCTGCCAGCAGGAAAGTGAGGGAGATTACCAACAAGATACGTTTTCCAATAGCGGTCGCAGTCATGGTTTCCAGATCCGCACTCCAGTTTTCTTGACGCCGAGAAGGAGAGGCCAAGCTCTAGCCCGCTCCAATCCTATGATTTTATTATATCGCTATCAGGAAAAGGTCTATCCCTTGGGCAAGGAAATTGCCACCTGATAAAATTGACAGCCGGAAGGGATATCTGGGCTCAGAATGTCCTTGTTATGGGGGACTCCGGGGGAGACCCTTTTTTCCCCATGAGATTATTCTTTTTCATAGGGCTGCCCATCCGCGGCTGGCATCTGGCCTCTGCCAATCACACCGGCCAGGATGACCATGGTGGCCAGGTAAGGGAACATCAGCATGACTTCCGAAGGAATCGGCACTTTCAGGATTGCCAGTTTGGATGCCAGGGCGTCAAAAAAGCCAAATAGCAAACCGGCGCTGAAAGAACCGAATGGGTTCCAATTACCAAAGATCATAGCTGCCAGACCGATGAAACCCCGGCCAGCGGTCATCAGTTCATCAAATCTGCCTACTGAACCAAGCGTGAAGTAAGCCCCGCCAAAACCAGCCATGAATCCCCCCAGGATCACGGAAAAGTAGCGGGTTCTGAACACGTTGATCCCCAGGGTGTCGGCGGCTTTGGGGTGTTCGCCAACGGATCGTGTGCGCAGACCCCAGCGAGTGTAATATAAGCCTATGGTGATCACGATCAGGAAGATAAAGACCGCATACACAAACATATTATGTTGAAAGAGGATAGGACCTAAAAATGGGATATCGGACAAAACAGGAATTTTGATGGTTGGAAACCTGCCGGGGTCATTTAGGTTCTGGTATACCTGCAGAAAACGAGCCGACAGGAAGGAGGTGATGCCCGTTGCGAAGATATTGATGATCGTTCCGGCTATGATCTGATCGGTTTTGTACTTAATCGAGAGTACAGCCAGCACTGCTGCCAGGATGCCCCCGGAGAGAACTGCCGCAAGCAGACCGATCCAGATATTGGTCAGGCTGCCCACCAGAGCGCTGACAAATGCCCCGGTCAGCATCATTCCCTCGATAGCGATATTCACCACACCAGACCTTTCACAAAGCACACCGGACAGCGCTCCCAGGGTAAGTGGGACTGCTTTTACCAAAGCGCTGCGTATCAATCCGGCCAGGTTCAGGCTTCCATCCGCTGTTGCCCAGGTCAGGAAGGCAAAAACGAACATGCCCCCTACCAGACCGAGGACCAGATTAGTTCGTTTCCGGAAACCCCTGGCCAGCTGGTAGCCCCCGGCAACCAGACTGATGCCGACCAAGGTTTTCAGCATAGGGACAGTGCCGAAGATCCAATCGGGAATTGTTTGGTTTGAACCCCCTGGCATCATTTTGAAAGTGGTCTTAACCCCGGGCTCGAGAGTCCGAATGAATAGGAACCAGATCAACCCTGCAGCTAGCAGGAACACCAGTCCCATGACAATTCTGCGGACGGGTGAGGTTTTTTCGAAATCGTTTAGAGTGGCTGTTTTTGTTGTCATATTTAGTTCCCTCCCCATCCGCGGAGCGTGACAGCTTCAATGTCGATTTCAGGTTCTTTCAGCCTGTAAATT
Organism: Anaerolineales bacterium; assembly: GCA_024763275.1. Lineage (GTDB taxonomy): Bacteria > Chloroflexota > Anaerolineae > Anaerolineales > UBA11858 > B10-G9. The sequence goes on along the minus strand of JANTFT010000047.1, from coordinate 3,114 downwards.
GTCCTGATGATAGCCGGCGCAGCGATAAAGGCTAGAATAAAGGCTTGCAGGATCGAAATGATGTCAACTGGGATGCCTGCCAGGATCTGCATCTGGATGGCACCGTTGCGTAAGAATCCGAACAGAATCGCAGCGAGAACTACACCAAGAGGATGGCTCTTACCAAGCAGAGCCAGGGCAATGGAATCGAACCCGTAGCCAGAGGCGAAAGCCAGCGCCAGGTTGTGGTTAACTCCCAGGACCTCATTGGCCCCCGCCAGACCGGCCAGACCACCGCTAAGGAACATTCCCAGAACCGTGCTCTGAATGATGCTCATGCCGGCATACTTGGCCGCTCGGGGGTTGGCGCCCACAGTTCGTAGAGTAAAACCCCAGGTTGTTTTGAACAGGAAAAGATAGACCAGAAAAGCGAAGAACAAGGCGATAAAGAATCCAATATGGAAGCGGATAGGTGCCTGGAACAAGCGGGGTAATTGGGCTGACTCCTGGATAGGAGCGCTGACGGGAGAAAAACCCTCTGGATTCTTCAGGGGGCCGCGCAGCAGGAACTCGCTTAACCGGAAGGCGATATAGTTCATCATGATGGTATTGATCACCTCATGCCCGCCGGTGGCGGCTTTGAGCCAGCCGGGGATGAATCCCCATAGTCCACCTCCCAGGAAGCCAGCCAGTAGGGAGACCGGGATGTGGATAATGGCAGGTAAGCCTTTCAGGTAGATTGCGGCCGTCACAGTGGTGGCAGCCCCGATAAAGAGCTGACCCTCAGCTCCAATGTTGAATAATCCCACCCGGAATCCCAGAGCAACTGCCAGGCCGGCAAATATATAGGGGGTGGAAACGAGCAGGCTGTCAAAGAAAGGATTTACCGCCCAGCGGATTTCTTCTGCATCACCGCTCTGGAAGGCAGCGATGATTTTTGAGGGATTGCCTACGGATCCATAAAAGAGGGCTTGATAAGTTTGCCAGGCAGCTCCCACGGCAGCCTTGATACCCTCCCATAAGGACACACCGAACGCTTGATAGACAGCTTCAGTAGTGATAGCAACCAGCACGCCGCCCAGCAGAAGCCCGGTGAATATCGCCAGGATGGTCACTGTCAGGGGGCTTTCTGAAATCTCTTCCAGGAAGATCTTGCCGGCGTCTTTTTTCAAATCCTCTTGTTTTTTCACTTTGTCGCTCATAGATACATCCCTTATGGTTAGGTCCAACCAAAAACAGACTCCGGGAACCTTTAGGCCTCTGTAACTCCAGCCATCAGCAGGCCAATTTGCTCTTTGGTGGCTCCTTCAGCTTCAACGATGGCGATAATCTGTCCGTTGTACATAACCGCAATGCGGTCAGATAGCTCCATGATCTCATCCAGCTCGGTGGATACCAGCAGAATCGCCACACCGGCACCCCTTTTTTCTAATAAGCGTTTATGGATGTATTCGATCGAACCGACATCCAGGCCACGGGTAGGTTGTGAGGCGACCAGAAATTTGATCGGTCGGGAGAATTCGCGCCCGACGATTACCTTCTGCTGGTTGCCGCCGGAAAGGGAACCTGCCGGAATCAATGGACTGGGGGTACGGACATCAAAGTTCGTGATGATTTCCTCAGCATTTTCTAAGACCTTGTCTTCCTGGAGGACAACATATTTGGCAAAGGGTTTTCGGTAGTAAGTGTTCAGAACCAAATTATCGGCAATTGTCGCAGTTAGCACCAGCCCGTCGTGTTGGCGATCTTCGGGGATGTGGGCTGATCCCAGCTCCGTGATCGTTCGGGGTGAGGCGTGGGTGATGTCATGCCCTAACAGTCTTAACTTACCGGCAGCAGGATGGGACAGTCCGGTGATCGCTTTGACCAATTCTGTCTGTCCATTGCCCTGCACGCCTGCGATCCCCAGTATCTCCCCTCCGCGGACGTCAAAACTGACTCCTTTTACAGCTGCATTGTTGAGGTCATCAAGCACGACCAGATCCTCTGTTTCCAGGACGATATCCTTGATCTGAGCGGGTTCTTTGTTAACCTCGAGGGAGACGTCCCTTCCCACCATCATGGCAGCCAGCTGATTCTGGTTTGCTTCAGCAGGGGTCGTGGTGCCAATCACCTTACCTCCCCGGATGACGGTAATGCGATCCGCAAATGTCAGGACCTCACGCAGTTTGTGAGTGATGAAAATGATTGATTTCCCGCTCTCCACAAGTGAGCGCATGATGGTGAACAGCTCATCTACTTCCTGAGGGGTTAAGACAGCTGTGGGCTCATCCAGGATGAGAATGTCCGCTTCCCGGTAAAGCAGTTTGATGATTTCTACCCGTTGCTGCACACCGACGGGGAGATCGTGGATAAAAGAATCTGGATCAACCTCCAGGTGGAATTCGTGGGATATTTCCCGGATGCGATCGGCAGGCGTTTTACGATCCAGGAAACCTCCTGCCCGGATGGTTTCATCTCCTAACATGACATTTTCTGTCACCGTGAATACCGGTACAAGCATGAAATGCTGGTGGACCATACCGATACCCTGAGCGATGGCATCCCTGGGGGAGCTGATAGCAATCTTTTTCCCTCTGACGTATATTTCCCCCTCATCAGGCGCGTATAACCCGTAAAGCACATTCATTAAGGTTGATTTTCCAGCGCCGTTCTCCCCCAATAAAGCATGAATCTCACCCTGGTTGAGAGTGAGATTGATATGATCATTTGCCAATACGCCTGGAAAACTCTTCGTAATTCCTTTTAACTCAAGGATTGGTTCCATATTTCCCTCGATAGTTTATGATTGCGTGTTTGGACTGACAGATTGGGGGAATTATACCATAGGGAGGTGGGCCTAGGTGTAGGCAGAGCCGCTTGTTAGAGCGCTGATTTTCGGTGGTGTTTATAAGTAAAAGAAGGGAGAACAAGCTGCTGTTCTCCCTTCTCCTTTTTACACTAATGCTAGATATTTTGTCAGATTACTCACCGATGTTCTCGAGGGTGATGCCCTGAGCTTCCATCATGATGCGGATGCCGTCGAAGTTCTCATCAAAGATGGGGCCGACGCCATTCCAGTCATAGAATTTCTCGTTGCAGATGGTCTCGGCGCAGGCGTCAGAGCCAATATAGGCGGTGACGGCGTCGACGATG
>JANTFT010000046.1 GCA_024763275.1 Anaerolineales bacterium | reverse complement strand
TTCAGCTTTTGACAAAATGCCTCCTCAAAACAGATTGATATATTTGTAATACCGTTCACTTTCAATGTCTACTCTTAGTAGAATATGATATCTTGACATGCCCCCATTATTTGTACCACTCCTTATGTTAGTCCGACCGGCTGAAATTGGGTAGTAGGAACCATGATCGCTTGTGGGACTTGCGGCCGGTAATCCAAAACACCGCCCTGTCTGTTTGTGCTCTCCCCTTCTTACAGACCCACAGCTGTCCCCTGGCAGACGCGTCAGCGAGCCTCAGCTTCACGCAATTTGGTGATGATCTGCTCTGGAGAATAACGTCTGCGGTTTGATATCTGATAGGTTTATCCCAGTGCAGGAGAGCTGCTTGTTACCGTAAGCAAAATATCAACTGTTCCTCCCAACCATCCAGGGGTGGATCGAAAGCCACGAAATCGATCACATCCCAATTGTAAGAATATCCCGGTTCCCATTCACAGTTGCGATCACCCTCCCAATCGGTTAGATGCAAATCCTCCACTTCATTGCCTGAGATATCCAGGTCTCCGAGCACATCAAGCCCACTGATAATGTAACCAACCTGCGTTCCTTTGACGTAATTATCTTTCAGGGTCAGGGTTTTCCCCTCAGGGATATGTCCCCAGGTGCGGCAGTAAGTATCTGTATCGCATAACTCGCCTTGCGGTGCCGGGGAGAAATTTGAGCAATCCTCTGCAACTCCGTATGTGGCTCCGGCTGGATTATTCATACATCCATTAGCCCAGGTATGCACACCCAGATTGATGCCGGCGTGGATGCCGCCGCAGGTTTGGTCAGCTTCATTAATGATCTGATTATTGGAGACCTCCAGGCCGCCAATATCTCCCAGCGTATTGGGATGCATTGCGATCCCCGCGAACATTCCATGATTCCCCGGTCGGGCCATAATTGTGTTGTTGGATATCAGGACATCCCTCCCACCGAAAGAGACCATACCGATATCGGATGCATCCATTACCAGATTATTGGTCAGCTGGTGTGCTGGTCCGACGTAAGTGATGCCATCTCCCCAGGCGCTGACAGGGTCATCTGGATCGGTCAGCTCACAACCGGGCGCATGGGTGTGTTCTCCTGAAGTGTCGATGGTTACCGAATCGATCACAAAAGCCGCCCCCCCGAAACCAAAAGCTGTTCCACACTCCGTGTTCGCGATCACCACATCCTGGACTATAAAATTCGTGCTCCACAAGTCAGGATTTCCGAGGTAATCTTGTCCAGGATCATCCGTATCGACCCCGCCGCCCAGGGTCAAGCTGCCAGGGGCACAGTAAGAGTCGGCGATATTCTCTTCGGTACAATCAAATAACCACGAGCCGGCATTATCGTTTATCCCATCAGCGGTTGGCTGCTCTTGCCCCGGTAAAGTATCGCCTATACAGACACGTTCAGCACGATTGCCGTCAATGTCCAGGTGGTGAAAGGTGATGTCATCGATCAAACCTGGAGAACCGACATAGAATCTTGGCGACAGACGGACAACAAACCCTTTAAGGTCCGCGGTAGCCTGTAACAGGGCATGGTTGCTCGAATCTGTCGATTCAAAAGTTAAATCACTATTCAGCATCGGGTAAACGAGGAAAATCGTCTTGTCGACCAAATACCCCTTATACCCCTGATCTTCGATACCTGATGTGAACTGGATCGTGTCTCCGCTGCACATCTGGCTGATGCAGGTTTGGATCGCATCGCTGTCCGGCTGATCATCATAAGGATTTGCGCCGCAACTATCTACGTTGATCGTCACGCCTTCAGCAGATTCTTCCACCAGCCGAACAGTCACACGTAAAATCGTTTCAGGGCCATCGGCTTCATCTGAAATGCGAAAATCATACCCATTACTTCGATTGCCAAAGTAAATATTACACAAAGGCAGGGTCATCGTCTTGACCTTACCTGAATCTTCTTTGAATACGACCAATCCATCCGTGAACGGACCGGTAGGAGAATCATACTGCAGCAGGAAAATATCCGTCCCTTCGTCGAGATATTCAACTTCGATGACCACTCGCGAGGTTGGGCTGCCCTCAAACAGAATATCGTCTCTGACCGCAAATTGGATAAAATCGTCTAGGCCGTCATTATTGTCTTCTGCTGGCAGGGCTGCGCCGTTGCCAGTCCGCCAACCTTGTCGTGATCCGTCAGGCAGATCCACCACTTCGATATCGGCGTCCTCGATCTTCCCCAGTGACAGGCCGTTTTCCTGTTCACCAGGAGCAAAGGAAACTTCCCAAACGGTGATCTCTGGTTGGGAGCTGTCCGTGCCCGAATCATCTGGAGAAGGTGTTGGAGCAGACGTTGGGTTCACAACCCGTAGCTTTGGAGTAGGTGTCGGGCTCACAACCTGCCCACCGCACGCGCTGGTTACCAACCCAAGCGTAAGCGCTAAAACGAAGTAAAAGTGGATATTCCTCTTTCCCATCACGTCCTCCTCAGCAAACGGTATTATCCGACCGATTTTATTCAGTATACTGCAATTCAACATCAATACACTGTAAACTAAGGATCATTGGACTTCTGGCTTTCAGATTGACCTACACCTGTTGCTTGGATTGATCTGCACCATTGTTTGTACCACTCTCTATGTTAGTCCAACCGGCTAGAGGCGGGTAGTGGGGACAAGAATCATGGCTGGACCCCAGTATGCTTTTAATTCTCTTCTTCAGGAAAATGCCCTGGCAGCTGTCCCGGAGATCGGCGATAACTAAAAAAATCCCTCAGTAAATGAGGGATTTTTCTCTGTGAGCGTGGAGGGACTCGAACCCCCAACCAATGGCTTAAAAGGCCACTGCTCTACCATTGAGCTACACGCCCACGTGCGAAAGGGATTTTATCATGCGGTCGGGGGCAAGTCAACGTATGCTGGTCGCTGTGCTCGCGACCGGGGACGGGTATGGATATGGGACTGGGGGACCAGGGGACTGGGGGACGGGGGGACCAGGGGACCAGGGGACTGGGGGATTGGGAGACCAGGGGACGGGGTCTCCAAGGCTCCAGGTCTCCTCGTCCCCACCGCTGGGCAGTGATCCGGGCTGCGGCGGTATATGTGGGGGCGACAGCCTGGATATGGCACATATCTTGCACCTTAGGAGCCTGATGGGGAATGCTCCCGGGTTCCCCAGCCAACCCAGTTGCCAAGGTGAGGTCAAGATGAACAAGGAAGAGGAAAGGAGATTCAGCTGGTGTCCGGTGTGCATGGTCCACACTTACCACAAAAAGGTAGGGGGAAAATGGGTCTGCACCGATTGGAATCACGAGGATTTCCTGCGCTTGCGGACGGATCCCTGGATCAAGGAATACCGCAAATCCCAACCCGCCCTGCGGATCCCGGCTCACAAGAGGGCCTGAGATGGCGCCCGGAACCAGAAAGGTCCAGATCCTGCTCAGCGAGGCTCAGGACAGCCGCCTGAAGGAAGCCGCCAGGCGCTCCGGCGTCACCAAATCAGCCTTCGTCCGGGTGGCCCTGGAGCGGGAGCTGGCCCTGGATGACCGACTTGCCCGGGAATGTGCCGCTGGCGGGATGCTTTCCCGCGCAGAGCGCAGGGAACCGGATGCTCTCCAGCCCCTGCTTTTCTGAGTGGTTTCCCCTGATTTTTATTAGCATTTAAGGATGGGATCAATCCCATCCTCGATAGCCGCCGCAGTAGAACTTCTTTGTCCCCCCTTCAATATACTGCACCCCATACTGGTCTTCCTGGACGGTGAATCCTTCCCACAGACCGGGATTCTTTTCCAATGCTACCCGGGCCCGGTAGGTGGGGACCAGGAAGCTCTGCCAGGGGCGCTCCCCGGTCAGCTCGCTGAGGGTCCTTTCCCGGCAGGCCAGCAGCGCGCCGATCTCCTCCCGTTCACTGGAGGAGAGATAGGGATCATCCACCAGGTCGATCAGGGTGGGAATGGCATCGTTCGAGAGGCTGTGGATGTATTGGGTATCCAGAGGATCGTCCTCTTCCTGCAGGCGCTGGATGTTCCTGCGGACGATGGTCCCGTCGACGTTGACAGCGTTCATGGTCAGCACAAAACCGGTCACCGCGGCCAGGGCCGCCAGGGTGAAGTAGCGGTGGCGCTGGGCGATCTCCAGTGCCAGGATCGCCAGGAAAAGGACCCCGATCCACAGGATGCACAGGTGCGAATAGGTCCGCAGGCGGCTGAAGCCGTAGGCGCTTTCGTAGAGGGTCAGCCGCTGCAGTGAGGAGACCAGGATGACGCCGATAAAAGCGGTCATCGCTCCCGTGAGGGCGGAAAAAGCGACCCGGCTTGATCTGGTTTCCCGGCGGGTGATCCCGCTCAGCACCATGATGATGAACAGCGTGAAGAAGGCCACCGCCAGCAGCTCGCCGAATCCCCGCCGGGCATACTGCGAGTAGGTGTAGCCGTCCAGGGCGATGTTCTTTTCCCCCCCGAAGAAATATTTAAATTGAATCGTAACGAAAGAGAAGAACAGCAGGTTGATCGCTCCCAGGATGACAGCGGTTTCCGTAAATCCCAGAAAGCGGGGCGGCCAGGGTTTGTCCTGCCCCACAAGCTTCTCGTGCTTGCTCCTGGTCAGGGCATACAGCAGCAGGCCGGCTGCCAGAAAGGTCCAGATGGCGATCAGCGCCAGGCGCAGAATGTACTCGGGCAGCTTTTCCAGCCGGAGCAGCTCGATCAGGTCCTGGAGCCATTTGGAGAAGATCGGATCGGCCTCAGACAGCAGAGCGGCCAGGATGGCCAGCAGGGGCAGGGCGATCAGGATCCCGCGCAGGTAGGGCAGGATCTTTTTCCATCCCCGGGGGCTCTCAGCTTCCTCCCCGGACTCGACTTCCTCTCTGGTGGAGATCAGCTGAAAGGGCAGGCTGAGGGCGTTGATCATCAGGCGGAAGCCGCCCACCAGGTAGTCGCTCAAAGAGTAGGCATACCAGCGGCCTCCCTGGTAGGACAGCAGCAGCGTCCCCAGGAAGCCCAGACTGAGCAGGTGGTTGAGGGTGCGGGTGAAGGGTTCCTCGCGCAGGAAACCCAGGGCGCTGAAGGCCAGGATCAGCGGAACCAGGTAGAGGCTGCTCCGGGCCGGCTTCAGGCCTTCTTTCCAGCTCAGCAGGGCCAGCGCTCCCAGCAGCAGGATGACGTGGATCAGGAAGGATATGCCCGGCGGCTTTTTCCAGTAAAGGATGTCAAAAGCCCAGCCGACTGCCAGGGCGGCATACCAGAGAGTGGATCTGTGTTTCACCATACCCAGCTCCTTGCCTATTATTGATTTGAAGTGATTGGAATAAGCGCTTGGAATTTAAAAGCGAACCAGCGAAAGGACCATCGCCAAGATGATCAAAATACCGATAATGCTCATGACAATCCGCTGGATTCGAAGGCTTCTTTTATTTTGGGGCATAATTTTCCTCAAGTTATAATGGCGCTCAACTGGGCTCATTGTAGCACGTCAGCCGGCTATGCCAAGTGTTCTTTGATGGATTGAGCGATTTTGAGAGTTATTTTTGGTGTTTGAGAGAGTTCCTCGAGGGAAGCGTCCCTGATGTTCTGGACTGTATGGAACCTGTTCAGCAGCTCCCGGCGCCGGGCCGGGCCCACCCCGGGGATCTTTTCCAGGCTGGACTCCAGACTCTGGCGGGAGCGGCGTTTTCTGTGGGCTGTGATGGCGAAACGGTGGGCTTCGTCCCGAACCCGCTGCAGCAGGTGCAGACCGGGGGCGTCCTTATCGAAGCGCACCGGGTAGGGGCTTTCCGGCAGGAAGACTTCTTCGTATTGTTTGGCCAGGCTGGCGATGGGGACGGTGTCCAGCAGATCCATTTCAGCCAGCACCCCGGCGATCCGGTTAAGCTGGCCTTTGCCGCCGTCGATCAGCACCAGGTCGGGCAGGGCGCTGAAAGAAGGGTCGGGTTTTCCGCCCGGTTTATCCTTTTGCTCCTCAGCGGCCAGCAGCCTCTGAAAGCGCCGCTGCAGGACCTCGGCCAGGCTGGCATAGTCATCCGGGCCCTGCACGGAGCGGATGTTGAAGTGCCGGTAGTGGGCCGGCGCCGGTCGGCCCTCCAGGAATACCACCATACTGCCCACCAGGGCAGTCCCCTGGGTATTGGAAATGTCATAGCATTCGATGCGCTGGGGGGGAGAAGCCAGGTCCAGCTGAGACTGCAGGTCACCCAGGGCGCTTTCGGCCCGGTCATGCTCGGATTTCTCCTGGGTTTTCAGGGCATCCAGCAGCGAAGCGGCGTTCTCGGCCGCCATGGCGACCAGCTTTTTCTTTTCTCCCCGGCGGGGCACCACCAGTTCCACTTTTTTGCCGCCCCGCCGGCTTTTCAGCCACTGGTTGATGATCCTGGCTTCCTCGATCTCCCGGGGGAGCAGGATTTGGGGAGGGATGTGGGGCGCCTGGTCATAGAACTGCTTGATGGCTTCCGAGAGCAGGTCCCGGTCGGCGGTCTTATCGGTGTTCTCGACCAGGAAGTATTCCCGGCCAACCAATTTCCCGCCCCGGATGAAAAAGACCTGGATGCAAGCGTCCTGGTCCAGGCTGGCCAAGGCGATCACGTCGGAATCCTGGAACCTGGTGGACACAATGCGCTGTTCCTCCACGATGCGCTGGATGGCATTCAGCTGATCCCGGATCTGGGCTGCCCGCTCGTAGTTCAGCTCCGAGGAGGCCCGGTCCATTTCCTCTTCCAGCCTGGCGACGATCTTTTCCGTCCGCCCGTTCAGGAAAGCGCCCAGCTCGGAAATCATCGCCCGGTACTCCTCCTTGCCGATCAGGCCCAGGCAGGGAGCGGTGCAGAGGCCGATATCGTAGTACAGGCAGGCTCGCTGGTCTTCTCCGGTGATGGTCCGGCTGCAGGTCAGGTAAGGAAAGATCTTGCGCAGCACGTCGAGGGTCTGGTTCACGGCCCAGACGTTGACGTAGGGCCCGTAGTAGCGGGAGCCGTCCCGGGTGACCTTGCGGGTGACGGTGACCCTGGGGAAGTCATCCGCCCAGTGGATCTTGATGAAAGGATAGCGCTTGTCGTCCTTGAGCTGGACGTTGAAATGGGGCTGGTGCTCCTTGATAAGGTTCATTTCCAGGATCAGGGCTTCCAGCTCGGAGCCGACTATGATCCATTCGATATCCTGGATCCTGGAAACCAGCTGGCTGGTGCGGGGGTTCTTCTGGGCGCTGGAATGAAAATAGGACCGCACCCGGGAGCGCAGGTTGACGGCTTTGCCGATATAGATGATCACCCCATCCCGGTCCTTCATCAAGTAGCAGCCGGGCTGGTCCGGGATCGAGCTGAGGATGTCCTTGATGTGATCCGAGGTTTCCATGGCAGAAAAATTGTAACACAGGGCGAGTTCGGTTTTTCCCCTTCCCCTTGCGAGTGATGAGGTGGATTCAGATCGGCCGGGCAGGAAGAATATCCTGACAGAGAATGCTTTCCGGAACTTGCTCCCCGGGCGGCTTGCCAGTATACTGGCTCTATGTTTGCAGCTCCAGAATCCTCCCGAGCCTGGTCCGTCAGCGAGGTGAACGCCTACCTGAAGGGCCTGCTGGAATCCGATCACAACCTACAGGACTTGTGGGTTGAGGGAGAGATCTCCAACCTGTCCCGTCCAGCCTCGGGCCATCTGTATTTCACCCTCAAGGATTCAACGGCGTCCATTCGCTGTGTGATGTGGAAGAGCCGCGCCCAGGGAGTGAGCTTCGTCCTGCAGGATGGCGTCGCGGTCAGCGCGCACGGCACCCTGAGTGTTTATGAGCAGCGCGGCCAGTATCAGCTGTATGTGGATGTGCTCCGGCCCCGCGGTGAGGGAGCGCTTTACCAGGAATTCCAGCGTTTGAAAACCAAGCTGGAGGCGGAGGGCTTGTTCGACCCGGAGCGCAAGCGGCCAATCCCCCCCTGGCCCAGGCGGATCGGGATTGTCACTTCGGCGACCGGGGCGGCCTTCCAGGACATGAGAAAAACCCTCTACCGGCGCTTCCCGCTGGTGGAGATCCTGCTCGAGCCCACCTCTGTGCAGGGAGACAGCGCCCCCGGAGAGATCGTCCAGGCCTTGAAGCGGCTGTATGAGCTCAAGCCGGACCTGATCCTGATCGGCCGGGGAGGAGGTTCGATCGAGGACCTGTGGGCCTTTAACGACGAGAATGTTGCCCGCACCCTGGCGGAATCGCCCGTACCGGTGATCAGCGGGGTGGGGCACGAGACCGATTTCACGATCTCTGATTTTGTGGCCGATCTGCGGGCGCCAACGCCAACTGCGGCCGCGGAATTAGCGGTACCGGACCAGGTAGAACTCCGGGCGGCTCTGGGGGAATATCAGAGCCGCTTGAACAGGATCATGAGTGGGGTCCTGGCAGATCAGCGCTGGAAGGAAGAGACCCTGGCTGTCCAGCTAGACCGCCTATCCCCCCTGGGAGAGATCAATAACGGGCGCCAGCGGCTGGATGAACTCATTTCCCGCACGGAACGGGGAATAAAGAGCTATCTGAAGAACACCCGGGAAGCCTGCCTGGCGATCCAGGCCCGTCTGTTTGCCCTCAATCCCGAAGCCATTCTAAATAGAGGCTACGCGATCGTCACCGGTGAGGATGGCTCAGCGATCTACCAGGTGGGCCAGACTGGCTCCGGGGACCGGCTCCTGGTGCGGGTGAGCGACGGCTCCTTTGAGGTGATTGTTTTGTGACAGAGGGACCAAGTCCTTCGAAAGGACTTGGTCCCTTTGTCCCTTTCTCTTATTCATATTTTACTTTTATAAATCTCTAATCAATTTCATAGACTGGACTCCTATAATGAGCTCGTGTAATCAACCCCACGGGCGGGTTGTCTTGCTCGTAGGGGGGAAACGGAGGACGAGATGGACTTAGAGAAATATACAACCAAATCCCAACAGGCTGTACTGCGGGCTCAGAAACTGGCTGAGGATCACAACCATCAGGAGATTGAACCTGCTCACCTGCTGTACGCACTGTTAGAAGAGAATGAAGGGACCGTAGCTGCCGTGGTGACGCGGATTGCCGGCAGCACTGAGGGTATCCGCAGCGAACTCTGGAAAGAACTTGAAAAGCACCCCAAAGTCTATGGTGGGAATCTGCGGGTCGGTATGAGCCGGCAGATGGCTGAGGTGCTCTCAGCCGGAGAACGCTATGCCAAAGGCATGGGAGATGAGTATGTATCCACCGAGCATCTGCTGCTGGGGCTTATCGAAAGCTCCCAGGGCCAGCTGCTTAAATCTTACGGGCTGACCAAGGATGCCGTCCTGGACGCGCTGAAGGAGATCCGCGGCTTCCAGCGGGTCACCAACCAGGACCCGGAAGGTACCTACCAGGCCCTGGAGAAATACGGTCGGGATCTGACCGACCTGGCTCGCAGAGGGAAGCTGGATCCGGTGATCGGCCGGGATGAGGAAACCCGCCGGCTGATCCAGATCCTTTCCCGCCGGACCAAGAACAACCCTGCTCTGATCGGTGAGCCGGGAACCGGCAAGACTGCCATTGTCGAGGGTCTGGCCCAGCGGATTGTCAACGGCGATGTTCCAGAGGGATTGAAGCGGAAGCGGCTGATCCAGTTGGATATGGGCTCGCTGGTCGCGGGGGCCAAATACCGGGGCGAGTTTGAGGAACGCTTGAAAGCGGTCCTGAAGGAGATCACCTCGGCAGCCGGGGAAGTGCTCCTGTTCGTGGATGAGATGCATACAGTAGTAGGTGCCGGTGCCGCGGAAGGCGCTATGGACGCTGGCAACATGCTCAAACCCCTGCTGGCCAGGGGAGAGCTGCATATGATTGGCGCTACCACGCTGGATGAATACCGCAAATATATTGAGTCGGATGCCGCTCTGGAGCGGCGCTTCCAGCCCTTGCTGGTGGAAGAGCCCAGTGTGGAGTCGACCATCAGCATCCTGCGGGGATTGAAGGAGCGCTATGAGATCCATCATGGTGTGCGCATCACCGACCCGGCCACCATCGCGGCTGCGACGCTTTCCCACCGCTACATCGCTGACCGTCAGCTTCCTGATAAGGCCATTGACCTGATCGACGAGGCGGCTGCCCGACTGAGGACAGAAATTGATTCCAAACCCCGGGCTCTGGACGAGGTTGACCGTCAGATCATGCAGCTGGAGATCGAGCAGGAAGCGCTGAAAAAGGAAAATGACAAGAGCTCCAAGAAGAGGCTGGAGGTTTTAAGGGAGGAGCTCGCCAATCTTAAGGAAGAACAGAAACAGCTCCACAGCCGCTGGATGAATGAAAAGGAGATCATCGGTGAGGTCCGGGATGTGAAAAAGGAAATTGACCAGACCAGGGTGGAGATAGAAAAAGCTGAGCGGGAGGCCGATCTTGAAAAGGTCGCCCGTCTGCAGTACGGCACGCTGAGGGACCTGGAAGCGAAGCTGAAAGAAAAGGAAGCCCGCCTCAAGGAGGTCCAGAAGGATGGGGCTCTGCTCAAGGAAGAGGTGGATGAAGAGGAGATTGCCGGGGTGATATCCCGCTGGACCGGTATTCCGGTTTCCAGGCTGATGGAAAGCGAGACCCAGAAGCTGCTACACATGGAAGAGCGTCTGCATGAGCGGGTGGTCGGTCAGGATGAGGCTATTAAGGCAGTCAGCAACGCGGTGCGCAGGTCGCGGGCAGGCATTCAGGATCCCAATCGGCCGATTGGCTCCTTTATCTTTATCGGTCCCACAGGAGTGGGTAAAACCGAGCTGGCCCGGGCTCTGGCAGATTTCCTGTTTGATAATGAAGATGCCATGGTGCGCATCGACATGAGTGAGTACCAGGAGAAGCATACGGTCTCACGATTGATCGGTTCTCCTCCTGGCTATGTGGGCTATGGGGAGGGCGGCCAGCTCACAGAGGCTGTGCGCCGCCGACCGTACAGTGTAGTGCTATTTGATGAGATCGAAAAAGCCCACCATGAGGTTTTCAATACGCTGCTCCAGCTGCTGGATGACGGCCGCTTGACCGACGGTCAGGGCCGGACAGTGGATTTCCGCAACACGGTCGTGATCATGACCAGCAATGTTGGCAGCCAGGCCTGGAACAAACTTGGTGAGGATTGGAACGAAGAGGATGCCCTTAAATTCACCATGGATGCCCTGAAGTCCACCTTCAGGCCCGAGTTCCTGAACAGAGTGGATGAGATCGTCCAATTCCATCCACTGAACAAGGAGCAGATCAAAGAGATCGTGGGCATTCAGCTCAACCGTGTGCAGAAGCTGGTTCAGGCCCAGGGCTACACCCTGGAGGTAAGCGAAGCCGCCAAGCAGTTCCTGGCTGATCGGGGCTTTGACCCGGATTACGGTGCCCGCCCGTTGAAGCGGACCATCCAGAAGCAGCTTCAGGACCCGCTGGCGTTGGCTCTGCTCTCTGGAGATTTCAAGGTGGGGGACACCATCCGGGTTGATATCGGAAAGGATGGGTTGGAATTCACTCCAGTACTGGTTGGTGAGGTAGTGGAGTGATCTACACGGGACTAAGTCCTTCAAAAGGACTTAGTCCCGTTCAAAATACCGTTCTTCAACGAATATCCGGTAAGCCTGCTGCTTGGCGGTTAGCTCTATATTGGATTTGTCACTGATTAAGTCCAGAATGGGTTTTGGATTAATAAAATCGGTATTTCTCATCCCAACATAATCCTGGTAGCTGGAATAATCCCATTGCTCTGCCTTTTTCACCAACCTTGCTTTGACCGGGTTCAGGTGAATATATCTTGAAAGGTGCAGAAGGTAAGAAAGGTCAGTGATATGTTTTCTTTGGTATGTCCCTTGAAACAAGTGCCCTTTTTGACCATATGCCCTGTTGAAAGATACCACATACGATAGTGCTAATTTGTGCATTGCACATGATAAATCATTGGTTTTCAGCTTTAAGATCAAGTGGTAGTGATTGGGCATCAAACAGTAGGAAAGAATATCAGAAATATTTGAGAGGTATTTCTGGGTCCGTGAGAGAAAATAAACATAATTCCGATCTTCTTTAAAAAGAAGATGGTCTGCAATTGCCCGATTGTAGATGTGATAGTATTGATTTGCAATCCGCGGTGGTTGCTCGCGGGCCATGTTTTTTCCCCCTGTTGGTTAGTATAAAAAAAGGACTAAGTCCCTTCAAGGGACTTAGTCCTTTGGTTTTTTAATGCACATGACCGTGCTGCTGCTCTTCCTCACTGGCGGGGCGCAGGCCGGAGACGGTGACCTCGAAGGTCAGAACTTTTCCTGCCAGGGGGTGGTTGAAATCCAGGGTCACGGTGTCCTCGTCTGCAACGGTGATCTGGGCGCTGAGCACTTCACCCTCGTCATCCCTCAGGTCCAGAAAGGTGCCGATATCCAGGGGAATCTCTTCGCTGAACTCTTCCTTTCGGGCAACTTCCAGCGACTCGGGGTCGTAATCCCCGTAGGCGTCTTCAGGCTGGATCACCACGGTCTTCTTTTCCCCTACCTTCAAACCATAGAGGGCCTGCTCCAGCCCGGGAATGATCTGGCCTATACCCTGGATGAATTCTATCGGCTCTCCATCTGCGGTGCTTTCCAGGACTTCATCATCAACAATGAGGGTGTAATCCAGCGTTATCACATAATTGTCTTGCACGATTTCTGTCATCTCAGTTTCTCCTAAACAGGACTGTCAGGGGGTTTAATGTCCTTGATCCAGTACCAGCTCAGGTCGCTGATCTGGAAAAACAGGTGGTAAGTGTTCTCCTGGAAGTCCATCACCAGCAGATGCCTTCCTGCTGGGGTCTCCCACCGCCGGCCCAGATCCATGACCTTGACTGTCCGGTGTCCGGTAGTGAATTCCAGGGGCACCAGCGAGCCATCCATTCTAAAGCGGGTGGTGACCTCAATCTTTTCCATCTTCGACCAGGAAGTTGTATAAGAATTCCAGGGCAACCTGGGATGCTTCCTGTTTATTTTCGATGCGGTTGCCGCCGGCAGTATGCTGCAGGGTCCAGACACCTTCAGGAGTGCTCAGACCGATCCAGGTATATCCCACCGGTTTAGTGGGCGTGCCCCCGGTGGGGCCGGCAATGCCGCTGACTGCCAGACCGATATCAGCGGCCAGGGCATGACGGATGCCCACGGCCATCTCCTTGATAGTTTCCTCACTCACGGCCCCATGTTCTTCCAGTGTGTCCCAGGAGACGCCCAGCAAACGGACCTTGGCCCGGTAGGAATAGGCGATTATGCTGCCGAGGTAGTAGGTGGAAGATCCAGATATATTGGTGATCCTGTGGCCGATCAGCCCCCCGGTACAGGATTCGGCTATCGCCAAACGCCAGCCCCTTTTTCGCAGTTCCTGTCCTACCTTAACTTCAATATCCTCGATCATGGTCACTGTCCTTGTGTTTTTTCTACAACCCAGAAGTGCGACAAACCAAAGGCCTGGAGAGGGGTTTTCTCTAATCCATAAAGGACAGACCGGACTAAACGGCCCAGGCGCGGAAATCGGTAGATGATGTTGTCGTATCCGCCAAAGATCACCCTGCGGCTGATGAATCTGACCGGCAGGCCCTCAAACAGCTCTCCGAGTGCTTTGCGGGTATAAGCCCTGACATGGGGAGCAAGCCGCTCCCGGAGCCGCTTCGGCAGGTAGTTTACGAAAGGTTTGTTTCCAAAGTGATATTTCCCGCGCCAGTAAATTCCGTGGGTTTCGAAGGGATACCAGCGGTTAGGGCAGAACAGGACCAGCCTTCCTCCTGTCTTCAGCGTCCGGACCATTTCCCGGACAGCTTTGCGGTCGTCCTGGACGTGTTCAATGACCTCGTTGCTGAGGATCAGGTCGAAGCACTCTGCCGAAAAAGGCAGGAATTCCCCGGCACCTCCCAGGATCTGGTCGCTGCTTTCTTTGGCTTGCCGGGCGCGCTCGAGATCATACTCCAGACCGATCAGCTGCCCGCCGAAGGGACGCAGGTGTTCGAGGTACAACCCAACCCCGCAGCCGTTTTCCAGGATCACCCTGTGAATGCGCTCCCCCGCAAATTCCCGGATCATCTCCAGCCTGCGCTGCTGGCCATCTCTCCAGATATAGGAGGGTTCTCCCCTTTCGGCAGCCTGAGGTGATGGTTGCAGTGAAGTCATTTTTCTCCCCAATGCACGGTAATCACCCCCAGGGTCATTTTCTGGTAGGCAACCTGCTTGAATCCAACTGCAGCCAGATAAGAGGCCAGCTCTTCCGCCCGCAGAAATTCCACCGTGGAGTCATTCAGATAGCTATAAGATTCCCGGTGCCCGGTCAGTAAACCGCCGATTGCGGGGATCACTGTGTTCATATAAAAACGAATCAAAGGTGTCAGCATGTGATCAGGTAGTCTGGTTGTGTCCAGCACAGCTATTCTACCACCCGGTTTGAGCACCCGGTATTGGTCTGCCAGCCCCTGAACAATGTCGTTGAGATTGCGGACCAGGAAGCCTGAGATCACTCCCTCAAAGGATTCATCAGGAAAGGGCAGGCGGGTGGAATCCGCGGCAGTCCAATGCACTCTGGATTGGATGGTCTTGCTCCGCCCGATGGTTATCATGGCTTGAGTGAGGTCAGCTGCGATGCATCGGCAGCCTGGATACTGGCGGGAGGCTTCCTGGGCGATCTGACCATTACCGCTGCCAATATCCAGCAGCAGACTCCCCGGCTGCAGCCTCAGCTGCCGGACAGCAATCTTCCGCCAGCGAATGTCCTGCCAGCCAGTCATCAGATGATTGACGAGGTCGTAGTGTCCGGCAATTTTCGCAAACAGGTCCTGCTGCTGGTCCAATCTCCTCTGCTGGACAAGATCAGGCATAATGTCTGCTAACTCTGCATTGCCAACGCGTCGGCCTCTTTCGCTACCTGGATGCCTTTCTCCTCATCCACCCGGGTCAGCAGAATCGAGCCGGCGATGAAGAAGACGATTAGTGAGACGATTCCCAGACGGCTGTTGCCGAATAGCTGACTGACCAGGCCGAAAACAAGCGGACCGAAAATACCGGCAAACTTCCCACTCACACTGAAGAAGCTGAAGAATTCAGCCGATTGAGCTTTGGGAACCATCCGACCGTAGAGAGAGCGGCTCAAAGCCTGGGCGCCACCCTGGACCATGGCCACAGCAAATCCCAAAATCAGGAAATGAGTGGCGTTGCTGAGGAAATAGCCGCCAATCGAAATAGCTGTGTATACACCGAGGCTGAGGTAGATTGATTTTTTTGTGCCAATTTTCTTGGCCAGCCAGCCAAAAGCAAATGAAAAGGGAATGCCCACAAACTGTACAATCAACAGCACAAGAATGAGCGATGTATCCTGAATTCCAATTTCATCGCCGTAGGTCGTAGCCATTTTGATAATTGTGCCAATACCGTCATTATAGAGCCAGAAGGCGATCAAGAACTTGAACAGCTCGCTGTATTTTTGAATCTCCTTGAAGGTCTCAGCCAGCCTTCCGAAGCCTGCCTTGATCGGATTCTCGCCGGCTTCGCCCTGGAAGATCTTGCGGGGAGGTTCGGAGACATTCCTCCACAGCGGGATGGTGAACAGGAGCCACCAGATTGCTACACTCGCCAGGGAGATCCTGGTCATCAATATGGTCAGGTTGTCCGGAGCGAACATAAT
Organism: Anaerolineales bacterium; assembly: GCA_024763275.1. Lineage (GTDB taxonomy): Bacteria > Chloroflexota > Anaerolineae > Anaerolineales > UBA11858 > B10-G9. The sequence goes on along the minus strand of JANTFT010000046.1, from coordinate 4,760 downwards.
CATGGCAAGGTTGACGGCCAGTAAAATACCCCCCCCAAGGTAGCCCATCGCGTACCCACGAGTTGAAATCTGATCGATATCATCTTTCTTGGCTATATGCGGAAGTAAGGAGTCATAGAAGATATTTGCCCCTGCAAAACCGATATTTCCTAATATGAACAGGGAAGAGGCCAGTAGCCAGTTTCCGGTCGTCAGAAAGAACATAAACGCAGTGGCCAGAATGCCAAGCAGGGCAAAGACGGTTAAAAAGCGTTTCTTTTGACCCCGAAAATCAGCCATGGCGCCCAAGACCGGGCTCAGCAGGGCGATGAGGAGCAAAGCTATCGAATTTGTATAAGCCCAGTAGGATGTGATCTGGTTCCCGGACAATGTCGGTTCAGCGATGGTTCGATAATAGATGGGCAGAACGGCAGCCATGATGGTGGTTGCAAAGGCCGAATTGGCCCAGTCATACATGGCCCAGGAATTGATAATCTTCTTGTATTTTTTTTCTTCCATGCCTTCCTCCGGGGTATGATGGATAATTCATTTCATTATACGATAGAACATCCCGGGAAAGCGTTAGTTGCGCTCCACTCCCGAGCTGCCCGGCTTGTTTATTAGAAATTCATTAAGGAAAACCCCGGGACCTCCCGGTGAGTTGACGGCGGGGTTCGGTCATGCTATCATACAGGTGGATTTATTGATATTATTCTGGCTCCGCCAAAAGCTTTACCAGGACTTATTTTGCCATTATTTTTCTTATTATCTGCTCGTTTAGATGGTTGTTAGATTATAAGGATTTTTTTAAAGGCATTTTAATTTCCTGACTGGCATCAGAGTGACTCCTGGATAGGATTTGCTTTTGGCGGGCGCAGAAGTGTTGTGGCCGCTATTTTGTTTATTAGGAGGGCTTTGATGAGTTTCGATTTTGTTTCCCGAATCATAGGTATGGTGATATTCGGTTTGCTGGGGGGATATTTCGGAGTCGACCTCGCCAATGTCACCACAATAACCCTGGAAGAAGGCGCTGTGATCTTCGGCCTGGTAGGCGCATTGTTCGGCCTGGTCATCACCCCGCTGATCACCACCCGCCCGGTGGCTTCTTTGAGAAACCTTCTCAATCAGCTGGATGCCAAGACACTCGGATCAGGTATGATTGGTCTGTTTGTGGGGCTGGTGATTGCCGCCTTGCTGGCAATTCCCCTTTCCCGCTTACCCTCTTTCCTGGGGGAGGTCTTTCCATTTGTCGGTGTGCTGGTCTTCGGCTACATCGGGGTCGCTATATTCATCTCGCGCAGGAATGATCTTTTTTCCATATTCAGCGGGCGGGTATTCCCGTTGGGGTCAGACCATGGTTCCGGGACACCTGAGCCGGAACGCGTCATTTTAGTGGATACCAGCGTGATCATTGATGGCAGGATCTCAGATATCGCCCAGACCGGCTTCCTGGTCGGCGAACTTCTCATTCCTCGCTTTGTGCTCGATGAACTGCAGCATATCGCCGATTCGGCCGATGCGCTGCGCCGTCAACGTGGCAGAAGGGGTATGGAAATCCTGGCAGACCTGCAGGAATCCAAAACAATCCCCGTCCGCATCAGTGACATCGACGTGGAAGGTACCCGCGAAGTGGACAGCAAGCTGGTCATTTTGGCCCGCCAGCTGAACTGTCCAATCTTGACCAATGATTTCAATCTCAATCGGGTCGCAGAGATCCAGGGGGTGCCGGTCCTCAATATCAATGAGCTGGCAAATTCCGTCAAAGCTGTACTGCTTCCGGGAGAATCCGTTGAAGTCAAGATCATCCAGGAAGGCAAGGAGCGCGGCCAGGGAGTGGGCTATCTGTCGGACGGCACCATGGTGGTTGTGGAAGACGGCAAGGATTTCATGAACGAGGACATCAGTGCGACCGTGACCAAAGTACTGCAGACAGCAGCTGGCAGAATGATCTTTGCCAAACCGAATCGTAGATAACTTCAGGGATGGAATCATGAGTCTAAAAATCTATAACACCCTCACCAGAAAAAAGGAAGAGTTCAAAACTCTCCAGCCCGGCAAGGTGTCAATGTATGTCTGCGGGCCGACGGTCTACGATAAAGCCCATGTTGGACACGCCATGTCAGCGCTGGTGTTTGATATTGTGCGCCGCTATCTGGAATACCTGGGTTATGAAGTCCATCACGTGACCAACTACACTGATGTGGATGATAAGATCATCCAGCGTGCCGCGGTGGAAGGCGTTGAACCCCTGACAGTTGCCGAGCGGTATATCAAGGAATTCGATCGGCATTTACATGACCTCAATATCCTGCCAGCTTCCGAATATCCCCGGGCAACTGAACAGATCGACAATATCGTGAAAAGTGTCGCGGAACTGGTGAAAAAGGGATACGCCTATCCCAAGGACGGCGACGTCTACTACAGGGTGGATAAATTTCCGGATTACGGAAAACTTTCTGGCAGGAAACTGGAAGATATGGAAGCAGGCTTCCGGATCGAGGTGGATTCCCGAAAGGAACATCCTCTGGATTTTGCCTTGTGGAAAGCTGCCAAAACTGGTGAACCCAGCTGGCCCAGCCCCTGGGGTAACGGCCGGCCGGGGTGGCATATCGAGTGCTCAGTGATGAGCCAGACCTGCCTGGGGGATCAGATCGACATCCACGGTGGCGGAAATGACCTGATCTTTCCCCACCATGAGAACGAAATTGCCCAAAGTGAAGCCCTGACCGGCAAGCACTTTGCCACCTATTGGATGCACAACGGTATGATGCAGCTCTCAGGGGCAAAAATGTCCAAGTCTGTCGGCAATCTGGTCACCATAGACAGTTTCCTTGAGAAGTATGAGGCCAATGTGCTGCGCATGATGGTGCTCAATTCCAGCTACCGCGGACCGCTGACATTTAATGAGGAAACCATCCAACACGCTCAGCGGGCGCTCAAACGGCTGCGTTCGGCTTTGAAACCAGCCTTGCCCCAGGAGAATTGGCAGGGCGGCAAGGATCTCAAAGATAGATCAAAACAGGTAAGAGAGTTGTTCCGGAAAACCATGGACGATGATTTTAATACCGCTGGTACCCTGGGCCACATCTTTGATTTTGTCAAGGATATCAACCAGGCCCGCGATGAAGGGGCAGACCAGGAATCACTTGAGGCAGCCCAGGCTGTCCTTAAAGAGCTTACCGGCGTGCTGGGCCTGAAGCTGGATCAGGAACAAGCCCAGGCTGGAGAGGCCGGGGAATTCATCGACCTGCTGGTGGAGATCCGCACCCGACTGCGGGAAGAGAAACTCTGGGAGCTGTCCGATCTGATCCGCGACAAGCTGGAAGAGCTGGATGTCATCCTGGAGGACACTCCACAGGGGACAACCTGGCAGTGGAAATGAACGCCGCTTCCTCAGCGATAAACCATTTGCTGGGTAATAAACAATGAAAGAATGGATTTGGGGCAGAAATCCGGTTTGGGAAGTGCTGAGAGCTGGTAGACGCCAGGTTTTCCAGATCAAGATTTCCGGGGGCGCAAAACCGGAAGGCCGATTGAGAGAGATTCTTGAGTTGGCGGAAAGCAAATCCATCCCGGTCTCCCCGGCTTCCAGAGAAGAACTCATTGCTATCAACAGCCGCCACCAGGGAGTTGCTCTGCAAGCCGGGGCCTATCCCTATGTTGGTCTGGAAGTCAGCCTCCAGGATGCCAGAGAGTTAGAGGAAGCTCCCCTGTTCCTGCTCCTGGATACATTGAAGGACCCTCAAAACCTGGGCAGCCTGATCCGGACCGCGGAATTGGTTGGAGTCCATGGGATTGTGCTTCCTTTCCGGCGCACAGCCACGGTGACGCCAGCAGTTGTCAATGCCTCCTCCGGGGCAAGCGAATACACCAATATCACCCAGGCCAATCTGGCCCAAACTATAAATAAACTGAAGGAAGAGGGCTTATGGGTGGTAGGGCTGGAAAGTGGGCCGGGAGCCCAACCTCCTGAGCAGATCGATCTGGATGGTCCGCTGGCTGTAGTAGTTGGCAGTGAGGCTGAGGGCATGCGCCCGCTGGTGAGGGAGTCCTGTGATTTTCTGATGCAGCTGCCTATGCGGGGTAACATTGATTCCCTGAACGCGGCTGTGGCTGGATCGGTGGCGCTGTATTTCGTCTGGCAGGCCAGAGGTTTTCAGGGAGCAGCTGCAGGTTGAAAGCATTGACGGGAAACCTGAAAGCTGATAAACTTTTCCCCTGTCGATGAGGCCCGTCTGTGCACTTGCCTCGCTCATTTCCATCTGATATAATGCCTTGGCTGGAATGTGGGTACGATGGCCGCTGTGCCGACGTAGCTCAATCGGTAGAGCAGTCGCTTTGTAAGCGACCGGTCATGGGTTCGAGTCCCATCGTCGGCTCTGGTTATTGCTCGAGAGCAATAACAGCAATAAATCATCCGGGCGGATACCGAAGTGGCCAAACGGGGCTGACTGTAAATCAGCTGGCAAACGCCTACGGAGGTTCGAATCCTTCTCCGCCCACCTGTACTATAAGCTGCAGGAGTTTTATGCTTCTGACAGCTTGTAGTTGTGTATAAAACCAGCCCTCGTAGCTCAGGGGTAGAGCGCATTCTTGGTAAGAATGAGGTCATGGGTTCAAATCCCATCGGGGGCTCTGGTACTAGCATAGAATCCTTTGTGGACCTGAAATAAGGAGAGGAATTATGGCAAAAGAGAAATTTGAACGCACGAAACCGCATTTGAATGTGGGGACGATGGGGCACATAGACCACGGGAAGACCACGCTGACAGCGGCGATCA
>JANTFT010000045.1 GCA_024763275.1 Anaerolineales bacterium | reverse complement strand
GTGGATCAGGTGTCTCCGCTGAGACCCCGGCGATCCGGAGCGCCAGGGAGTTGGTCCAGGAGACATGCAGGGATTTTCCGGTGAGATAGATGGGATGCTGGACGCTGATCTGGTCCAGGTCCTCCGCTGAGCCGTAGCCTTCCGGCCAGCTGTTGTGATTCCAGCCGTGGCCCAGGACCCACTCTCCAGGGGGAGTGCCTCTGACCTGCTGCCGGACCCGTTCCAGGCATTCGCTTTTAGTCCTGGTCTCACAGTTGATCTCAGCCAGCGTTTCAGCATATTGCCGCAGGTGCAGATGGCTGTCGATCAAACCAGGTAAGAGGATCTTACCCCCCAGGTCGAGGACCGGTCCGGTGGGGAATTCCTGTCCTTCCGGCAGGAGCCGGGAGATCAGCCCATCCTGAATGACCAGCCCGGACGCGCGGGGATGTCCCGGGTCCATGGTATACACACGGGCATTGATCAGGGTGATTGCTGTCATACCGATTTCCTGGCTGGAGATGCGGGGATCAGCGTCTCAGAAAATGGTCCATCAGGGTGTTGAACTCTTCGTCCGAATAATAGTGGACAGTGATGGTGCCGGTCCCTTTCCTGGTGCGCGTGATGCGCGCCTTGGTGCCCAGGACGGCCTGCAGATCCTCCTCCAGTGCCTTAAGTTCCGGGGATTTGGATTCCTTATTTGCCGGGCGGGTTTTCTTTGTCCCCTTCAGCCGGGTTACCAGCTCTTCTGTCTGGCGGACATTCAGATCCTGGGTCAGGATAGTTTGCAGGGCAGCGCTCTGGGCTTTGATGGTTGGCAGACCCAGCAGCGCCCGGGCATGCCCCATACTGATCTGGTTTTTACGGACAGCCTGCTGAACCACGTCGGGTAGCTCCAGCAGACGCAGTGTGTTGGTCACCGCAGTCCGGCTCTTGCCTACCCGCTGGCCGATCTCCTCATGGGAAAGCCCGAATTCAACTGCCAGACTCTGATAGGCAGACGCGGTTTCCAGGGGATTGAGGTCCGCCCGCTGGACATTCTCGACCAGTGCCAGCAGCAGGTGATCCTGGCTGTCAGCTTCCCGGAGCACAGCCGGTACGGACTTCAACCCGGCCAGCTGGGCTGCCCGCAGGCGGCGCTCTCCGGCAATCAGGGCGTATTTTCCTGATTTATCCGCTTGCTGGGTTGAAAGCACCAGTGGCTGAATGATCCCGTGCTCCCTGATCGAGGAGGCCAGCTCACGGAGTTTGACATCGTCAAAGCCTTTGCGGGGCTGCTGGGGGTTGGTGGCGATCAGCTCCAGAGGAACTTCCAGGACACCGTTGAAATCAGAGAGGATCTCTCCTTCGGGATGGGATGGGATGAGCGCGTCAAGGCCTTTTCCGAGGCCGGGTCGTTTGGCTGCCATATGTGTCCACTACTCTCTTTTATCTTCTTTCAAGTTGATGGTTCCGGTCCCTATTATACCGCAGGTATCCGGCGCCCATCTCCGATCAGCAGCTCCCGGGCCAGCTCCTGGTAGGCTTTAGCTCCCACTGAGCCCGGCGAATAGAGGGAAATGGGAACTCCGTAGGAAGGGGCTTCAGCCAGTCGGACGCTGCGGGGCACTATGGTTTTGAACACCTTGTCATGGAAGTGTTTTTTGACTTCCTCGACCACATCGTTGGCCAGGTTGGTGCGGGTGTCGTACATGGTCAGGATCACCCCCCGGATGATCAAATCCGGGGATATTGCCCGGCGAACGCGGTCAACGGTGGAGATCAGATCTCCCAACCCCTCCATGGCCAGATACTCACACTGCACCGGAATGAGGACACCATTCACGGCCGCGACCAGCCCGTTGAGAGTTAACAAACCCAGTGAGGGCGGACAGTCGATCAGGATGTAGTCGAATTCCTCTGCCAGGGGAAGCAGCTTCCTTTTAAGAAGGCTTTCCCGTCCCACTTCATTGACCAGCTCCACTTCTGCGCCAGCCAGATCCGGGGACGCCGGTAGGATGGAGAGGTTCAATTTAGGATTGTGGAGGATGAACTCGCGGATGCTCCTCTCTTCCAAGAGAGCCTGATAGGTGCCGCCTTTCACCGATGTCTTGTCAATCCCAACTGATGAGGTGGCGTTGGACTGAGGATCGATATCCACCAGCAGAACTTTCATCCCGAAATAGGCCAGGAAGGCACCCAGGTTGATGGTGGAAGTGGTTTTTCCGACTCCCCCTTTTTGGTTGGCAATGGTGTAGATCAATCCCATATTATTCGTGAACCTCTGATATTGTACTAATTTCCTCTTCTGCGGGTACGCCCTCTGGACCTACCCGCTCAACGGACGCTGCTGCCAGACGGTTGGCCAGTTCGGCAGCTTGCAGGGGTGATCTGCCCTGCAGAACCCAGGCAACCAGGAAAGCTGCCGCGAAGATATCTCCCGCTCCAGTGGGATCCACTTCCCGGGCAGGAACTGGGCTGATTTCAGCTTTCGACCTGTTCTGGTGCAGCTCTGCTCCCCGGTCGCCCTTGGTGAAGAGCACCAGGGGAAAACGTTTGAGGATGCCCGCCAGAGCAGAGCGGTTATAACCCAGGTCTTCAATGCTCAGGAAAGCCGCCGCATCCTCCCGATCCGGGAGATGAGCTTCCGGAAGGGGAGCAGGTGAGATCTGCCCGGCGCTGTCCCAATCCCTCATCCAGCCCTGCAGGGAATACCCCAGAACCGATTCCGGGAAAGAAGCCCCGGCGCTGAGAGGGATCTCGCCGGCAACTGGAGCGAGGTGGACGATCTTCGCACTGCGCCAGGTGGGAGGAAGCAGGTTGAGGTCCAGATCGCTGGCTCTCTCGAGCAGGGTCTGCACCCGCCCGGAAGCCTGATATTCATTTTTAAAGGTTGTCGTGCCCGGCCCCGGCTGATTGAAAAGCTGGATTCCTTCCAGTATTTCCAGCGGCAGGTCTTCCGCTCCAGCAGTGAACAGGGCAACCCGCGCTCCCATCCTGTTGGCCAGGACCGCGCTGTAAACCGCACTGCCGCCCAGCCGGTATCCCTGGTCGACCTGGTCTTTGGTGATGTGGCCGATGATCAAATACTCGGGTGGATCATCCGGGGGCTGCCGGTTCATGGCTGAATTATACCTGATAGAGATATCCCCGGATAAAAAAAGCTGGCAGGGAAGAATATCCCTGCCAGCTGGTGGTTGAACAAATCGCTGTCATTTGCTGGGGTGGATGACCACTTTGCGGTAGGGGTCTTCCCCCTCACTTTCGGTATAAACCCGGGGCTCATCCTGCAGTTCCAGATGGGCAAAGCGGCGTTCATTGGGCGGCATCGGCTCCAGGGACTGCTGCCTGCCGGTATCGGCGACCTGTTCGGCGACCCGGCGGGCCAGCTGGCGGACTTGCATTTCGCGCCTTTTCCGGTAGCCTTCCACATCGATGCTCAGAGGCACACCATGCCCGAGTTCTTTACCAAGGATCAGGCGGGTTATGTACTGCAGGGCATTCAGTGTTTTTGCCCGGCGGCCAATCAGAATGCTGAGGTCATTCCCGGTGATGTCGACCAGAATAGGCTGGTGGGGCAGACTCTCACTCGGCTCACCGAATCTGGCTTCCACCTTGGCTTCCAGGTTCATCTTTTCCAGAAGCTCGGAGACAATTTCCTCGGCCAGCTTCAAGGTGGGGTCCTTTTCTCCGTCAGGAGGGGAGCTAGAGCTGTCGATGCTCTGGTCGGGTTCTTCCCCGGAAAGGATGGAGATCCGGACGCGGGCCTGGCGGGAACCAATTCCCAGCAGCCCCGATCCTCCTTCATCGAGCACGGTGATTTCCACCGCGTCCCTGTCCAGCCCCAGATCAGCCAGCCCTTTTTCGATGGCCTCGGCTACGCTCTGAGCGATGACCTCTAGTGTTGCGCGGTTGTTGTTCATAAAGCCCTCTCTGTTCAATAACTCTCCTCAGACCTCTTCAGCGGCTCAGGCTTGGAAGTTTGGGAAGAATGTTCTTAAAATTAGCCTGCCCCATAATCGCATATTGGAGGATGGTTGCCAGGTTGGTGGCTATAAAATACAGTGCCAGGCCGGAGGCGAAAGTCAAAGCCAGATACCCCATGAAGAAAGGCATGTACAGGGTCATAGCCTGGGTCATCTGGGCACTCTGCCCGCCGCCATCCCCGCTGGTGCTGGGGGGAGTGACCATTTTGGTCTGGATATAGGAGGTGATCACCACCAGAATAGCCAGTACCGGGATGCCGACCCCCAGGATGGGCAGGCGCTCAGGTTCGCTCAATTCCATCCACCAGAAATGACTCTTGATGGGAATCAGGTTGGCTCCGTCATTGATGTGTTTAGACAGGTTAACCAGCTGGACAGGGGTCACCGCCAGGGTGCGGATGATCGCCTGGTAGAGACCAATGATGATGGGGAACTGGACCAGCAGGGGCAGGCAGGAGCCAAAGGGGCTGATGCCCATTTCCTTGTAGATTTCCATCTGCTTGGCAGCCAGGGTTTCCTTGTCACCCTTGTATTTTTTCTGGATATCCTGCCATTTCTTAGAATTCTGCAGCTCCTGCATGGCTTTGCTGCTTTTCATCTGTTTAGCTGTCAGCGGATAGGTGACCAGCCGCACCAGCACGGTAAAGATGATGATCGCCCAGCCAAAGTTCTGGCCGATCAGGTTATAGATGAAAAGCAGAATATTGATCATTAAGGTAATAAAGGCATCCCACATGGTGTTTTCCTATTTTATTAGTTGTTATTTGCCTGTCCGGTAAATCATTTAGGCGGGGGATAACCCCAGATCTGTACGCCGCTTTCGTTTAGCGCCAGCAGATAGTAGTCTGATTCTGAAGGGGCCAGCAGCAGTTTGCCATCAGCCGCTACCGGACTGGCGTAGAGCTTGCCTTCAATTGGCTGGTTGCGCTGGATCACGCCTTCCCGGCTGAGCACCACCAGGCTGCTGGCATCGGTAGCAAAATAGATCAGATCGTCCTCAACCAGAGGGGTAGAGAAAATGCCTCCTCCGGGCTCGACCTGCCAGAGCACATCCCCGGTTGCCAGGTCCAGAGCGTAGAAGGTTCCCGAGATGTCGCTGACATAGACCTGGTCCCCGTCAATCAGGGGGCTGGCCCAGGCCCAGTTCGAGGTCTGGAACTTCCACTCAACCTGGTGGTTTTCCTCACCCAGAGCGACCACCTCGTTGTTGAAGGTGCTCAGGATGATCAGGCCTGTATCGGAGAGGGCTGGCGGGTTGACCATCGGTCCACCCAGGTCCTCAGACTGCCAGCGCAGGCTGCCGCTGTCAGGGTCCAGGGCGTAAAGGTGGTGATCCATGGACACCTGATAGACGCAGTCGCAGTTCTCGGAATAGACCGGTGAAGCCCAGAGTGGATCAGCGGTCTCGAAGGACCATTCCAGAGAGCCGTTTAAGTCCAGGGCGTAAAGGGAATTGTCAGACGCCGGGGCGTAGATGCGCTCCTCGGTGGCCAGCGGGGAAGCGATGAAGCGTACCGTGGTGTTGTTATCTGATTTCACCGTGTAGCTCCAGTTCTTGATCCCGGATTTTGGATTGAGGCTGAAAATCTCATTCTTGTAGCTGCCTACAATCAACTGGGTTCCACCATCCGCCAGGACCGGAGCGGCGTAAAAGTTCAGGCCATTGATCGGCTCAGTCGGATAAGCCCACAACAAAGAACCGTTGTCCAGGTTGACCGCATAAGTCTGGGGGCCATAGGAAAAATAAACTGTCTGATCTTCAACCGTGATGCCGGACCATCCTGTGGCGGCCACGCGCCGACCGCTGCAGGCTCCCAGGGTCAGGGCCAGGATGATCAGTATTATTATGAAGACGATTTTCTTGTTTTTTAACATAGTCAGCTCTTTGGTTTGTTCTATTTAAGCGGGTCGTACCCCCCCCTGGAAAAGGGGTTGCAGCGCAGAATACGCCAGGATCCCAGCAAACCACCCCGGATCAGGCCATATTTGTAGATGGCTTGATAGGTATAGTGGGAGCAGCTGGGGTAGTAGCGGCAGGTATTTCCCGGGAGTGCTTTTGATAATGTTTTTTGATAGAGGAGAATCAATGCCAGGACCGGGAACCTCAATAATGTCCAGGGGGATAGTTTTAAGTCCCTCAGGGGGGGATCCTGAGCAGGGTGAAACTCTTCTGGGTGTTCCAAACTGATGTGGTTTTCCATACTAGTTTCCGGGTCCGATTCCAGCTTTCCCGAGCAGGGTGCGCAGTGCCTGGCCTGCTTCCTGGCTGCTGGCCTGCAGCAGCGGCTTTCTGGCAATCAACACGCCCTGGATGCCGGGTTTGATGTCTGCAATTACCTCCTGCAGGGCTGCTCTGAGCAGCCGCTTTGCCCGGTTCCTTTTAACAGCGTTGCCGATTGATTTGCCTGCTGTTACTGCAAATCGGGAAATCGGATCTTTCCCGGTTGTAATTATCAGAACGAGAAGCGGGTGGGCAAATGATTCTCCCGATCGCCTCACCCGCGTGATCTCAGTTGAACTTGTAAGGCGGTATCTCCGTTGCACGGGAACTGAATCAGCTATTCCAGTTGGTGTTCTTTACGTGATTGTTCTTGGTGGTAGCCAACTGGTAGCGGCCCTTCAACCGGCGCCGCTTGAGCACATCCTGTCCGCCTTTGCTTTTCATTCGTGCGCGAAACCCGTGCACACGGGCCCGGCGCCTGATTTTCGGTTGGTATGTTCGTTTAGGCATTTCTGCGCTACTCCTTCAATTTCATTCTCAACTACCGACGTGACATTATACCTTGCGGGGTGCGTTTGGTCAAACCGCTTTGGGTCCAGGAATGTTATTCCTTCTGACCTGAATTTTCATCAATATCGACAGGGATCGAATCCCGGTGAGCCTGCCAGGAGGATTATAATGGATAAAAAGCAAATCAACAGCTATTTTGCAAGGAGAGTCATGTATTCCAGGATAATTGACAGCCTGCCGGACAACCCGGTGCACCAGGTCAGAATTGGCCTGCGCTGGACGGCGGTCGTGGTGAAAAAAGAGCAGGGGCTGCAGTGCGGGTTAGCCTCAACTCTGGATGAGGACTACCACCATACCGGTGAACCGATCATCCCGGATCCGGGGAGGCTGGAATCCTACCCTGCGCGGAAGCTGGCTGGCTGGATCGACTCTGATATTCCCCTCCGCCGGAGTGTGGGCTGCGCAGCTATCAACGCCCTGCTTCCCCGGGATCCCCAAACATGGGTGGACCAGAATGCGGAGGGAGCCATCCTGGCGAATGGAAAAGGGAAGAAGACAGTGCTGATAGGCCATTTCCCGTTTGCGCGCACACTGCGGGAGGAAATTGCGGACTTTCATGTCCTGGAGCTCAATCCAACTGGAGGGGATCTTCCTGCCAGCGCGGCTCCTGATCTCCTGCCCCAGGCGGATGTGGTCGCTATCACCGGAATGACCTTTATCAATCACACACTTCCGGACCTGTTGGCTCTCTGCAAGCCCGAGGCTTTTGTGCTGATCCTGGGGCCTTCCACACCCCTGACCTCGCTATTGGCAGATTACGGCGTCAATTTGCTGGCAGGCTCCACGGTTGAGGATATACCAGCGGTGCTGGCCGCTGTGGGGCAGGGGGCGAATTTCCCCCAGATCCACCGGGCTGGCGTTCGCCTGATCACGCAGATAAATTCCTGAAGGAGTGCAATCGATGGGAAAAAAGCGCTACTTCATCCACCCGATCGGTGTCATTCGCAGTCCGTTCCAGAATCTGGAAGGCATGCCCATCCAGCCTGGAGCGGCCGAGGGTGCCAGAGGCAGTGTGATCCTGGACCGGAAATACACTCCCGGGCTCAAGGATCTAGAAGGGTTTTCACACCTGATCCTGATCTATTATTTTCACCGTGCCAAAGAATACCAACCGCTGGTGACGCCTTTCCTGGACGAGGTCCAGCGGGGTTTGTTTGCCACCCGTGCTCCTCAGCGTCCCAATCCGATCGGCCTTTCTGTCGTCAAGCTGCTTTCCGTGGAAGATAATATTCTGGAAGTTGAGAACCTGGACGTCCTGGATGGCACCCCGCTGCTCGACATCAAACCCTATGTGCCTGATTTCGACCAGCATGGCCAGGTGAGAGTGGGCTGGCTGGAAGGCCGGCAGTCGAATATTCCCGGCAAATTAGCGGACGATCGATTTTCCTGAAGGGGCGATAAGTGATTCAAAAGAGAACAGCGGTTTCTGTTCAGAAGCCGCTGTTCTCTTTCTTTACTGAGATGTGTGAGGAGGACGGCCTTATCTGCGCCGGCGGCCTCCAGAGACGATCGATATCCAGTACAGCAGCTGCATGACCGCGGTGAAGAGGGCGGCAACGTATGTCAGAGCGGCTGCGTTCAGCACACTGTTCACTCCCTGTTCTTCCTGGGCTGTAAGGATCACGCCGCTGTTCTTCAGCAGTCTTTTGGCCCGGGCAGAGGCGTTCAATTCAACAGGCAGGGTAGAGAGGGCAAAGACAGCCCCGCCAGAGAAAGCCAGCACACCCAGCCAGGCGATGTTGATGAAGTTCAGGAGCAGACCCACCATGATCAGGATCCATCCCAGGGTTGAGCCGATGTTAACGGCCGGTACCAGCATGGAGCGGAACTGGAGGGGGAAATAACCCTCCTGGTCCTGCTGGGCGTGGCCCAGCTCATGGGCAGCAATGGCCACCGAGGCAATGGAGCTGCCCTGGTATACGCCAGCCGATAGACTGAGCACCTTTTTGCGGGGGTCATAATGGTCGGTCAGCTCACCGGGAACCTGCTGGACAGGGATATCACGCAGTCCATTTGTCGAGATGATCCGCTGGACAGCATCCAGACCGGTGGCACCGCTGCTTGTCCTGACCTGACCCCATTTTCGGTAGGCTGATTTGACATACATCTGGGCAGCCAGCATCAGCAGAATCGCTGGCGCCATATATAGCAGATATCGGGGATTGTAAAAGAACATAGTTTATTTGCCCTTCTCTTCTTCAATTAATTCCCCCAGGACCTCGATAGCCTTATCGAGCTGGGGATCAAGCCCGTTCCGATAATCCTCCTCGGTGTATTCCACAGGGTAATCAGGATCCAGGCCAATCTCATGGATCTGCCGCTTGTTTGGAGTTAGCCAGCGGGCGACGGTCACCCGCACAGCACCCTGATTGTTGCTGAGCGGAATCCAGTTCTGGACTGACCCTTTACCGAATGTGGTGGCGCCCACCAGGGGGCCTCTTTCCGTATCCTGGATGGCTCCGGCCACGATCTCAGAAGCGGAGGCAGAACCTCCGTTGACCAGCAGCACCAGGGGAATCTCTGTTGCCAGGCCGCCCTTGAGGGCTGGATATTCTTCCAGATCCTGATCAGACCCATAGTCCTCATAAAGGACAATACCCTCGCTGATAAACTCAGATGCCACCTCCACGGCGGTTTGCAGGTAACCGCCCCCGTTATTGCGCAGGTCGACGATCAAACCGGCAGGCTCGCTCTTCAGGAGCTCAGACAGCTGGTCCCGGAGTTCACCCCGGGTTTCCCCGCCGAAAGTGGAGATCTTTACATAAGCAAGCTGGTCATCGATCAACCGGCTCTCAACGCTGGGAACCGTGATCTTGGCCCGGATGATGGTCACATCAAACGGAGCCGACTCTCCTTCGCGCAGGATGGTGAGCACGACGGTGGATCCAGCCGGCCCCAGGATCTTGCGGATCACCAGTGAACCATCCAGCCCGGTCATATCCTCACCGTCGATCTTGATCACCTGATCCCCAGGCTGCAGTCCAGCACTCTCAGCAGGGGAGCCAGGCATTGGGCTGATAATGGTCAGGTATTCGGTTTCTGTATCAACCCAGGCGCCAATTCCTTCATATTCACCGTTAATGGGGATATTAGCCTGCATATACTGGTCCGGGTCCATGTAGGAGGTATGCTGATCGCCGAGGGAATCCAGCATGCCGGAGATCGCTCCCCGCATCAAGGTCGTGTCATTCACTGGTTGATCGATATATTGCTCGTGCACAATATCCCAGGCTTCCCAGAAAGGACCGAACAGCTCTTCCGTGGAGAGGTTCTGGCCTGCGTCGGTTCCCTGGGAGCTCTCAGGCAGGGCAGCAGGGAGCTGGACGGCAGGGAGGCTGGACAGGTCCATGCGGGGCAGGAACAGATTGCCAACTACTGCACCGGCAGTGAACGCGCCCGCAATGAGGACAATGCCGGCGATGATGCCAATAATGATCCAGGTGCTTTTTTTCATGCGATGCTCCGGGTAAGTTTATAAGTATTCAACACCGTCTCTAAATGCGCTTAAAGGGTAACACAAAGAGATTAGAACTATCTTAGAAAATTCTGATCATCGGGACGCTGACAGAATGAGGCTGAGGGGTTTACTGGGAACGGATCACCGGAAGGGTGATGATATCCAGCTTGACAGATTCGTCCAGAGCTTTTTCCAGCTCCTGGGCCAGGGAATTCACTTCAGCTTGCGTCAAGTCTTCTGATGATAGGACCGTGGCGGTAACGATTATTCCCTCCCGGGGTCGGGAGTGGTCGATTTCCAGGCGGGTGATCTCATCCAGCAGGGGAGAATCTTGAAGGACAGTCTGGATAGTCCGGTCTTCAAGACTGGTCTGGAGGATGCCGTTCATGATGAATCCCAGAGGTATGGTGATCAAGATTACCAGCAGCACCATTCCCGTAATTCCCCGCCTGACTCTTTTCTTGACTTCGGGCTGGATGTTAAGGGGGTGGATTCCCAGCAGTGTGAAGATGATCATACCTGCCAGGCTGATGGTGATGATGTTGGTCAAGAATAGCAGGAGAGCACCACCGGCTGCCGGTATGTTCCCAACAGCAATTCCCAACCCAACCACGCTGAGGGGAGGTGCGAGGGCGGCGGCGATTGCCACACCTGGGAGAGCGGCGCTGACGTCTTTTCTGCTCAGGGCATAGGCGCCGGCCATACCGGAAGCCAGAGCGATGAACAGGTCCAGCAGAGTGGGCTGGGTCCTGGCCATGATTTCGGTGGTCATTTCCTTGAGGGGAGAGATCAAGCCCACCAGGATGGAGACGATGATGGATGCCACGACTCCTTTGAAGACAGCTTCCAGGGATGTCCTCAGCAGGCGCACTTCCCCCAGGACGATAGCCAGGGAAAAGGCCAGGATAGGTGACATGAGCGGGGCTACCAGCATGGCGCCGATCACCACAGCCGGGCTGTTGAGCAGTAAGCCCAGAGCGGCGATGATAGAGGAGAGTACGATCAGCACGAAATAATCCCTTCCGGGTTCGGCGTCGTCAATCAATCCTTCCCGGACCTCAAGCTGTTCTTCCTGTGTCAAAGTAGGGAAGAGGTTGAAGATCGCCCTGAGGGCTTTCCTGAACCAGAATTCAGGCGCGCCGCTGTATCCTTTTACCATTACCGAGGAATGGGGAGCCTGGGCGGCAATCCGCTGAGGGATGCTGCCGAAGGCAAATTGATCGATAAAACCTTCTTCCGACGCTCCGACTATCACCAGATCATAATTTTCAGCTTCCTTAAGAATGCCGTTCAAGACCGAATTGGCCAGGATGATTTTCTTCTCGGGGACTTTACTGAAGGTCAGGCCCTGGAAAATATTCTCCAGGACCTGGCGATTCTCCGCCATCCGGGTGCTGGATGCCCGGCCAACCTGGACATAGAGACCGGTAACCTGCGCTCCGGTGTTGAGCGATAGAGTGGCTGCCAGCCGGGCGCCGATAGGGGCATTGGGTCCACCAGCCGCGGGCACCAGAATGGTTTTGATCTTCTCCCACTGAAGACCCTTGACAACCAGGACATCACAGGGTGCATTCTTGATGATAGGATCCAGCACAGGCCCCATGGATTTGGCTGGGTAGTGGCCTTCTCCCCCGGACCAGCCTACCAGAATCTGGTCAACATCTTCCTCCCTGGCCGTGTCCAGGACGCCATCCGCGACGCTCCGGGAAACCCGCGTCATGGTTTGCACCCGGAATTCCTCCTTTGTGGCCTGGTCAATGGCCTGGTCGAGGAGCATGCGGTTGGCTTCTGCTTCAATGCTGCCTTCAGAGAGAGGGAGCTGATTGGGCACAGTGATCACCCGCAGGGCGATCACTTTTCCGTCTTCCGGGCGCACCAGGGTGCCTGCTAGATGCAGCAGGGATTCAGCGGTCTCAGGGTTGGAGATGGGAACCAGGATCCTTTTATCCTTTTTGGCGACTTCCTCTTTGAGGTCAGATTTGAATACTGTGATCCCCTCTTTGGCCGCAATTATATGGTGCCTGCCGTAGAGCAGGTAAAAAAGCAGTCCCAGTCCCAACAGAGCTCCTGCAGTCAGGAAATCCTGGGCCCAGTTGATCACAACCAGCAGGTCAACGACAACCACCAGGGCAGGGATCCAGGGATGAATGGGCAGCTGAAAGGAGGATTCTACTTTGTCTCTCCTGGCGAGTGAAAAATTCACTGCCATCAGCACAAGCAAATAGAACAGGCTGCCCAATCTGGCCAGGACCAGGCGGTCCACAAAAATTACAGGGACGGTCATCACCAGCAGAGCGAAGATAAGAGCAACCGGTTTCCGAGTTCGGGAATTCAGCTTTTTAAAAACCCCTGGCCAGTATCCATCCCTGGTCATGCTGTAGCTCTGCCGGATGAGCAGCGAGAGAATTCTGGATAGAGCCAGCGGCAAAGCCAGCAAACTGAGAATCCCCATTCCAAGATGGACCCACTTATTCCCCCAGGCAGCGGCCAGATCGACCAAAGGATTTTGAATGGGGGAGGTGAGATCGGGGGATAAGGCCCCCACCAGCAGAATCGCTACCAGGGCGGTTATCAACCCGGGCAGCAAGATGGAAAGCCATAAGACTCTTCTGCCGTTTACGGTCCGGTCGCTCAGGTCGCCCTGGAAGCCAGCAGCCACTTCCAAACCGAGGAAGGAGATCAGCAGCAAGTGGAAAGAAGTTCTCCAACCTCCCGCTAAGGGAGTCATATTTCCGGGCTGGATTCTTGGCAGTGAGAGCAGGCCGCTGACCAGCAGAACTGCCAGGGGCAGCAGGAGTACATAGATCAGATTCTTATTGCGGCGGGGGAGCAATTTGTACCCGGCTATTAAAAGCAATAATCCTATAGCAAAAGGGTAGGAAGGAAAGTTGAGATCGAAAATAGCTGCCAGCAGAGCGGCCGCCTGGCGGCCGAAAGATCCCAGGATCAAGCCTGTTGCGGCAACTCCGGCCAATATCAAGGACCAGCCGGTCAGGAATGACAGCCAGTTGGCTTCTTCGCTGGTCTGGACCAACAGATAAGCGCCGCCGGCGCGCGGCAGGCTCTGGGACAATTCCAGATACCCCAGTGCGTTGAACCCGATGAAAAGCGTCAGCAGCAGGGAAGTCAGGGGCAGCAAGGATCCTGCCAGCTGCAGCAAATCTCCCATTAACACCAGACAGGAGATCACCAGCATGACACTCACGCTGATGACCACTGCTCTGAAAAGGCTGGTGCCATAGCTGTAGCGAATTTGCTGGGAAAAGGCTTTTTCTGTCATTGTCAATCCTCGGTTTCTGTTAAGATTCTCCTGAACGTCATCCCTGTTCAGGAGTCCGACCAGAGCTGGGGAATTTTATCTCTCAATTCATGGATGGTTGGCAGGTAGAAATCAGCCTGCTCTCCCTGCCCGTCCTTTCCCACCAGCGCAGTCCCCAACCCCTGGGAACTGGCTCCCAGCAGATTGGGGGGCAAATCGTCAAACAGGATGGACCGCTCGGGTTTTTCCACTCCGGCTATCCGCAGGGCGATCTGATAAGCTTGCGGCTGCGGTTTTATGGCAAAATCCATGGCCAGCAGATCGATGATCCCGGCAAATAGATCCCGGATGCCCAGGGTATCCAGAACGGCACCGGCGTGATCCCGGTCCGCGTTGGTAAAAACCCACAGGTTCTGGGGGAGGCTGGCGAGAATTTCCCGCAGGTCCCGGTCCTCCTGGAGATAATCACCCAGAGGGATATCATGTACGTATGCCAGGTAATCCGCAGGGTTAACCTGGTGATGGACCCGGAGCCCTTCCAGTGTGGTTCCGTAGGTGGTCCAGTAGCGATCCCTGGTTTCGGTTATTTCAGCTTCAGGGATCCCGATCTCCTCCCGCATGAATTGGTAGATGCGCTCCCTGATCTCATCCCAGAGGCCGTTGGAGGCCGGATAAAGGGTAGCGTCCAGGTCAAAAAAAAGCGTTGAAAATTGCATACCCGCATTATACACTGATACTGGTGCTGGAAGCTGGCCAGGTACCGGTTCCAAATGGATCCCGATTACCTGCAACCTGGCAGCTCTCCATTATAATAAAGGCATGAGCATTCAAATTCTCCCAGAAGAGGTTGCTTCCCAGATAGCTGCCGGTGAGGTGGTGGAGCGGCCAGCTTCTGTTGTCAAAGAGCTGATCGAAAACGCCCTTGATGCCGGGGCAGACCAGATCACAGTCCTGGTCAGGGAAGCTGGCCGGCGGTTGATCGAAGTGGTGGATAACGGCATCGGGATTCCTGTGGAAGAGCTGGAAATGGCAGTCCACCGGCATGCCACCAGCAAACTCAGGCAGGCTGCCGATCTTTTCCGGGTGTCCACCCTGGGTTTCCGGGGAGAGGCTCTGGCGTCGATCGGATCAGTTTCCCACCTGACCCTGACCTCCCGGACCCGGCATCAGGACCTGGGCGGGTCAATCGAGGTGGAGGGAGGTGAGATCACGGGAACCGCTCAATTGGGTATTCCTCCCGGGACGACTGTCAGGGTGGAGCATCTTTTTTACAATGTGCCAGCCCGCTTGAAATTCCTCAAGACCGACCGGACAGAAAAACGGCATATCAACAAGACAGTTAGCCGCTACGGCATGGCAAATCCAGGAGTCCGCTTCAAGCTCTACCAGGATGATGAGCTGGTTTTCCAGACCAACGGCAGCGGTGATTTGCGAGAGGCTATCTCAGCGGTATATGGGGTGGGGCACGCCAGACAGATGGTGGAGGTTATCTATGAGGACCAAAACCTGAGGGTGAACGGTTTTATCAGTCCTCCCGGATTGACCCGCTCCAACCGGCAGGAAATGCTGTTCTTCGTCAACGGGCGGCCTGTCCAGGATCCGGCTCTCAGTAAGGCAATTACCCAGGCTTATCATACCCTGGTAATGAAAGGCAGATATCCTTTTACCGTACTCTTTCTGGAGCTTCCCCCAGAGAAGGTGGATGTCAACGTCCATCCCACTAAGGCGGAGGTCAGGTTCGAGGAAAAAAGCCAGGTTTTTCAGGGAGTGGGTCGGGCTGTCCGCAGGGCCCTGCTGGCTCATTCCCCTGTGCCGGGCGTCTCTAATCTGCGAGGAGTGAATCTGTGGGGAGGGCCGACCCCGGATCACCGGCAGGTCCAGCGGGGCATCGACCCGGCCTGGTCCATGCTGGAAAGGGCCCGGGAGGAAACTCTGGTCCACCAGGGGGAGGATGATGACCAGATCCCGGCTCCCTTGAACACCCCGATCCTGCGGCTGATCGGTCAGGTCGCGGCGACCTATCTGATCGCTGAAGGACCGGATGGGCTCTATCTGATAGACCAGCATGCCGCTCATGAAAGAGTGCTGTTTGAAAAGATGCTTGCCAGCCGGGAAAGTCCGCCATCCCAGGCTCTGCTGGAATCCGTGGTGGTGGATTTTTCGCCTGCATCCGCCGACCTGCTCACGGAGAATCTTGCTCTCCTGCGGGGGCTGGGTTTTGATGTGGAAGATTTTGGGCCGGGCTCTTTTGTGGTCCGGGCGGTTCCGGCTCTGGTGGGGGAAGCTTCACCTGAGGGGCTCCTTCACGCAGCCGTGGAGGATCTGGAGGCGGATGAAACCCCCCTGGAGAATAAAGTCGAGGAAAAGATCATCGCCCGGGTTTGCAAGCGGGCGGCTGTGAAGGCCGGGCAGGTACTGACCCCGCAGGAGCAAAAACAGCTCTTGCTCGATCTGGAAGCCTGCCAATCTCCCCGGACCTGTCCTCATGGGAGGCCGACCATGATCCACATCCCGGTGGAGTTTCTGGAAAAGAAATTTGGCAGGATTGTTTAACAAACAGGGACCGGGTCCTTTATAAGGACCCGGTCCCTCCAGCTTATTTAGCGACTACTCCCCCAGGAATATTTCCGGGATCTGGTGACATTCCCCACAGCCGATGTGAGGCTCTTCGACATCACTTCCGGTCTTTTTGCAGTAAGCCCCCACGCGCACCTGTTGGGGCAGGAAGGGAAAAGGCCGGGTCAGCCGCGGCCGCAGCTGCATATGTTCACAGGAATTTGCTCTGAGGATGCCAGGTACCGGACAGCTGTCACAGAGGCGTGGCTGCCAGGGAAGGGGAGGACTGGTGGAGCTCAGCAGGCGGCACTCTTCCCGATCCCTTCCCCGGTAGTAATCTCCGAAAAAGAAGGCGCATTCAACACCGGCAGGGTTCTTCATACCCGGGTGATGTACTCTCCTGTGCGCGTGTCAATGCGGATCACATCGCCGACTTCCACAAAGTTGGGCACGTAGACTTCCAGTCCGGTTGAGGTGGTCACTGCTTTGGTGACACTGGTAGCGGTATCCCCGCGAACGGAAGGATCTGCCCGGACCACTTTCTGGTCTACCGCGGTTGGCAGGTCGATATCCAGAGGCTCGTCTTTGTAGAAGGTCAGTTTGACTTCCATCTCATCGGTGAGGAACCTGGCGCTTTCACCCAGGACATCCCCCTTCAGGGCTGGCTGTTCATAGGTTTCCACGTCCATAAAGTAGTACAGCTCGCCGTCATTGTACATGTATTTCGCGTTGCGGTAGGTCAGCTGGATGTCCTGTACGGTATCGCCCGAGTTGAATTTTTTCTTCAGGCGGGTTCCGGAGCGCAGGTCACGCACGTCTACCCGGATGGTCGCTTTCCCCCGGCCGGGCTTATGGTGGTCGTATTCCAGGACTTTGTAAATATTGCCGTCCAGTTCAAAGGTGACGCCTTTTCGTAATTCGTTCACATCGATCATGATTATGCCTTTCTTGAGTTTGGTTTTTGGTCCTTGGCGTGGTGATTATATTCTAGACTGAAAATCATGGCAAGGGAAAGACCGGGAATGATAGATTGCCCCGGTCGGGTGGTCTATGAGGTCTCCAGCGCTGCTCCTGAGATAAGCAGCGCGAATGGATCCTCCCGGTCCAAACCCTCTGGAAATTATGGTAAACTTACAAATGATTAGTAAGGGATACATAAATGATGGCGGAAAAAAAACGTATCATTTGCATAGAGGATGAACCTGAAACCACCAACCTGATGAAGCTCATCCTGGCAAGGGAAGGGTATGAAGTGCTGGGAGCGAATGGTGGAGAAGAAGGATTGGCCCTCGTGGATGAACAACTCCCTGACCTGATCCTGCTGGACCTGATGATGCCTGAGATGGACGGCACTCAGGTCTTTCAGCGCTTGAAAGAGAATGAGAAGACCCGGGACATTCCGGTGATCGTTGTCACTGCCAAGGTCCAGAGCATCGATATAGTGCTCTGGCGGCAGGTTGCCAAGGTTGATGATTATATAACCAAGCCGTTCCGGCCGGAAGAGCTGGCCGAACGGGTCAAATATGTTCTTTCCCATGCCGGCGGGGATTGATACTCTGGACAATCCTGCCAGGCAAATCTTTTTTCTTCCATGATGCCCCTGAATGTCGTTAATGGCACACGAAGTCTGGAACGTCCGCTTCGAGTGAAAAACTGTGAGAGCTTCAGCTGCCGCCTGAAAGGTTTGATGTTCCGGAGCAGCCTGAATGAAGGTGATGGACTGCTGCTGGTTCAGAAAACTACCAGCAAGGCCAATGCCGCCATCCATATGTTCTTTGTGGGGATGGACCTGGGGGTGATCTGGCTGGATGGTGACCGGAAGATCGTTGATATCCAGCTGGCGAAAAGCTGGAAGCCCTTTTATTTTCCCCGCTTCCCGGCCAAGTATATCCTGGAAATTCATCCGCAGCGACTGCCTGAATTTCAGATTGGAGATGAACTCAGCTTTGAATAAATTTGCCCGGACAATTTTCCCGACCCTGATCCTGCTGCTGGGTGTCTTCTCTCCTGTTTTTGCCCAGGGGAGTCCTGCCGGCGGGCCGGTCTACAAGGTGGAACCAGGGGATACCCTGTGGACCATTGCCAGGAATCTGCATATTTCCTATGATGAGCTGCTGACAGCTAACGACTTGACGGCTGACAGCTCGATCATCCCCGGCACAGAACTGGTCATCCCGGGCCTGGAGGATTACAGCGGCCAGCTGGGAACCATAAAAGTAGCCTATGGGGAGACTCTGCAGAGCATCAGCCGCCGCTATCAGATCCCCCGGGAGACTTTGATCCGGTTGAATCGCTTGACCAGTCCGCTGGAACTTTATGTGGGCGTCTCGGCCGTGCTGGTGAGTGAGGATGGGATCACTGAATCCGCCGGCCAGCGGAAAACCCTGGCACCCGGGGGGACCTCCCTCGAGCTGGCTGTCCAATCAGGTCTCAATCCCTGGGTTTTACTTAACGCTAACGGTGAGGAGGGGAGCTGGGAGGTGATCCCCGGCGAAGTCCTGCTGCTTCCCGGAACGAAAAGCAGCGGTCTGGGAGGATTTCCAGAGGCTATCCAGGCGGCCAGTTATACCCCTGAACGCCTGGTACAGGGCCATACGGCCGTGATGCGGGTTGAAGCGCCCGAAGGAACTGAGATCAACGGCTCTCTGGGAGAATACCCCCTGCGGTTTTTCACCCAGAACGGGGAAACCTACCTCGCCCTGCAGGGGCTGCATGCCAAGGAAAATCCCGGGCTGATGCAGCTTTCAGTATCGGGAACCCTTCCCGACGGCACTCCCTTTGCCCACACCCAGATGGTGGAAATATTCAGCGGCAACTACATTTATGAGGATATTGTCGGTGTTCCCCCTCAGACGGTGGGGATTGAGATCACGGATGAGGAAACCCAGAAGCTGAAAGAGTACACTGATATCGCCACACCCACCAAATACTGGTCAGGAGGGTTTGTCAGCCCGGTTCCACCGGAACTCTCAGCAGCCTATGCCTCTTATTTTGGAAACCGGCGCTCTTACAACGGCAGCGGATATTATTATTTCCACTCCGGACTGGATTTCTTCAGCTTGCTGGGTGGGGACATCTATGCCACAGCCCCGGGTAAGGTGGTATTCGTGGGACCGATGCTGCTGCTGCACGGCAATACCACTCTGATCGACCACGGCTGGGGGGTCTATACCCTTTATGCCCACCAATCGGAGTTCCTGGTTCAGGAAGGCCAGCAGGTCAGTGCGGGTCAATTGATCGGTCGGGTGGGATCAACAGGAAGATCGAATGGACCGCATCTGCATCTGGAAGTCTGGGTCGGGGGAGTGCAGGTCAATCCGCTGGATTGGCTGGAATCAACTTACCCCTGAGCCGCGGCGATGGCGGTCAGCGGCTCCCGGGAGGTTGTCTGGGGGGGAGAGTAGAGTATAATATACTGGCTTAAGGTCAGGAATCACACCTGTGATCACCATTTCAAGCGTTTGAGGCATCCTATGGCATCAGCATTATTATCCCTCCGGGAAGATTACTGGGAGGAATACCAGCTTGAGAAGGAAGATATTTCCTTTCTTTACGATTATCTGCTGGAAACAGAACTTCCCTTAACATCAGAAGAACTCATGCCCATCCTGGTGGGAGAACGGGTCCAGCGCGAGAAGGTCCGCCTGGAAAAGAAGCGTTTGGCCGGCAACGAAGTCTACTTCCCAAAGGAAGAATATGAGATTGGCAGCAAGCTGGTCTTTCCGGCCTTCAACTGGCAGAAAGGGGAAGTGGTGGGGACCCGCAGGGGAGAAAATCCCGCCCAGGGGCAGTTCGCTGTCATCCAGGTCGAATTCGAGGATGGCGAACAGCGGGAATTCGCTTCTGGTATCGAAGACCATGCCCTGAACATCCCCCCGGAAGCTGCTCAGGCAGATTCACTGAACCCGGAAGCGGTGATCGCTGAATACCGCAGCGTCCTGATAGAGGGGATCGAAAAGGGCCTGTCTGACCATGATGAATTCGTCCAGATCGCGGGACGCTGGTTCCTGAAAGCGCTCCTGGTGGATGTCAATGCCGGACACTTGAATCTGGCGGAAGCGGTCCTGGACATGAACGGAGGCGGCCCTCTTTCGACAGAGGAGCTGATCAAGCAGGTTGACCTGCCCGACGACGTCAACCCTCACCTGATAGAGTTTTCCATGGACCACGCCCTGCAGGAGGATCCCCGTTTTGACGAGGTCGGTCCGGCCGGGATAGTCGCCTGGTTCCTGAAGGACCTGGAACCAGAAAGTGTCCTGGAAACACCGCTGTTCCTGCGCTACATTCCCATTGAATATGATCCTGAGGCGCTTACCGACGAGATGGCTGACCTGGAAGTAGCCCTCGACGATGAATTATCGCCCTGGGACGCGGATCGGGTCCACCCGGTCGAGGCTGTGGAAGTCAGGTTGATCTTCCCGCATTGGCGGGCCGGGACCCTGCCTCTTTCCGAGCGGGTCATGCCGCTCTTTCCTACCGCGTATGAAGCGCCGCGGATCCGCTTCACGCTGGTGGACGGCAATACAGGGGAGCGCTTCCCGGGTTGGGTGGTCCGCGAGCAGCGTTATGTGTCAGGATTGAAGGAATGGTATGAGAAGAACGGGCTGATCCCTGGCGGGATCATCTACATCAAGCCCGGTAAAGAGCCCGGCGAAGTGATAGTTGAGACCAAAAGTTCCCGGTCCACCAAGGACTGGATGCGCACGCTGCTGGTGGGCTCGGACGGGGAACTGGTGTTCGCTACCCTGAAGCAGATCATTTCCTCTAATTTCAATCCCCGGATGGCCATCATGGTCCCCGATGTGGGGCCGGTCGACGCGGTCTGGGAGAAGAATCAGCAGGACCCCCCACCATTTGAGCAGATCGTGGTGGATATCGTGCGCGAGCTGTCCAAGTTGAATCCCCAGGGACATGTGCATGCCACAGAGCTCTATGCGGCTGTCAACACGATCCGACGCTGCCCGCCCGGCCCGCTGTTCTCCCTGCTGGAAACCCGGCCCTGGTACGTGCATGTGGGTGATCTGCACTTCAGGTTTGACGATTCGGACACTTTGTAATTTAATTAAGTTGGAGGAAGGAGCACAGCGGTGTCAAAACCCAAGTTGTCAAGTTTGTTAAAACCTACGGTTGCAACACCGTTCCATATAGATTTCGAGTGGTGGAAGGAGCACGACCGCTCCTGGCGGGTTCACCTGCGCAGCTGCTTGTGTGAAGAGCACCAGGAGATGTATGCCGACCTCTCCGGGGATGAACAGGTGGACTGGATCGACCCCGAGACAGCGGAAGTGCAGAAGGTGGACGGCCTGCAGCATATATTGATCTCGCACTGCGCCAAGCAGGAGCAGTTCATCACTG
>JANTFT010000044.1 GCA_024763275.1 Anaerolineales bacterium | reverse complement strand
TTCTGCTCAAATCGGAGCATGGCCAGGAACTGCTCTACAGCCTCGCTATGAGGTTCGAGATGGGTCCGTGTAAGTGGGCGGTATTGGACTCGAACCAGATTGATAATAATTGAATTGTTTCCAGGTGCCGTTCGGGTGCAATTAAGCTTAGATGATTGGAAATCAGGTTAAAACTTAAGTTTTTTGTTTTAAGACAAGATCTCACCCCCTGAAAATGTGAATCTGATCAGATAATTAGGCTCGCCACTGACTGCAGATCAGTATGCGACTGACAAAGTGCCAGGAGAGCGATCCCTAGCGTTTTGATTTACAAAAAAGCAGGCACACTTGTTGATCCAGCTCCCAACGTCGATTTGAAATTGGAGTCCTTTCCTGGTTTGCTTCCAGATCGATACTGAGTGGCAATGTTCGATTTATAGAGAGATATTACAGGAAGCCTATCCCTCCTGTTTGTTCTAGAAATTCCCTGGTCCACTTAATCTGAGATTTACCTTGGGGTTTTTTAATCATACTCAGCAAACGTGAAATCCGTTCCTGGGCACGATCCTGGAACGGCGGCTAGAAAGGAGAATATCGATGGCATTACCAGCTATTGAAACAGAAAGCCTAACCCGCAAGTATGGTGAATTGACCGCTGTTGATCGATTGACGTTAACTATCGACCCCGGTGAGATCTTCGCTTTCCTGGGCCACAATGGGGCCGGGAAAACCACCACCATCAGCCTGCTGACCACGCTGCTGCTGCCCACGACGGGAACTGCCAGGGTGATGGGTTTTGATATCGTCAAGGAGAATCGGGAGGTGCGCCAGCAGATCGGCTATGTACCCGAAAATGTGCGCCTCTACAACCATTTGTCCGTCGCTGAAAACCTGCGCTTCTTTGGAGCCTTATCAGGAGTTGATGAGATCTCTCAGCGCATTGACAATGTCCTGAATTTATTGGGCCATCCCGAATGGCGCGACCTGCGGGTAGGTGCTTTCTCAAAGGGTATGAGGCAGCGGGTGGGTATCGCCCAGGCACTGCTGAACTACCCCGCGGTGCTCTTCCTGGACGAGCCCGCCTCTGGTCTGGATCCGGAAGGGCAGCGGGCTATCGGGGATCTGATCATCCACCTAAATCACGAGCTTGGCATCACCATTTTCATGAATACGCATCAGCTTTCTGAAGCTGCTAAGCTCTGCACCAGCATCGGCATTATGAACCATGGGCGCTTGGTGATGGCTGACAGCCTGCAGCATGTGATCCAGCACTTCCCTGATACCCCTTCGCTGGAAGAGATTTACTTGAATATCGAACGGCACGAGAACGGGAGTGGTAAGCTCTCCCACGTTGAAGGAGTGCTGGTATGAAAGCCGCAATGACCATTGCCCGGAAGGAATTCCAGGCTGCTTTCCGCAGCCAGATCTTTCTGACCATCACAATTTTGTTTTTAGGTCTTTCGATCTTATCAGTTTACATCGGCAGCACTACGAAACAAGCGGAGATGCGGATTTATGACGAGACAGTCACTACCCTGCAGGCCCAGGGCGCCGCGGTCCTGCCAGCTGCCCCCGAGATCCACACCCTGACCATCCTGGCCAATCTGATCGAGTATGTCAGCATTGTAGGCGCAATCCTGGCTGTGATCCTGGGATACAACACCCTGATCGAGGAGAAGGAATCCGGTGGTTTGAAGCTGATCCTTTCCCGCCCGGTCTACCGGGACCAGCTTCTCCTGGGAAAGCTGCTGGGCAACAGCGCTGTGATTGCTCTCCTGTTGGGGATAGTCTTCGTCTTCAACCTGGTGTTGTTGGTTCTGGTAGGCGGCATACTGCCCACAATGGGTGAAGTAGCCCGCCTGCTGGCGTTCCTGGGAATGGCTTTCAGCTATATGCTGATCTTCCTTAGCCTGGCCACCTTCTTAAGCATTCATATGAAGGACAGTGCCACCGTGTTCCTGATTGCGCTGGTATTCTGGACCATGTCCACTTTCGTCATTCCCCAGATGGCGGATACTTTTATGGTGAACAGCAGCGTGATCAACGGCATCAGTGGGGCTGTCAACCAGCTCCCTCAGGAAACGGCTTTTTCCCGGGCTGTCAACTACCTGTCCCCGACCTGGTATCTGAGAGACATCGGCGGCCAACTGCTGCAGTCAGCTCCGGGCAGCGGTGGGCTCAGCGCTGGAACGCTAGCAGCCCATTCGCTAACAGCGCTTCTGGCGCTGCTGGCACCCAGCGCAGCCTTGATCGCGGCTGGATTTGCCAGTTTCCTTCGTAATGAGACCTTAGTGCTGGAGTGAACGATGAAGATAAAAACGATCCTGCCCCTACTACTGGTTCTGGTCGCCTCTATCTGGTCTGCAATCCCAGCTCTGGCCGACGGGATCGCCCTGGCGCAGACAGTCCAGGCCGGTCAGACCGCTGAGTTCACCTTCGAATTGCGAAACGACACTGCGGTGGAACACCGTTATGATCTATCACTAAGCGGCTTTCCGGAAAACTTGGCTGTCAGCTTTACCCTGAATGGACCGCCGGTCGGGAGTGTCTCCATCCCCGCCCAGGATTATGCTCAAATCACGCTGCGGGTGGAAACCCCGGCTGATACGGCTGTGGGGCGCTACAGCGGCCAGGTCAGTGCTGTCCGGGACGACGGTGAGAGAGTAGAAGTCCCGCTGAGCCTGACGGTTGAAAACATCTATGCGCTCAGAATCGTCAGCCAGAGCCTCAATCTGACCACTTTCAGCGGGCAGGAATTCACTTTTGACGTGAATGCCCTCAACAGCGGGGCTGCTCCAGTAGCCAATACTACTGTTCTGGTGGACGCTCCACCCAAATGGGTAATCCAGGTGGAGCCGGCCTCCCTGCCCAACCTGGATCCCGGCGCAGAGGCGCTCTTTCACGTTCGGGTGCTGGTACCGGCCTCGCAGTCCGCCCAGGACCAGAACTTGACCCTGGCGCTGTCCAGTGATCAAGTCACCAGCCCGGAAAGTCAGCTGACTGTTCGGGTCCAGAAGAGCCCCACGTTCTTCTATGCTGCTGGAGGCTTGATGGTCCTGGCTGTTGCCGGCGTCTTGGTCTATTTCCGTTCCAAAGGACGGCGCTGAGGCGAATAGTTCACCTCGGTGAAACCCGTTATAAAGGAGATTATTTAATGACAATATACACAAACACGATTCCTGCGCCCAAACGGGGGCACGCTGTCTGGGTCATCGCCAAGAAGGAGATCAGCGATGCCTTCCGCAACCGCCTGTTCCTAGTGGCCATGGTGATGCTCCTGGCACTGAGCTTGATCGCCATCGGCCTGGGTTCGGTTACGGTAGGTCAGAAGATGGTGGAGTACAACCAGTCCGTCAAGATCCTGACCGATCTGGGGAGAACGGATATCCCACCAGCCCCGGATCTCAACCCGATCGCGGTGTCCAAGAATTTCATCAACTACTTGGCGATGGTTGGGGCGCTGCTGGCCATGATCCTGGGTTTTACCAGCATCCAGAAGGAGCGCCAGGCCGGTACGCTGCGTTTGATCCTTTCCAGGCCTGTTTTCCGGGACCAGCTGCTGAGCGGCAAAGTGCTCGGTAATGCATTGTTGATGGGAGTCCTCCTGGCGGCGGTGGGTTTGACCACAGTGCTGGCTATCGGGATCGTCGGGAAAGTGGCTCTGACCGGGGACCAGGCCGCCCGCCTGGCGCTGACCATACTGATGTCCTGGCTCTACATGCTGACCTTCTTCCTGCTGGCGCTGTTCTTCAGCCTGCGCGTTCCTAAAGGCAACCAGGCCTTACTGCTGACGGTCATTGTCTGGTTGGTAGCGGCTTTCATCTTCCCTCAGATTGGAGACACGATGGACCTCGACAACCAGCTTCCCGGTGGCTTTTTCGCTGCCCTAGGGATGGATAAGAACGGGGAGCAGCAAGCCCTCCAGCAGTTCAAATGGTACGAGACCGTGCGCGATGGGGTCGAAGAGCTATCGCCCACCAAGCATTATGAGCGGATCAGCTTTGCTCTGCTGGGCATCAAGCAAGGGTTTGAGCAAAACACCTGGCTGGAAGTACTGCGGCTTAAAGCGGTCAACCTGGTTGGGCTGATCGTTCCCGTCGTGCTCTTGTTGAGCGGCTCGTATGCGGTCTTTCTGCGAGAGGAAACCTACCAGGTATGACCGCGGTTTCCGGGGCAAGCGAAGGATCGGTCATTCCCTTGTAAAACACAAGATTGAAAGTTATTGATTATCAAAAGGAGAATCAACTCATGAAAGCAAAAATCTTCACCCTATTGACATTGATCGTCTTTGGCGTCCTCGTGCTGGCTGCATGTGGTGGCAGCCAACCGGCTGCCCAGCCGGCAAACAGCTCAGCCTCGGCCTCTGCCGGACCGGACACAGACGGTGACGGAATCCCCGATTCCGCTGAGGCTGTCCTGGGCACCGATCCCAACAACGCCGACACGGATGGCGATGGACAGAATGACCTCGCCGACCAGGATCCAGTCTGGGCTGATAACCCTATCCAGGAAAGCAGCACTACTGCAGGATTTGCGATCAACGGCTTGATGGTCGAGAACAATGTCGATGCCGATGGTGCGGCTGTTGCCGACCATCTGGAGTTCAAGGTCAGCAATCCCGGAAATAGCGATCTATCCAATTTCGAGATCTACTACACCATCACTGACCAGGACACTGGAGCAGTCCAGGCTTACTATCGCACCCTGCCTGGTTTCTCGGTCAAGGCGGGCGAGACCCAGACCCTGCATTTTGACAACACTGGTAAGCCGGGTCATGTTAGTGTCAATCCAAACAGTGCATTCTATACCGACGTTAATGCCTTGACAATCGAGGTGTATCTGCATACCCCGGGGATGGTCCCCCAGACCGATTCTGTTGCCAAAGATCCCGCTGGGGCGGAAGGGGGTGTCGAGTAAGGGTACAATTGAAGCTGATAGCCTTATGATCAAGGCTATCAGCTTATCCAGCCAGGAGGAAGCAAATTTATATGCGCGTATTGGTAGTAGAAGACGAACCTCGCATGGCGGAGCTGATTCGCCAGGGATTAGAAGAGGAAACTTACGCTGTCGACACGATTGGCAGAGGGGATGAAGTCCTGACCTGGGTACAGAGTGCACCCTATGACATCATCCTGCTGGATATCATGCTTCCGGGGATGAGCGGCTTGGAGGTTTGCCGTATATTGCGGGAGGAAGGGTTCCTGATGCCAATTTTGATACTGACCGCCCGCGACGCTCTTCTGGATAAAGTAAAAGGGCTGGACAGCGGCGCAGACGATTACCTGGTAAAGCCCTTCGCTATTGAGGAACTGACGGCTAGGATAAGGGCGCTAGCACGCAGGGAAGGTCCCACTAAAAAAGCCGAATTGGTGGTCGCGGATCTGGTCCTGGACCCGGCTACCAAACTGGCCCGGCGGGGAAGCCGGGAGATCGAGCTGACAGCCAAGGAATACGCTTTGTTGGAAACCATGATGCGAAGGCCCGGGCAGGTCATCAGCCGCAGCCAGATCATCGATCACGTCTGGGATATGGAGTTCGTATCCGGATCAAAACTGATCGAGGTCTACATCCATACCCTCCGCAAGAAGATCGACGATGGTTTCCCTGTAAAACTGATCCAGACGGTGCGGGGGATGGGCTACCGCATCGGAGACCCCCGTGAAAGACATTAAGCTGCGCTATCAGATTGTGATCTGGACGGTGACCCTGGAAGCGGTTCTGCTTCTGGTATTCGCCGCTGTTTTCGTGACCTATTTAAAAAGCTCTCAGAATCAGCAGATCGAGGAGACCTTGCGGCTCAGCGCGGCCCAGCTGAATGCCGTAGTGGATATCCGATCGGGGGAGTACCTGGTCAGCATCGCTGAGACCGCGGAAATGCGCAACCTGGGGGTGATGGCTTGGGTATTGAACCCGCAGGACCAGGTCGCCCTGACGATCGGTAATGCGGAAAATTATGTTCTGCCAGAGACGCTCCCGGAAAGCGGGCAGATGGAGAATTCCCTCCTGGTTGGAACGGAGCCGGTGCGCTTGCTGGTCAGCCCATTATCTGAGGGCAGTAAGACACTGGGTACTCTGGTGCTGGCGGTACCGCTTAAGAGCAGACAAACACTGCTGCGAGAGATCTATCTGGGACTGGCTGTTGCCATCCCGTTGGTAGTACTGCTCTCTGCAGTCGGTGGACTGTTCCTAGCCGGGCGTGCCCTCCAGCCCGTGGCCTTCATCACGCGTACTGCCCAGCAGATCAGCGCAGCAGACCTGAGCCAGCGGATTGCCCTGGATCTTCCAGATGATGAGGTCGGCCAGCTCGCGGAGACCTTCAACGCCATGCTGGGAAGGTTAGAGAACGCCTTCCAGCGTGAGCGCCAGTTCACCTCGGATGTTTCGCATGAACTGCGCACACCCCTCAGCCTGCTTAAAACCCAACTTGGTCTGGCACGGACCCGTCCCAGGGAGGCAGAGGTTTTACTGGAGATGATGGCCGGGATGGAAGGCGACGTAGATCGCATGACCCATCTGGTGGAACAGATGCTGATTCTGGCCCGGGTGGAGCAGCACGGTCTGGAGGCATTTACGCCTTTTGATCTAGGAGTGCTGATGCAGGAGATCATCAGCCAATTCGGCGAGAAAGCCCATCAAAACGGAATAGAATTGGGCGCAGCGATTCCTTCCCAGGTGGATTTGACCATTCAGGGGGATCGGGAACGCTTGCGGCAGGTATTTACGAATTTGATCGAAAACGCAATCAAGTACGCGCCGCAGAGTGGACTGGTCAATCTGGAACTGAAACGAAATTGGGATCAGATCGAAGTCGCCATTGCCAATTCCGGCGAACCTATTCCACCAGAACATTTACAGCATATCTTCGAGCGTTTCTACCGTGCTGAAAGCTCGCGTTCACGCGATTCAGGCGGAGTGGGGTTGGGTTTGGCAATCTCCCGTGAAATCGTCCGCTGCCACGGAGGCGACATCCAGGTGCAAAGCCATGGCGGAAGCGGTACAGTTTTCATCGTGCGGCTGCCTGTTGCCTACCCATCCCCTAACAAATGATTCAGTAGTTATGTTAGGATTGATACACTTAAGAGACCGAAAAGAAAAAACACATTTGCTATTTACCAGAGCAGATTATCAATATATTGCATGTAGTATACAAATCTCCCAAACAGAGACAGACAGTGGGGCAAAATAACAAAACCCTGAAGATAAGCGAATAATACCTGTTACTGTTTGCGTGGGGAATAAGGGGGACTGCCAGTCTATATATCAGCTGGTTTCGGAACGGATTTAGCAAGGAAGCGAGTACGCAGCAGGCTGTCAAGGCAGCAGATCAAGATGCTGTTCAACAAGCATGTAGTCCTTGGGAGAACGGTTTTACCGGATCTTTCGATGGAATTATTAGGGACAAGCCTTTATGCGGAGAGATTTTCCATAATTTGAAAGAACCTCAGCTTTTGATTGAGAATTGGATAAAAGAATGCATAAAATGGATAACCTAGATTTACTTGCATATCAACTTTGCAGAATTATGTTTACGCTAACGATTGAATTTAGCTGTACTAAATCATCCAAAATTTTCTCTATTTAGTATATAAATACAGTATGCACATTCTCCCAGACACGGACCTTGTAAATTTATGCAATGAAGGGAATAAACATGCCTGGGAAGAACTAATCCACAGGTATGAACGCTTGATATTCTATTCAGCAATACGGGCAGGAGCAGACCCCGGTGAAGCTGAGGAGATCTTTCAAAACGTCAGCTTGATCCTGCTGAAGAATTTGAAGCGCATCCGTAAAAGTTTGAGTCTGGGAGCATGGTTGATTACTGTCACCAGGAATGAATGTAAAAAATATTGGAATTCCAAACAGAAAGATGACAAGATCGAAACAGCAGTCCAGGACCAGGGGATCAGCGATGAGATATCCCCGGAGAGGCTAGCTGCTCGCGCAGAAGATGAGCGTGCTGTCAGACAAGCTGTAGACCTGGTGCCAGAACCTTGCAGGAAGTTACTGTTGCTGCTGTATTTTCAAGAGGAAAAACTATCCTATCGGCAAATCGCGAGCAAGATGCATATGCCGATCAACAGCATTGGCCCGACTCGGAGGCGATGCCTGGAGAAACTTAAAAATATCCTCCTCGACTTAGGCTGGGCCGAAAGTGAATGAGGTTCAATTCCAGGAAATATGAAAACCAATAAAGATCATTTCCAATTTAATGATTTCCTTGATTATATAGAGGACAAACTGGATCCTGAGCTGCGGATCCAGATAGAGGATCATCTGGTAGCTGGCTGCCTTGAATGCCAGGCTGAACTCAAAACGGCCAAACGGCTACTTGTGAGCCTGCAGGCTGCCAGCTGGCCGCGGCCTTCACGGAAATCCCGCAAGGCAGTCCTGAAAGCCTTCCGACGAGTTCCTGGGAAAACCATTGCTGCCAGAACCTGGTACCGTCCAGCCCTGGCAGGTGGATTGGCACTTGCGGTAATTGTCGCAGTCTTGTTTCTTGTCTTTCCGAAAAAAGCTGCCGCCGCAACTCTGGTAAATATTAGAGGTACAGTTAGCGTCATCGACCATACCTCCGGTATAGAACTGACATCCAGGGAAGGCTCGCAGATATATCCTGGTAATGAAATCAGAACCGGATCTGATGCGTCAGCGATCCTTAAACTGCCTGATGGGAGCGAGGTCCAGCTGGGGTACAGCGCTGTTATCTACCTCAACCAGTTAGAAAAAACCGGTGATCATTGGTCCATCAGCCTATTCCAGGAGACGGGATTTACCCGGCACCTCGTCGATTCGAGAAACACAAAATATAGTCTCGAGACAGAATTTGGACAGGTTGTAGTCACGGGTACGGAATTCTCCGTCGAGATTCTCGATGAGGGAGGCGTTCAGGTAGTCGTAGTGGAAGGATTGGTTGAGATTGATACAGGGAACAACTCAATTAAGCTGGACCCAGGTATGACTGTTCAATATTTTCCCGAAGGAAACATCGAGCTCATGATACCTGGAACTGATCCAGCCAGCAGCGGTGACCCCGAGGTGTCTGTTACACCTGAACCAAAAGGGGCTGAGCCTGAAAATTCCAATGAAACGAGTCAACCGGCAGAGAGTTCAGAACCTGAAGAGACGGAATCTCCGGACAATGAACCCACCGGGAGCGCTGAGGAAACATCGGCGCCAGAGGAAAAACCAGAAACCGAGAGCGATTAGCTATTCCCGGGGATTTTTTCATCACTCATTTA
The DNA here is from genome assembly GCA_024763275.1 of Anaerolineales bacterium. GTDB lineage: Bacteria > Chloroflexota > Anaerolineae > Anaerolineales > UBA11858 > B10-G9. The sequence continues at coordinate 13,378 of JANTFT010000044.1, read as the reverse complement.
ATTATTGTACTAAACTGAACCTTTAAGTATCTATTAACTCACAAACGGCAGATTTTTGATTTTGATTACACGGAGGATATCCCAATGATCAGAAAACCATCAAGAAATATAAAAATACTACTGACAGCACTCACAGTACTAGCTGGAGTTTCTACTCTGCTCTACCAAACAGATGCCGTATTTGCGTCTGGGAACAATGAGGCAGCCGAGGTCATGGAAGAGCAAATTGAGCTTTCAGAACCTACTGAAGCCGGCGAAGATCTCGAAGTACAGGAAGAAGTCGAAGTGGAAGGGGACAACGAGGTTGGTGAATCCCTCGATGAGGATCTGGAGACAGAGGAAGAAGTAAAAACCGAGGAAACTGAGCAAGCTGAGCAAACAGAGGAAGTTGAGCAAGTCGAGGAAGCCGAATCCTCTGACTGAGAAACAATCAGTTAATGCAAAAGCCCTCATCTGCAAGCTCAAATGAGGGCTTTCTTCATGTTATGTCTCCTGATCTGCAAGGAGGACTAAAATGCACCATGTACCGAAAAAATACTTCCATCTTGGGCTGGTCCTGGCGCTCGCATTCCTTGGCGCTTGCGGTGTTATGCAGAAAAATGAGCTTGGGATGATTGACAAGAATCAGAATTCCGCCGTCGTGCCGGAAAACCCTGGAGACCTGCTGCCATCAGAAGCAACTGCAGCAGCTCTGCCGCCGGGAGTGATTTTCGCCGATGATTTCTCCAACCCGCTCAGCGGATGGGATACCAGACGGGAGCCTGATGCGATTACGGATTATCACAACGGGAAATTTGTGATCTTCGTTGGTAAAACAGACACTGCGATCTGGTCGGTTGCAAACCGCCGCATGAACGATGTTGTGATCGAGGTAACAACTAACCAAGCAGGGGGACCGGACGATAACCTGTACGGTGTGGTCTGCCGTTACCAGGATAAGGACAATTTTTATCGTTTTGTGGTCTCTGGAAGGGGATACGCAGGCATCACCAAGAGAGTCAACGGCTCGGTCGTGGTCCTTTCAGGGCCCAAGATCCAGAAAAGCGAGTTCGTTAATCTCGGTCAATCCGAAAATCTGATCCGAGCAATTTGTTTTGGATCTCAGCTAAGTCTGTATGTCAATGATCAGCTGGCTGCAGAAGTCGTAGATGCTGATTTTCCGGATGGAGATATCGGTCTCATTGCATCGTCTGGAAAACATCCTGGGGTAGAAATTCACTTTACAGATTTCGTTGTTAAGGAACCCTGAGTTGCGAAATGTTTTCCTGGGGTATAGATCGGGAATTGTAAAAGGCCTCCTGTTAGATAACTCTAACAGGAGGTTTTTGATCATTTAACCAGAAAAGAGAGCAGCCACCATCTATTCAGGGTGATATTCAACCATTCCAAATGAATATTGATTGAAAATCCCACAAATGCGGCAAGCAGGATCGCATCTAATAACTGATCACCACCACATCACCAACCTTGAGGCCTGATTTTATTTCAGCATAGTTCGCGTCCATCAGCCCAACCTCAACCGCTTGTAGTCTCTGCTCTCCTTTCTCCAGTACATAGACGGTATACTTTCCCGGGGATTGCTCCTTTAGGGCCGCGACAGGGACCAGCAGAACATTCTGAGCTTTTCCGCCAATCACATCCACCGCAGCAGACATTCCTAGCGGCAGAGTTTCCAGAACCGGTTGATTTGAATTATCCAGCTTGACCTGTGCTTTGATCACTGTGACTTGCCCGGCTGCCTGAGAAGTGATCTGTTTTCCCGAAGGATCATACAGATTGGGATCAATCTTCACAACTGCCCCTTTAAAAATTTGATTGGGAAGAGCGTCAAAAACCACTTCCACCTGGTATCCCACAGCGATCTTGCTGAGATCTGCCCCATCCAGGGTGATCTGCAGATAACGTTCACTCAGATCCGCCATGGTAATAAAGGGCCCCGAGATATCCTCACCTGGCGTTGCAAGAACAGACAATATAACACCATCGAAGGGAGCTTTGATTTCAGACCGATCTAATAGGCTTTGTGAAACAGCTAAATTAGCCCTGGCAACGGCAACTGCCTGCTCTGCAAGGGCAACCTGATCTTCATCAGGACCAGATTTCACGCGCTCCCAGGCCTGGGTAGCTCGAAGCACCTGGGCTGCGGCCATCGATAAAACACTGTCAACCTGGGTTTGTTGAATGCCAGGGGGATAAGCGGTTAGCAGGTGCTCCAGCGCTGTGGTAAATTTCCCCTGGGCGTTCGCAAGGGTTTGTTCCGCCTGCAGTCTCGGCTGGCTGTCTTCAGGATAATAGGAGATGCGGGTGTAGTTCAAGCGAGCTGCTCCCAGCTCATACCAGGCGGACTGCATGTGAGACACAGCCGAAACGAAAAAGTCCGGGCTGACAGTCAAATGGTAGTTATCAGGCGCTTTAACCCGTTTGCCGTTCAACAGCGTCACATAATACACCTTGTTATTCCAGTTGTAGACTTCTTTCTGGAGGGTCGACTCAGCTGCCACCAGGTCTTTTTGAGCCTGAGCAGTGACAACGCCTGCTTCCGAGATCAGCCTCGACAGTTTCTGCTCAGCCTCTATCAGGGCTAGCTGATCCGCTGCAACTGCAGCCTTGAGCTGCTCTGTATTTCCCTGGAGCGCTAGGGAGTCTCCCTTTTTAACACTATCCCCCGCAGCCACGTTGACCGCGGAGACAGACCCGCTGCTGCCAAATCCAAGGCTGGCCTGGTCCAGAGCGACCAGCACACCAGAACCCCTGGCGAAAATCGAAAGATCCCCCTTGTAGACCACGGCGGTTTGAAGGGTCTGGGAAGTTTGTCCAGGAGCGGTTGCCTGATTGACTGGATTGTGAGCAAATCGGTAGATGGTAACCCCGGCTCCGCCCAGCAGGACGAGTCCGATCAGCAGATAGAGTATCTTTTTGTTTTTAAGCTTTTCAAACATCTTGTACCTCTTTTTCATTAAATTATTGTGCAGAAAATGGACTGATTCGCGGTATGATGAAATGGCGCCCTGCTGTGCAAATTTCACACAGCAGGGCATTTATACCTTAAAGTTCCCGCAGCACTTCTGAGATATCCATGCGCGCCAACCGGCGGCTGGCAAAGAGTGTGGCAAGTGCCATTCCCCCCAGCACAGAAAACATCAGCGCCGCTAATTCAGCCCAGGGTATCATCATGCCTTTCGGCGGAATGGTGTAAAGGGCTTTCAGCAGGGACACGAAGACCTTTCCTAGGGGCAAGCCGATGAAGCTCCCGATGAGCACACTTAATACACCAACAGTCAGGGACTCGGACCACAATATCCGTTTCAGCTGAGCAACCGAACCGCCAATTGCTCGCATGGCGCCGAATTCCCTGGCCCGTTCATAGATCATTGACAGCAGGAAGATAGCCAGCCCGAGGGAAATGATGATCACGCTGTAACTCTGCTCAATCTTGCCCAAGCCCTGCAGGTTCAGACTGGTCATGGAATTCCCCAGAGCCAGGATCGCTGTGTCGATATTTTCCGTTTTCAGAGAAACCTGCTTTCCAAGGCTCTCCTCGATGCTTGTTGCGACCTGGCTGGGTGCGGCATTTGTTCGTACCAGGAAGTAGTTGATCTTGCCGTTTCTGGTGATGTTTTCAAGATAAGTCTGGTTCATGACCAGGAAGGCATCCTGCTGCGAGGTGGGGAAGTAGCGGATCACTCCAACTGCTTGAAGATGGGTCTCAGTGGTGGGTCCGTTAACATCTCCAGTACTCGGCAGACTGATGATCACTGGATCGCCTACCAGGATGTTGTAAGCTGAAGCCAATTCCTGGCTGACCAATACCCCGTTCGGTGTATTTGCCAGATTGGTCATCACCTGTGAAGCAGACTGATCGACAAAGAAGCTGTCCGGCAGTTCCGAGACCAGAGGATAGGATTGAGGATCAATGCCGAACACAGTCTGCAGGTTTGATCCCACGAAGGCCTGAACGCGCTGGACCGGGGTGACCCCCTCAACTCCCGGGATCTGGGCAATTTGAGTGGCGAAATCGGCATTTTGTTGATGGATCCCGCTTGCGACAGTCACTTTCACATCCGATCCCAGACTGAAGCGCGCATCCGTGGCTTTTTGGACCTGGTAGGTATTGATAAAAACGCCCAGGCTGATTCCAAAGGACAGCGCGAGGGAAACAATCACTACGGCCGATGCGATCTTAGGCGCCCTCCGGGTAATGCTCTTACCGGCCATATGTCCAAGGTCACCGAAAACCGCTCGCAGCATGCGCTGGATGACTGCCGAACCGCGGCTGACGCCACCAGACAGGATCCGGCTGAGCGTCAATGTCAAGCCTACCCACATAAAGAACGGCGCCAGGAACACAAAGAAACCCAGTGCCAGGCTGCTGCTTTCAGAATCGGTCGGTGTAAAACCAATACCCGTGGTGGGATTCCGCATAATCCAGAAGATGATGCCGGCAATGACCAGACTGATGATATCCAGATAAGCCCTGGCCCAGAAAGGTGGCCGGGCTACATGTTCAGCCTCTCGCCGTTCATGGGAGATTTCCTCTCGAAGAGTCGCGCGAATAGGCAGGTAAGTAGCTGTCCCTGTCAGAAGCAAACCAGCCACAAAGGAGTAAGCTATAGATTGCAGGTAGGTTCCCAACATCATGGGAGCTACCGCCCCGACCCCGAACAACATCACTGTTGTGCCTATCCCTCCCAGGATTCCCAGGATCGTGCCGACCAGTGCAATTAAAAAGCTGGTAATGCCCATGCTCAGCATGATTTGACGGGGAGAAGCTCCCCGGGCCCGGAGCAATCCAATTTCCTGTTTCTGCGGACCGGTCAGCAGATCAGTAGCGTATTTTGATAGATAGGCTGCGAGAGTAACACCAGGCATACCGAGAAATAGAAACAGCAATTTAGCCCACAGGATATCGGATTTGGCCTGTTTCAGGGCGTCTGCCAGGTTATTGGTGATCTTGATCTCTCCTGGGAACTGCTTCTCAAAGGACCGTCTCATGACATCGACAAAGGTCCCGGCTTTGGTTGGATCGGCCGGCAGGAGGGTATGGTCCGTCTCGACATGCAGTTCATAGAGAGGTTTCTGGGGCTGGATGGACTTTGCGTTCGGGTCACCTGCCAGAACCGGGTTGGTCAGCGCAACGGCCAGATCGGCTTCCCAGATCTCGGGAGTGATAAAAACATCATAAGGAACCGGATTGTACTCTCCCTCATGAGCAGGATCCGTTGAGGCAAATAAGAAGTAAGCTCCACTCGGATCAACTACGCCGGTAACAGTGGTTACGTAGGGAGAGCTCAACTGGTCGAAGTAGATCGCAACTGGATCGCCTACTGACAGTCCCAGGTCATTCGCGGTGGTCTGGCTGACCATTACTCCTGAAGAAGAAGGGGAACCGCTCAGGATTTGCAAGGCGCTGGAGCTATTATAATAAGAAGGCTGCAAGACAAACACCTTTCCTGGAGTCGTTGTCTGCCCGCCAACCGGCAAGCTGATGCTCGTGAAGTCCGCGATGATCACCGGCTCAGCGGAGATCACGAACTGCTCGGAGAGCAGAGCGGATTGCATAGGTTTCAGATCCGGGTGTGCCAGTGTAGACCGGACCTGCATATCGACGGCAACGGGCTTGATGGCCGCCTGGGTCATTCTGCTGGCAGATGAATCCACGAAAAATAAAATACCTGAAAATAAACCGACCGCCAGCACCAGACCAAACAAGTAGGTCAATGTCCGTCGGTGATTCCTCAGAATTAGCTGTAAAGCATATTGTAGATAGGCCATCATTTCATCTCCGTATTGTCTTCAATTTGCCCGTCCCTCATGGATATTGTACGGTGAGCGAGGGCGGCATCCTCAGGAGCGTGGGTTACCATCACCAGCGTAACGCCGTCAGATCGATTGAGCTCAATGAGGATCTCCATAATTTCAGAAGCGGTGGCACTGTCCAGATTTCCTGTTGGTTCATCAGCCAGAATGATCTCAGGGTGATTGGCCAGGGCCCTGGCGATTGCCACACGCTGCTTTTGCCCTCCAGAGAGCTCGTCTGGCAGGTAGTCGGTTTTATCCCCCAGACCAACCTTTTCCAGGAGCTCCACTGCCCGGGCTTGTCTTTCTTCTTCAGGGACATTTGCCAGAACCATGGGAAACTCCACATTTTCCGCGGCTGTCAGGTCAACCAGCAAATTGTAGGATTGGAAGACAAAGCCAATATACTGCTGGCGCAGGTGGGCGGAGGAGGGCTCGTCTAAACGGGAGATATCCTGCTCGTTGAGAAAAACTTGCCCGGAGGTGGGTGTCATCAATCCGCCAGAGATGCTTAGTAATGTACTTTTCCCGCATCCACTGGGGCCAACGATCGAAACGAATTCGCCCCGTTTTACCTCCACGCTCACTCCCCGCAGTGCCTCGACTGTGATCCCATTCATGGGATAGGTTTTCGTCAGGTCCTGAGATCGCAGGATCACATCAGTCATTTTGAACCTCCTCTAGGATCAAACCATCGTCAATGTGCAGGATTCGTTGGGCTCGCTCTGCTACCCGGCGGTTATGGGTGACGACCAAAAGCCCCATATTCCGTTCCTGGTGCAGCTGTGCGAGGACATCCATGACCTGGGAGGTGATCTCCGTATCCAATTCCCCGGTCAATTCATCTGCCAGCAGCAAGTCAGGCTCATTGCTCAGGGCTACAGCGATCCCTACCCGCTGCGCTTCCCCACCGGAGAGCTGATTGACCTTGTGGTCCATCCGCTCTCTTAATCCCAGCTCACTCAGTAATTCCTCAGCTCTGCGCTGTGCTTTTACGGCGGGGACGTTATTCCAGATCATTGGCTGGATGACGTTTTCCAACGCTGATAAAAAGGGAATCAAGTTCCCAGTTTGGAAGACGATGCCGATATGCTGCCGCCGGAAATCCGCTCGCTCGGCTTCATTCATATGAGCGATATCGGAACCGTTCAGGATGATCCGTCCCGCGCTGGGCGTGTCAAGACCTCCAATTAGATTAAGCAGTGTGGTCTTTCCAGCTCCAGAACGGCCCTGGATGGCTAAAAAACCACCTGGCGCCAGGTCAAATTCAGCGCCCCGCAGGGCAACTGTCTCAATGTCATTTTCTTTATAAATCTTATAAGCCTTTCGAACTGCCAGCAAAGCCCCCTGGGTATCGATCTGGCGTGGTTTCCTTTTGATGATCATTGTCTACTCCTCATTTCCAGACGTAACCTGCCAGAATCTTGTCGAATATCTCGCTGACATCGCCGTAAACAGATGCTGGGGTTGAAAAGGTTAGTCGAGCGATCTTATCGCCTGTCTGATTCTCAATCAGTACCTGGGTTGCGATAAAGGACAGGCCTTTGCCCGTCACTGGATTGGTGCCCGATTCGTACTGATAGGTTAACGAAGCAGCCGGCATGCCGTTCACATCTCCGGACTGGATCGCGATCTTTAGATACCCGGTTATGGATCCAGAAAGGGAAGCATCAAGGGCTTCGGCCATCTGCTGGGCGGTTTTCCCATCCGAGGGGATGACGGCTACTTCCGTTGTCCAATCCCCGTATATGGAACGGATGGAGTCTGGTTGGTCGCCTGGTTCCTGGACCCAGGAGTCGACAAACAGAACTGAATAATTACCTTGTGGATCTTCATACTTGACCATCAATTCCTCGCCAATCTGGGAATCAGCCCCATTCCCATTATTTTCGCTCTCGGAAGAGGGTGCCGCGGGAAGGTTGGCTGGATAAGTAAGCGAGTTGGTCCGGGGGCCTTCATTTGCGCCTCCTCCTTCCCCTCCTTCTCCACCGGTTGCAGGTTTGCTTTCAGGTGCCGAGGGTTGAGCAGGGGCGGCTGGTGCGGCGGGATTTCCGCCTGAGGCCGGCGGTTGACTGCTGCAGGCAGCTGCCGCCAATCCAAGGCTTATGATCATCATGAATGTGATCCAAAACTTAGGTTTAGTCATTTTTTCCTTCCTTATATCTATTCTTTGGCTTAGTTATCCATGATTCAAAACCAAACGGGCGTCGATGAATTTCATCGACGCCCGTGAAACTGGAGGGGATTACTCCGCGCCATCCGGGCTGGAATCAGTGAACAGGATCTGGCCGTTTCCGGCATCTACCTTCACATCCACGCCGCTGTCCAGCTCTACGCTGTAAACCAGGGCGCCGTTCTCATTATCCAGTTCGGTTTTCACGACGCTTGCCCCCGGATTGGCAGCCAGAGCAGCGGATTCGGCATCCCCGGCGGAGATGAGAGCCATACTCTGCAGGGCGGCTCCCTCATCGGCCTCGCTCAATCCCTCCGATTGAGCCTGGTCTACAGTGATGCTGCTGCTGAGAGCAGGTTCCTGAGCTCCCGTATCGGCTTTACCGGGTGCTTCCTGGGCTTCACCCCCATCCTTCTGCCCATCTTCCACTTGCTCCCCGCACTGCATTTCAACACTGTCTGCGTCTGGGCCAGCGGTGGCGCTTTCTGAAGCGTCGTCATCCGCCTGGGCACTGCAGTCCTGCGCCTGGGGAGTTGCCGCCGGGGGCTGTCCTCCCTGGGCAAAGGACCGGGTAGTGGCAGCAAAGCCCATCGCTCCTACAACGATCACGGCTAATGCTGCCAGGGTAACAAAACGGTTTATTTTCATAATTTAGGTCTCCTTTTTTGTCAGCTCAGTTCATTCTGAGCTTAATTCCATTGAAGCAAAACATCCTAAGAACCAGGGAAGTTATTGATAAGAAATTGATAAGTAAAAAAAAGCTCCCTGGATTGGGGAGCTTGTTGCTTTCTATACGACTTACTGTTCAGCGTTTGGTTATTGTTAATTCCAAAGATTTGTGAAAATCATGCTAAATTAGAGTAACAATTGAATTAGCAGTAATAGAATTCAATTCACCTCAGAACAACACCTTGAGCCAACCTGGTTTGATTTTGGCTTTGAGATCCAGAATACAACACCTAATAACCAAATTCCCCCTAATGCCAGACCCCCAATCACATCACTGGGATAATGCATCCCTAAATAAATTCTGCTTATCCCGACCGGGATTATCCATCCAGCCAGCAGCATCGCCCAACCTCTAACCCCCTTTTTCCATAAAAGATATGCCAGATACCCATACAAAGATACCGCAGCGACTGTGTGTCCGCTTGGAAAGCTAAGGGTTCGGGCCACTGTCACGGGAAGAAATACTAATGGTCGTGGACGTGCAAAAATGATTTTCACTAAGCTGTTGACTGAAATAGCTCCCAAGAAACTGGCTGCAGCACCCCAGAAATAAACCATTTCCCGGTGATGATAAAGCCATAACAATGTCCCTGTGAATATAATGGCTGTGAGTTCACTGCCTGTATAGGTGATCAGCAGCATCAGCTGATCCAACCAGGGTGCACTGTATTTGTGCACGAACAACATGGTTGGCGCATCCCAAGCGAACGATCTGCCCGATGCTATCCGAATAGACAAGAACCAGAAAACAAGTAGAAGAAAAAGTATACCAGCTATGATCCAGAGTCTATCTTGTGGTGGAAAATGTTTTTTAGAATTTTTGATCACGATTCACATCCCGCTGGATTCTTTGCCAGTTCTATTTTAACATTGGTTCTCGGATGCTCAATATCGATATTAGTGTGGTTTGGATGTGGTAGGTATGAAGGGTCTGTTTCCAATTCGAACAGACCGTGAATAGCATCCCACCTTTAAATCAGAGTCACTCACAGGAATCCAGTTGAATGAACCAATCCTTAGTCTGAATTGCTGTTAACTTCAAAGAAAAGAAGACAGGGAAGTCAGCTAGACTTCCCTGTCTTCGCGCCTGATCGTATTGCCTGCTGGTTATGGTTCAGTCTGTTTCTGCTGGCAGCAGTTCACCGCTTGCCGCGTCCACTGAAACATCCTGGCCGTTGTCAAGCTCTACTTCCCAGACTCCTGCGCCTCCATCGTTTTCATATTCCACGCCAAGAACCTTAACGCCTGGGTTGGCTTTTTCTACTGCGGCTTGGGCCTGATCAGCGCTGATAGCTGTATCGGCTGGAGGTGTATCAGCTTCGCCAGCCTCATCAGCACCTTTATCTGTATCAGTCCCGTTTACATCCTCAGTCTCATCTCCGGATTGATTTCCACAATCGTCCTGGATATCATCCGTATCCGGTCCAGTTTCGGCGGCTTCTAATGCGTCATCGTCTTCCGTATCAGCGCCGCAATCAGATGATCCGGGATTGGTGCCGCCCTGAGCAAAGGCGCGGTAGCTGATCACACCCATCACGCCAACGACCAGCACCGCAATGGCAAGTAATGCGATAAATCTGTTGATTTTCATAAACACTCCTTTTCACGACCAGCTATATTTGATGGGCGAGTATATTTCCATATTACGGTGGTCAGGTAAGAAAATGGTAAGAGGTAAATAAGACTTTTCCATGACCTGCCTGTCTATCCTATTTTCCTTAATCCTGCTAATAATATTTGCCGGCCAACCTCCATGTAAGTCGCTGAAATCCGGTAACAGTCGTGTAAACTTGCAGATTCAGATGTTTATGTTGGTTGAGGAAGGAGGACAATAAACTTCGTCCCCTGACCGGGTTCGCTCTCTACGAAAATCTCCCCCTGATGCAGCAGGACAATTTCCCGAGCGATTGCCAAACCTAACCCGGTGCCGCCTGTTCCGCTGGAGCGGTCGGACTCTACACGGTAAAAGCGTTCAAAAAGATGTTGAATGTGTTCCTGCGGAATGCCATCCCCGGAATTGGAGATCTCGAGCCTGACCCCGGATGGCACTTCTTCCGCATGGAGAACGATATCCCCTTCTTTGGGGGTATATTTAACGGCATTATCAAGCAGGTTCAAGAACAGGCGGATCAAATGATCGGTATCCCCATATACCAGCAACCCGGCCGGGATATTAGTTCTCACAGTCAGATTGCGCTCAAGGGCTAGAGGGAGAATTTGCTCGACAATAGGATCCAGCAGGTCGGCTAAATTGATGGATCCGGGCTCCCAGGAGAGCTGTTTTTGGTCGGAACGGGAAAGGAACAGCAGGGCATTGCTCAGCCGGATCAATCTGTCTACCTGTTCTCCCAAAGCCTGCAGGGTGGATTCATATTCAGTCTTTTTCCGGGGTTTGCTGAGGGTGACATCCAGCTGTCCTTTCAGGACAGTCAGTGGAGTCCGCAGTTCATGGGCGGCATCGCCCGTGAAACGCCGCTCCCGCTTGAAGGCAGCTTCAAGGCGGGACAGCATGCTGTCAAAGGTCTGCGCCAGCCTGCCGATCTCGTCCTGAGAGCCTTGATAAGAGATACGGTGCGACAGATCGCTCGCCCCAATCTCCGCAGCGGTCCGTGTGATCTGGTCGATGGGGCGCAGGGTTCGGTTAGCGAGGAAGACCCCGCCAAGCCCGGTCAGCAGCAAGATCACTGGCAGGACAAGCAGGAGTTTTGTCCGCATATTCCCCAGGGTTTCCTCAATCACTTCTAGAGATTGGACAGCTTGAAGCCAGCCAACGATCTGACCATCAGTATCCTGAATTGGCTGAGTTAAAACACGGTAGAGGTCATCTTTTTGGATCGTCTGATAACCAGCGGAGAGACTATCTGTGGCAGCATTCAAGACTTTGTCACCTATACTCTCTAAGACTTTCCCCTCCGGCGAGAGAATGCGGATGGTGAATTCACTCTGGAGAAGCATCTTCGACGCCGTGGGTTGGTTTTCTGTGTTCTGGAAGGCCGGTAAGCCATTTGCCATATCGATATTGCTTAATGCCTGAGAGACAGAAATCTCCAGGGATTGATCAACAGAGGAATACAGGCTGCGCTGAAATTGTATGTATTCATACAAGCCGGAGAGCAGCACGACCATACCGGCCAGCAGCAGATACCACAATGTGAGTCGGATTTTGATAGGAATGCCATCGAGCTTAATTTTGAGGGATTTCATGATCTCTTTGCTTGCAAACGGTATCCAACACCCCGGATTGTCTCAATGATTGATCCATCGTATCCGGCATCGATCTTGCGTCTCAAGTATCCTATATAAACATCGACCACTTTGGTTTCACTGTAGAAATTGAAATTCCAGACATGTTCGATAATTTGCGTCCTTGTCAGCACCTGGCCAGGATGGCGCAGCAGCAGTTCCAGCAGTGAAAATTCCCTGGGGCTTAGGTCGATCGGGTTTCCGCCCCTGGATACTTCTCTACGGGCAACGTCCATTTCCAAGTCGCCAGCCTTTAAGATTGCGTCGGTCTGAAGGGGAGGGCGGCGCAGAAGCGCCCGCACCCGGGCTAATAATTCAGGGAACGCAAAAGGCTTTACCAGATAATCATCAGCACCGGTATCAAGACCCCTGACGCGGTCATCAACACCGTCTCGTGCGGTAAGCAGCAGCACAGGTGTTTTGATGCGATATTCACGGATTTCCCGTAATACTTCCAGCCCATTCATCTTCGGCAGCATAATGTCCAAAACGATCGCATCATAGTCTGCAGCCCTGGCATATGAAAGTCCCTCCAGTCCATCCGTAGCAACGTCTACAGCGTAGCCGGCTTCTTTTAACCCCTGCTCAACAAACTGTGCCACGCCGGGTTCATCTTCAACTACCAATACCCGCATACCAATCTCTCCTTGTAAACAATCCTATTTATTTTATACCAGTCAATTCTAAGATTTCAGTAAGGGAATTAACTTTCTTCCTGTTGAATCTCAATGATCATCTTGATCTATAGGTGATTTTACTGAAAAGAATTCACGACATCACTGCTTGGAAAATTGTATCCCCTGCTTGTTTCATGATAAGCACTGACCCCTATCCTTACCGAATTCTTAGAATTACTTGCTATACATAATTAGGAAGATGAATGCTTCAAATCGTGGCCATGTTGTTACGAAATAGAGTCAGTAGGTCGCAACCGAAAAGGGGAATCGCGTAGTGTCTATTCACAAAAGAGTGGAAGAACCAAATGGAAAATCTCTTAAGAGTTTTATAAACCAGTGGGGTTATAAGATGAAAACCCACTGGTCTTCAAGGGACGCTTGGACTGTGTCCGTTTTAGCCTTCATGATGCTTTTTCTGGAGGCTACTTTGTTCTCAACCTTGCTTTTCACTCATACATACCTGATAGCTATGCAGGCAATCGCCTTAGCTTTATTGGGCATTGGATTGGGGTCAATTGCAGGATACATATACTCCAGGAAGATTGGTCAAGGGCTGGCTCTTGCTTCACTATTAGGGAGTTTATTCTCCATCATCGCTATTTTCCTTAACATCTCCCTCCTCCCTGAAACAATTACTTATTCTCCGGTAATGGTATTGCCATTTCTGTTCGGTAGCGCCTATATCAGTAACGTGATCAGCAAGGGCGACTCGGGAAAGATCTACTTCTTTGATCTCGCCGGAGCGGCCTGTGGGGTTGTA
>JANTFT010000043.1 GCA_024763275.1 Anaerolineales bacterium | reverse complement strand
TTCTGACGTACCTTCGAGAAGATCAGGGATTGAATGTTTTCAAACCTGAAGATTTTGGACAGGTCGATCCCAGAAATGAAGGCCGTGTGCTGTTCAGTCCCTCCCGTGCAGTACGCCCTAACGCTGATTCCCAGAAGAAATCAATTTCAGGTTGCCCGATCTGTGCTGGAAGCACAACCCGCATCATCGATTTCACAGAATTGAGTGACGGATTTTCATTCATAAACAAGAACCTTTATCCTGCATTCTATCCTCACCCTGTTTTTCACGCACTTCCCCAGGAGAAAAACGGTTTCCCGGCCTGGGGAGTCCATTTACTGCAATGGACGTCCTCGTATCATGACCAGGACTGGCATAACATGAGCATCGAAGACCTGGTTATTGTGATGGGTCGGTTAGGCGTGGTTGAACGGTATTTGCTGACAGTTCTTCCAGAAATCTTTGGCAGACATCAGTTAGGCACTGAAGAAATATCCGGACATGTGTCGATCATTAAAAATGGAGGTAGGGGAGCAGGGGGGTCCTTGGCGCATGGGCATCAACAGATCGTATACAGTAATTTCCTTCCCCGGCGGATCATTGAAGACCGCAATTTCGAAAGAAATCATGGCCTGCCTTTCTCGAAGTATATGCTTGAAGAAAACCCCGGGGCTCTCCTGATCAAGGACCTTGGAGAGGCAGAACTCTTAGTGCCCTTTTTCATGAGGCGTCCCTACGATATGCAGTTGATTCTTAAAGATACCGAAAAGGAGTACATTCACCAGCTAACTAAAAAAGAGCTGGCGGCGATTTCCCGCGGATGGAAGATCGCCATCTCTGCCATTTACAACCTGATGGTCCCTCATTTTGGTGAAGTATCCTTCAATATTATCACCCATAATGGATCAGGAGCTGGACTGTACTTCGAAATCCTCCCTAAAACACAAACGGAAGGAGGGTTTGAGTTGATGGGGATGTCTGTCTGCCAATCAACGCCTGAGATCGCAGCGGAACAAATTAGAGCAAAGATCGACTGAACCTGATTGAAACCGGCTCATTCAGCATTCCTAACAACCTTGATGATAAGCGAGAACTGTGCGAGGGTCTTGAGTGGATAGATACCCACTTATCAGATCCGGATCGGTTCGGGATCAAAACCGCTTACTTTTTTATGCTCCTCTCAGACCGCTCAGTGAGGTTTGAGGGGGTTTTTTCTTTTGGAGTGGTGTTACAGAGCAAGGATAACCGGGTGCTTCCAGGAAATCGAAGGCGTAAATTTCAGAAAATTCCTCTTGTTTCTTGCAGTATAATGTCATCTCAATAAACAAAGGATAGGAAAATAGTATGACTCAAGAAACCGAAAGAAATTTGCCTAAAATTGGCTATTTGTACCATTACCCGCGGCTGGATCATCCCACCGAACATTTTCGCCTTGACATTCACGTAACCTCGGAACCTACAGGCCTGCACTTCGATGTCTTGCGCGTTCTCATCCCCACCAAGACTGATACTGAAACTATCAAGCTGTTGAAAGTGACCCATCCCTGGCCTTACGAAAAGTCGGCAGGCGTTGCTCCAGGAAAGATCATCATGGAAGATAGAGTAGGGAAGAAGGAAGAAGCCTTCACCTTTGGGGGACAGCTGACCATTAGCAATCAGGACGAGCAGACCTCTTGTATTCTTGTGTCTTCTGCTCCCATCCTGGAAATCAGTGAAGCGGCTCCCGTACATATGCATCTTGCCGAGGAAGTTGAAATGATCTTGGCTGAAATGCAAGCCAAGTATTCGGATCATAAAGAGTATGAACAGCAGCTGTGCAAATTGGATTCATTGAGATTGTATTCGGCTTGTCTGAACACCTTGCTGGTGAAGTATGAGAATTTTCCCCAAAAGACAGAGAGGCTGAATCGCTTATTGAGGTTCCTTAAATCAGAAAAGGTGCGGCTGCAGGAAGCTGGCCTGGCTGGATATCCCCATTTAAGGATCGACGATCTCTTCGGTTGAAAGCGCCCTGGTGTTAGAGGCAGACCGGTGCCTTCCCCGGCTTGTAGTTAATCAGCTTTGTTGTGAGCAAGCGAGCTGCTGCAGTCCGGGTCAGTTTGGGCATATGATGTGGAGATCCTCACCTGGGATATGTGTCCTAACTCACGAATGCTTCCAGTTGATTCGGTCCTTCAAGCATCCAGGGAAAATCCCTGCCTGTCAGGGGATGATCGGAGTGACGCAGTTAAGGCAACCTGTGTGGGTCTATTGGTAGAATGGAGTATAGGGAGCAAATATGATTGCCAGGATATGGCACGGGCGAACAAATATCGAGGATTTCGAATCCTACACGGAGTTCTTGAAAGAAAGGGCCATTCCGGATTACAGGGACACGCCGGGATTCATCAAGCTGGTGTTCCTGAGGAATATCAGCGAGGGGGCAGGCCACTTTACATTGATCACTTTCTGGGAAGATCTGGACGTTGTCCGTAATTTTGCCGGGGAGGACTTTGAGAAAGCAAAATACTACCCAGAAGATCGGGATTTCCTGCTTGAATTCGAAGAAAAAGTAACCCATTATGAGGTATTTGCGGAAGCGTAGTATGTTGTTGTTATTAGCCAGCTTTTCCTGAACGCTGAGGGGGAAATGAAGAGGGGATTAATTGTGCAAGCTGTGGTGATATTGGGTATACAATATTAGGGGTCAAGCTCAGCATACCGCTCAAGGTCGGGGTTCCTTTTGCCTGAAAGGTTGAGTCCTCAGGCAATCCTTGGAAAATCTCTCCGAGAGTGGTCCGGGGAGTTTTCAATCATGATCTTTAACGCAAAGAACCGTCAGAAGTTGATCGATTTCCTGGGATTGAAGAAGAATATTGTCGCTTTACTGGCGATGGTAATCTTCGTCGGGTTGGGGGAAAAGATGGCCGAGCGCTTTCTGCCGCTTTACCTGATGGCCTTAGGTGGGGGAGCCATTTCAGTTGGTTTGCTCAATGGGATGGACAATCTGCTCAGCGCGCTTTACTCATTACCCGGTGGTTATGCCAGCGACCGCCTGGGTTACAAGAAAGCCCTGCTGCTCTTCAACCTGATAGCGATGGTGGGGTATGTGATTGTCATCATCTTCCCCTACTGGCAGGCGGTGTTGCTCGGTGCTGTTTTCTTTCTGTCCTGGACAGCAATTTCCCTGCCGGCCACGATGGATATGGTATCCAAGGTCCTGCCAAAGAACAAGCGCACCATGGGTGTATCCCTGCACTCGCTTGTCCGCCGGATCCCGATGGCGCTGGGTCCGATTATCGGGGGCGCTTTGATCGGTGTTTTTGGAGAGATCAAAGGCATTCGGACCGCTTTTATCGCTGCCCTGATCATGGCAGGCGCGTCACTTCTGCTCCAGCAGCTGATGATTGAAGAAGATAGACGGCAAACTGACAGACCAGACTCGGATCGATCAAATGGCTTGAGCTTGATCAGTCGGCCACTGCGAAATCTGCTTGTGTCCGATATCCTGGTTCGCTTTTGCGAACAGATACCTTATGCGTTCGTCGTGATCTGGTGTGTTAGCATCAACAAGATCACCCCCCTGCAGTTCGGCCTCTTAACAACAGTAGAGATGGTGACCGCTATGCTGGTTTACATCCCCGTGGCATATTTTGCGGACAAAAACACGAAAAAGCCCTTTGTCGTCACGACTTTCATTTTCTTCTCAATATTCCCCCTGGTTTTACTGTTCGCAAAATCATTCTGGGTGATGGTTATCGCCTTCATCATCAGGGGCTTGAAAGAGTTTGGTGAACCCACTCGCAAAGCGCTGATCATGGATCTGGCAGCAGAGGATAAAAAAGCAGCGACGTTTGGACTGTATTATCTTATCCGCGACATTATCGTTTCTGTGGCGGCATTTGGCGGTGCGCTGTTCTGGAAGATTTCCCCAGCCGCCAACTTTCTGGCTGCGACTGGTTTCGGGATTCTGGGGACGCTTTATTTTATAAGATTCGGCCGGGATTTGGGCCGTTTATCAACTGAAACTGTAAATATTTAGGAAAGGAGAATGGCGATGAAATGGGTTACCCGTTCACATGTTCATGTTGACCGCGTTGCGTGTCCCTGGCTGATCAGCCGCTTTGTGGATTCAGAGGCGGAGTTTATTTTTGCGCCCAGAAATCAGGTGCAGAAGATTGCCGAAGACATGGGGGCAATCCCCTTCGACATCCCTGGCGCAGAGCTGGGCCACAAGGACGGGAAATGCTCCTTTGAGGCGATCATCGAGAAATATGAATTGACTGACAGAGCTCTCTTGCGGCTTGCCAAAATTGTGCATGCCGCTGACGTTTCTGCTGATTTCGATACCGATCAGATCGCCGCTGGATTGGAAGCCATTGCAGTTGGCTACAGTCTGCGTTTTCCTGATGATTATGAGAATCTAGCCCTCCAGTTTGATGTCTATGATGCGTTATACGCCTGGTGCAGGCTGCAGGTAGCAAAAAGTAAATAGAATCGCCAGTTCTACGCCGGGCTGCCAGCGTCTAAGATTCCCTGCTGCAGACAAAGGATCCCATAAAATGATTTAATAGGATAGCATTCTCCGGTGGAGAGTCTGTTCTTCAAACGGGCTTAATCATTCTGTAGATTAAAGTGGTAGAAAGTATCTCGGAGAGAAACTATGTTCACAGAAGAACAGGTCGCAGCCATACTGGTAGGGATCGTCAAGCTGAACACGTTGATGGGCCCCCTGGCTGTGATCATTCCCGTCGCTTTTGTCATCGTTGTCATAGGATTGTTGATTTACTGCTATAAAGTGCCCGGCCGGAAAAGCAGTTCCGCATTGATGGCCAGCCTGGCCGTGGTCTACGTTTATTCCGGAGGCACCATCTACTCTGGAAGCGCCGATATGGGCGCCACCGCGCTCTCAGGCGCTGTCGCGCTCTGGATAGTGGCGCTCTTGCTTGCTCTGGATGCCATCTTCCACTGGACCGAAGTGCGCTGGCCCGAACAGCTCGATTTGAAAGTGCTTTCCATCTCTTTTATGGTGGCCGGTATCTTTCTCTACCCGCTCCTTGAAATGGCGCTGGGGTTCACCTGGCCCCGCATGGTGCTTTTTGGCGCCGAGTGCCCGACAACTATTTTCCTGATTGGCCTGTTCATAGGCAGCATTCCCAGGGTCAATAAACTCCTCTTCGTGTTCGTTTCCTTGAACGCGATCGCGACTGGCTTATCGGTAGCCCTGAACGGCGCTCCCTTCGATTTCCTTTACGCCGCTGCCGGGATCACGGGAATAATCATGATTACCAGGTACTTCAAAGATATCTTCAAGAAGGGGGATGTCCAGGTACAGGGAGCATAGTCTAATCCCCGGTTTTGATAATTAAAGAATAAGGGCTGTGATCTCCGATTGCATTACGGGGTGAAAAAACCATCTTGCGAAAGCTGGGACGGGCTGATTGCAAAGAATAGTGGGACGCCTATGAACCAGTTGAGCCAGTTCCCACAAAACCTTTGCATCCGGGGATGCCCCTTGAGGGGGCCGATAGCTGGTTCGAAGAGATCCAAGCCAAACAGGGTGAAGGGCAAATCTATCTGACTGTCTTCAAACACAATGGATCTCTGATAGGGAGCATTCTGCTTTCGGACATTGATTGGCGGGGCCGCACTGCCAGCATCGGGTTGAGCATCGCTCGAGGAAAGACCGGGGGAAAGGATTTGGGATTAACGCAACCAAAGCGCTCCTGAGATATGCTTTCGAACATCTGGACCTGTACCGGACAGAAGCCAGGATCGCCAGCTACAATTCCCCAGCTCAACAGGTTTTGGAGAAGTGCGGTTTTGTGCTGGAAGGGCAGGATAGAGAAGCCTTCTACGCAGCTGGCCAGCGCTGGGACCGGCCCAGATATGGTTTACTGCGGCAGGAATTCTGAGGACCTAAGAGGGAAGCTCCGGATTTCCGGAGCTTCCTGGGATCATTCTCTGTCTTTTAATGGGAGACAATCCCCCTTGTCTGTCTGGGGCTGAGTGGGGTCAGTCAACCTTGATGGGAATGCTTTTGTGTTTCTGCTGAGCTTCCTCGCTCTTGGGCAGGATGACTTTCAGCAGTCCGTCCTTCAGGCTGGCTTCAACCTTGTCCTCTTTCACCTCGCCGGGGAGGGGAATGGATCGTGAGAAGCTGCCGTAAGAGCGTTCTACGTGGTAGTAGCGTTTACCTTTCTCTTCTTTCTCAGCCCGCTTTTCTCCACTGATAGTCAGAAGGTTGTCCTTCAAGGAGATGTTGACATCCTCCGGCTTCAATCCAGGCAGCTCCGCAGATACAGTGATCTCCTTCTCCGATTCATCGACGTCCATGCGGGGCGAAAAATCTCCCAGCCCTTCCAGATCCCTGAAGAAAGGTGTCATCCCAAAATCCCTGCTGTAGAAGTCCTCAAACATGCGGTCGATCTGGCTGCGCAGATCAAGCAAATGACTTTCCAACCGCTGGCGTTCGGCCAGCCCTTCCTCTTTCTTCCTCCAAGGCACTAAGTTTGAAATCGTCATCTTTCCACCTCCTAATTTGGGCCGTCAAGCGAAAAAGCCCCCAGGTTACCGGGGGCTTGATATTGATTTCTGAATGACAGCCAGAGTAACCTGAATATCATTTGAAAGAGTCTGTTCTCGTTTCCTGTTCAGGATAACAAAACACTGTTAAAAGTCCGTATGATTTTCGTTTATCTTTTGTTAAATCCATTCTGGGATCCAGGGTGGAGCATGTGAGCAGGTCGTCACTGGGGTTGCCTTTGAGACCAGCGGCAGCAAGCCGGTAAGATTGGTATAATACCAGGATGTCAGAAAGGGAGATTAAAACCTTTCTGGGAACCCTTCAGGTGCTTTATTTATTGGTGACTGCTGATGAAGAATAAAAGAACTCTCGATAAGCTGGGCCGGCCTTTTACGGATTTGAGGATCTCCGTTACCGACCGCTGCAACTTTCGCTGTCAGTACTGCATGCCCAGAGAGATCTTTGGGAAGGATTACCCTTTCCTCTCCCGTGATGAGCTGTTGACCTTTGAGGAAATTGCCCGCTTTGTTCACGCCCTTGCCCCCTATGGCCTGGGTAAAGTTCGCATCACCGGGGGAGAACCGCTGATCAGGAAGGACGTTGAGGAACTGGTCGCCATGCTGAGAGAGCAGGGTCCTGGACTTGACCTTGCCATGACCACCAACGGATCCCTGCTTCCACAAAAAGCCGCTTCGTTGAAGGGGGCTGGCCTGGATCGGGTCACGATCAGCCTGGATTCCCTGGATGATGAGGTCTTTATGACCATGAATGACGTCGACTTTCCAGTCGAGAAAATTCTGGACGGGATCACAGCCGCCGAGGAGCATGAACTCCTGCCGATCAAGATCAACATGGTTGTCAAACGGGGAGTCAATGAGGAGAGCATCCTGCCCATGGCGGAGTACTTCCGGGGACGGGGACATATACTGCGCTTCATCGAGTACATGGATGTGGGCTCAACCAATGCCTGGAAGATGGACGAGGTTGTTTCTGCCCGGGAAATATTGGAGCGGATCCAGGCTGTCCATCCCCTGGAACGGATCGACCCAAATTCACCCAGCGAGGTAGCCAAACGCTGGCGCTATCGCGATGGCAAGGGTGAGATCGGCCTGATCGCTTCAGTTACCGATCCCTTCTGCGGCAGCTGCACCCGGCTGCGGCTGTCAGCTCCCGGTGAGCTTTACACCTGTCTTTTCGCCCATCAGGGATTTGATATCAAAGGTCTCCTGCGGGGAGGAGCCAGCGACCAGGAGCTGGCAGATTTCGTGTTCTCTCTCTGGGCCAGGCGGGATGATAACTATTCTCAGAAGCGGAGTCAATCCGGGCCATCAGATGATGGCAAAGTGGAAATGTCCTATATTGGAGGATAAGCATAATAGAACAATCATTCACAGGTCACAGATTGAAATACCTGCAACACAGGATATTTCCTTTATTGCTGACGACGATGATCTTGGCAGGAGTGTTACTGACCGGATGTACGGGCACTCAGGCATCCCGCCCGGGCGATCTCCCAGGAGAGCTGATCATTTTCCATGCTGGCAGTTTAACCCTGCCGGTGCAGCAGCTTTCAGCCAGATTTCAAGAGCTACATCCTGATGTGGTGATCGCCTCCGAAGCCGCCGGCAGCCGGACAACTGCCCGCAAGGTAAGCGAGCTGGGCCGGGAGGCTGATCTGGTTATGTCCGCTGATTATCAGGTGATCGATGCTCTGTTGATTCCGGAATACGCCAGCTGGAACGTCCAGTTTGCCAGGAATTCCATGGTCATTGCCTACACCGATCAGGCGCTCTATGCCGCTGAGATCAACAGCGTGAATTGGTATCAGATCCTCACCCGGGAAGGGGTCATTGTTGGCCGCTCCGATCCCCAGGCTGATCCCAACGGCTACCGGACCCTGCTGGTCTGGCAGCTGGCGGAGAAATATTACAACCTTCCCGGACTGTATCAAATGCTCGCGGAGACCTCACCTGCGGAGAATGTCCGCGCCAAGGAGACCGATCTGCTCCCTTTACTGAAGACCGGGGAGATGGATTACGCCTTCAGTTATCTCTCAATCGCCCGCCAGCACGGCTTGAAATACGTTGAGCTGCCAGATGAGATCAATTTAAGCAATCCGGCTTTCAGTGACTTTTATCAAACAGCCCAGGTTGAGCTTGAGGGAACTGAACCTGGAGATGTCATCATCCGTCGGGGTGAACCAATTATCTATGGAGTCACCATCCCCAGCTCCGCCCCTCATCCTGACCTGGCATTGTCTTACCTGGAATTCCTGTTAAGCTCTGAGGGAAGAAGGATCATTGAGGAGGGAGGCCAGCTGGCGCTTGATCCTCCATTATCCGGGCAATTCGAAGCCCTACCCGGGAGCTTACAGGAACTGGTTGAGGCGGTCCGCTGAGATCGAACTCCCACCATATGACGACTAAACGCTCATTTACCCCAATATTCTGGTTTCTGGCTCTGCTCCTGGTGATCTTTGTGAGCTATCCGATTGTCCTGACACTGACCGGCTCTCCGCTCAGGGTTTTGGGGGATACCCTCCTGGACTCGGAAGTCCTGGGATCGATCCTGTTTACCTTCTCCAGCTCACTGATAGCTACGGTGATCGGACTGGCAACCGGGATTCCGCTGGCTTATATACTTGCCCGCCACGATTTTCCGGGGAAGAGCCTGATTGAGGGGCTGATCGATCTTCCTATCGTCATTCCCCATTCGGCAGCGGGGATTGCCCTGCTGCTCGCTCTGGGCAGGAACTCCATCCTGGGTCGGGGTTTTGGACTGCTTGGCATCCGCTTTGTATCGTCGGCTCCCGGTGTGGTGGCGGCCATGCTGTTTGTCTCTGTGCCCTTTCTGGTTGATACTGCCCGGGAGGGGTTCGAAGCTGTGGACTCTCACCTGGAAAATGTTGCCCGCACGCTGGGAAGCTCTCAATGGAGGGTTTTCTGGAAGGTGTCCTTTCCTCTGGCAAGGCGGAGCATCCTTTCCGGGCTGATCCTGATGTGGTCCCGGGGTATCAGTGAGTTCGGGGCGGTAGTGATCCTGACCTATCATCCCATGATCGCTCCAGTACTGCTCTATGAACGCTTTCAATCCTACGGATTGGATTATGCCCTGCCGGTGGCTGGCATAGTGATCCTGATCAGCATGCTGATCTTCCTGGTCCTGCGAGCTTTGAACTCAGTTCGGGAGGGTTCATGAACCGATCTTCCCAGCTGAAACTCAAGGACATCAACCTTTCTGTCGGGGGCTTCTCTCTGGTGAACGTGAATCTGGAGATCCAGGGGGGAGAGTACTTTGTCCTGCTGGGGCCAACCGGGGCCGGGAAGACAGTCCTGCTGGAAGCTATTGCTGGCATCAAGCCAGTCACCTCAGGCACAATCTGGTTGGGAGCGGAGGATGTCACGGACCGGCCTCCCGAAGCGCGGGGAGTGGGTTTCGTATACCAGGATTTCGCGCTCTTCCCTCATCTGAGCGTGGAGAAGAACATCTCATTTGGTTTGCTGAACAGAAGTACGAAAGCGGAACCCCGCCAGCTGGCCAGGGTGGAGAGGTCGGGGAGAACATCCTCCCAGAATGTCAGGGCCAGAGTGGAGCAGATCAGCTCTCTGTTCCGGATCAGCCATCTGCTGGACCGCAAACCGGAAGGTTTGAGCGGGGGTGAAAAACAGCGGGTTGCCATGGCCCGGGCCTTGATTACCGATCCGCAAATCCTGCTGCTGGATGAACCCCTCAGCACCCTTGATCCAGAGATCCGGGAGCTGATCCAGGTGGAGCTCAGGCGCATCCACCAGGAACTGGGTACGACCACCCTGCACATCACCCACAACTTTGAGGTAGCCGCTGCTCTGGCCGATCGCATCGGTGTGGTCATGGAAGGGAAAATCGTTCAGGTTGGCCCACCGCAGGAGATCTTCCGGCAGCCGGTTAATGAGAGTTTAGCCCGGTTTGTGGGTGTCCGGAATATTTTCCGCGGTCACCATACCATAGACCGGGAGGGTGGGGGACATCTGCAGCTGGACGGGTTGAGACTGGCATCGATCAGTAATCTGGAAGGTGCTGCCAGAGCGTCAATCCGGCCAGAGGATATCCTGCTTTCCCGCAAGTCCCTGGTTTCCAGCGCCAGGAACAATTTTCAGGGCCGGGTAATACAGATCTCGGACCGCGGCTCTTTCTGCTATGTCACCGTCCGGGTCACCATACCAGAGCAGGGGGGCAGGAGCCTGGACTTGATCGCTCTGGTGACACAGAGTTCTGTGCAGGAGCTGGGGCTGGAGCTGGATCAAGAGATCTATGCGGCCTTTAAAGCTTCAGCTTTGCACGTTTTCTGATCGGGGGGCTTATTCGCCGGGCTGCGGGTGATATTCTCCCTCGATCCACTCTTCCCCGTCAGGCCCGACCTCTTTTTTCCAGATGGTGACGATCTGCTTCAAGCGGTCTATGCCGTAGCGGGCCGCTTCGAAAACGCCTGTGTCCCGGTGGGCTGCCGAGCAGGCAATCGAAACCGTTGGTGTTCCGGGATAGAGCCTGCCAGTTCGGTGGGTGATGCTGATGCCAATTACAGCGGGCCACTTTTCCCGGATCTCCTCCGCGATCTGCCTCATTTTCGTGAGGGCCATGGCTTGGTAGGCCTCATACTCCAGATGGAAGGTCTGACGGTTGGTGCGGGTGGTCTCAGCCCGGACCGTGCCGGTGAAGACCACCACGGCTCCTGTGGTTGGCAGGGTGATGCTTCCCACCACCTGGTTGAAATCGATCTCGTCTTCCGTCAGGGAGATCAGGGTCGGCAGGTCAGGCATGATCATCCCCATCTTCAGACAGGTAATCACCTGACTTTCCGCCTCTCTTCTCCAGCAGGTGGATGTTCCCGATGCGGATGGTCTTCTCGGCTGCTTTGGCCATGTCGTAGACCGTTAGAGCGGCCACCGAGACAGCAGTCAGGGCTTCCATCTCAACCCCGGTTTTCCCCGAGGATTTGACCTCGGAGGTGATGATGATTCCCGGCAGGTTGGGATCGAGGTCCAGATCGACTTTGATGGAGTTTAGCTGGAGGGTGTGGCAGAGAGGGATCAGTTCGGCAGTCCTTTTGGCGGCGCTGATCCCGGCGATCTGGGCCACGGTGAGCACGTCGCCTTTTTTGATCGAGCCAGCTTTGATCAGCTCGAAAGTCGCTGGGGACATGACGACTTCCCCTCTCGCTCTTGCGATCCGGTCAGTGACGTCCTTCTGACCGACATCAACCATCCGGGCTTCCCCGGAGGGGCCGATATGTGAAAGTTGTTTTTTGCTCATAAGAGCGATTATACCCCGCTCCTAATCACGGCAGGCAGCAGCTTGTCCTTCCAGCCCAGATATGGACCTGAAAAGTCGATCTTTCCCAGTGACCATAGTACCTCGGAGATAGAAGGTGTTCGAGCGCTGAGAGGGCAGCAGTTTCCTGCCCTGGGGGAAGGGTTAAAAAACAACCCGGGAAGTTCCCGGGTTGTCGAAGGGATTCAGTTGTGCGCCCAACAAGCGGTCACTTCTCTGGAATGCTCCTGGCAACAATCTCCAGGGCATCGTCAATTGCCTTGGAGGGGGTATCCAGCATGCCCCGGAAGCGGATCGAGCGCTGGCCGGATTTCAAGGCGATCAGGCCATTGTCGAACATGCTGTCAAGCATGCTATCCCGCCTGCCTATATCCGGCAGGTCGAAAGCGATCATCAGCCCCTTTCCGCGCACGTTATTGAGGACACCTTTGGATTCGGCGGCTATGCTTTCCAGACCGGCCAGCATGGTCTGACCCATTTCGGCAGCGTTCTGGACCAGTTTTTCCTCTTCGATGATCTCCAGGATCCTGGTAGCCCGCACCATATCGACCAGGTTGCCACCGAAAGTGCTGTTGATACGGCTGGATTCCACGAAAACATTATTCTCCACCTCATCGATCCGTTTGCCAGCGACAATTCCGCAAACATGGGTTTTCTTGCCGAATGCAAATATATCAGGCTCCACACCGTAGTGCTCATAAGCCCACATCTTCCCGGTGATACCCATGCCGCTCTGGATCTCATCAAAGATCAACAGGAATTCATGCTCGTCCGCCAGGGCCCGCAGCTCCTGCATGAATTCGGGCCGGAAGTGATTGTCTCCGCCCTCTCCCTGGACGGGTTCGATGATCAGAGCCGCGATATCTCCCGGGTACTGTTTAAGGGCTGTGGAGATCTGGGCATAGGCGATCTGTTCCGCTTTCTGAACACGCTCCAGGACCTCGTCCGTGATTGGGTAGCTCAGCTTGGGATTGACGATCCTGGGCCAGTCGAATTTTGGGAAATACATGTGCTTGCGGGGATCGGTGGTATTGGTTAG
This sequence comes from Anaerolineales bacterium, assembly GCA_024763275.1. GTDB lineage: Bacteria > Chloroflexota > Anaerolineae > Anaerolineales > UBA11858 > B10-G9. The sequence goes on along the minus strand of JANTFT010000043.1, from coordinate 10,250 downwards.
CGACAGGGTGTAACCCGAGCGGCCGTGAAAAGCTTCCTGGAAATGGATCACCTTCGAGCCCAGGCCGTGCAGCGGCTCCTCTGGCGAGCCGGCTTTTTTCCCTAAACGGGCGAGATTCTTGCGCACCTTCCAGTCAAAGGAGGCCTTAAGGGCGTTTTCAACTGCCAGAGCACCGCCGCTGATCAGGAAGAGGTGGGGCATGTTTTGGGGCATGGCCACCTGGCTGAACTTGTCCACAAAATCCGCCATCAGGGTGGTGTAGATATCGCTGTTGGAGGGTTTGTGCACTGCAGCCAGAGTGAGTTTCTCCAGGAACTCAGCTTCCCTCAGCTTGGGGTGGTTGTAGCCTACCGCGTTGCTGGCAAAGAAAGTGAAGAAGTCGAGATATTCCCGGCCGGTGACCTGGTCTACGAAATAGGTATCGTGGGAGCGCTCCAGATCAAAGACGACTGGGTAGCCGTCTGCCAGCATATGGCGGGCAATGGTTTTGTGGACTTCAGCAGGTTTCATACCTTCTATCTCCTGAATCGGTTGTGTTTGTGAGGTTTCCAACTTCGCTATTATATTACAAATCTTATCTTAATCTCCCGGAACAGAACTAGTGATCCGGGAAAAGAGGATATTCATCATGTCGATATCCATTGGCCGGTCTCAACCTCCGGGGTGGGGAGATTGGTACAAATTCTGCAGATCTTTGGAAGGTCCTCGGTTACCTGGATCGTGAGTCCCTGAAAGACCTCCCGGGAACTGCCACGTACCTTATAATAATCAGCAGACGCTGATGAGCGGAATTGGCCGCTGTTGGCTGCTCTCTATTCAACAGGAGGTGGGCAGGTGAAGGAAAACGAGCTTGAGCAGATATTGGTTAAATTTGCGGATCTGATCGTCAAGGTAGGTTTAAATCTGCAGCCCGAACAGCGCCTGTTCATCTGGGCCGAGCAGCTGGAAGTGGCTCCCCTGGTGCGGCAGGTAGTGAGAAGAGCCTACCAGGCCGGAAGCCCACTGGTATCGGTGCTCTGGAACGACGACCGGGAGAAGCTGCTCCGAATGAAACATGCTCCGCGGGATTCCTTTGAGGAATATCCCGCCTGGAAAACGGATACCCGTTATCAGTGCACAAAAAGAGGGGACGCGATTCTGTACATCTCCGGAAAGGATCCAGATCTCTATCAAGGTCAGGACCCTGAGCTGGTCAGCCTGACTTCCAGGGTTTACTTAGAACATCTCAAACCTGCCCGGGAACTGACCGCTAAGAATGAGACCCAGTGGTGTGTGATCTGTCCTCCGACTCCAGACTGGGCGGCTGCTGTTTTCCCGGATCTTTCCCGGGAAGCGGGGGAAGAGCGGCTCTGGGAAGCAGTCATCAAGACCTGCCGGCTGAACAAACCCGACCCCGTCAAATTCTGGCAGGATTATTTCCTTCAAATTCAAGAACATGCTGAATATCTCAATGATAAAGCCTACTCAGCGCTGAAGTTCAAAGCTCCGGGAACAGATCTGACTGTCGGGCTGCCAGAAGGACACATTTGGATGGGAGGGGGGGATGTGACCCGGAATGGAATCGCTTTCGGAGCTAACATCCCCACCGAGGAGGTCTTCACTTTACCGCATAGAGAGAGGGTGGAAGGTACCGTCGCTGCTACCAAGCCCCTCAGTTATCAGGGCAGCCTGATCGAAGGCTTTTCACTGACCTTTAAAGAAGGCAGGGTGGTTGATATTAGAGCTGATAAGGGGAGAGATGCCCTGCAGTCGATCCTGGAGGGGGATCCGAACTCGAATTATTTGGGAGAGGTAGCCCTGGTGCCCCACGGAACACCGATTTCTCAGTTGGGTATTTCCTTCTTGAACACGCTTTATGATGAAAACGCTTCCAATCACCTGGCTCTGGGAAGCGCTTACCGTTTCAGCCTGGCTGGGGGGGCGGATATGTCCGCAGAGGAATTCGCCGCTGCCGGTGGAAATGAGAGTATCAATCATGTGGACTTCATGTTCGGCTCGGGCGAGATGGATGTGGACGGTGTGATGGCGAACGGAACAACCGAACCGGTGATGCGGGCGGGAGAATGGGCTTTTGATGGGTAAGGGACTATAAAGATCTCCCTGTGGATTGCAGGAGAGATGCTGTCCCAATCGCCTGGCTGGATACGGCTGAGAAGCGAGGTGCATCAGCCTGATCCCCCCGCGGGGGCTCAAGCCATTCCACATTAATACAAAAAGAATAGTTTTGGCGTTGTTTTACAGAAACCGCCCTTTCTTATCAGGGCGGTTTTCTCTGTTTAGAAACGTTTCAGGAAACGGTTTAGAAACGCTCTATTTTATATACTGGCGGTGCAGTGAATAGAAAGGGATGTCAGCTCGATCAGCAAACAGTTCCCAGGAGGTAAAAAATGTCCTTCCAGCAGTATTATGACAATCGTGCCAGGTATGAGAGTCTGCTTAGGGAAGCAGAAAAGGAACGCTTGATCCATCAGATCCAGCTGGCCAACCGGGAAAAGAATCGAAATAAGTCCCATCAGGAGAAGAGCAGCTGGATCCAGAAAATCAGCTGGGCCATCAAGAATGCCAATGAGATCTCAGCCAGCTGAGCTGATGTGAGATGCAAATGAAACCAACCACCGAGTTCGATACCTTTTCCAGGACCTGCCAGAATAAACCGCTCTTCGAGTACCATGTCGAGCGGTTTATTCACCTTCTGGAACAGGGAAAGCTGATTTCAGTGGAGGGTGAAAGATACCGGAGGTGCCTATGGAAGATAGCTTCTGTAAAATCGAATCAAGTTCATGATCCAAGATCGGATCAAAGGAGATCTATAATGAAAAAGATAGCTGTATTACTGACAATTACCTTGATGGTGATGCTGATGGATTCTGGTAGTGGGTCCTTCGCTATCACAGATGACACAGGCGGGGCAGCCGCATTCAAGATTGAAAGCCCCCAGGTGTCTGTTGATTCCTTCCTGGTCGAGAGCGACCTGGAGGGTGTCAGTTCGTTCTCTGTGGAGAGCCCGGATACAGCCGCAGGCTCTTTTGTCATCGAAAGTGATGGGGGTGGGGGGCTGTATCCTTGATCGAGCTGCTGGGCGGTTCGGTCCTGGACTACCATTTCGCTCAATACTATTACCTGACCCACTGAGAATCGGAAATGACCTCACATAACAGATAAGGGCAGCCAGCCGGCTGCCCTTATTTTATACATTCAATCCTTTTTCAGAGAGCTGCGGCATAGATAACATTCATATGTATCATTTGCCTCCTATCCTATTGAATAGTCCTGGATGATATATAATTAGCATGTTTGGGTATAATTAGGTTGGTTTTTCTAGCCAGGTCATCCCCCGCGATCAAACCTGGGTACAAAGGAGCATCCCATGTCCATTATCGAAACCAGAGAGCTCACCAAGTATTACGGCAAGGCCCGGGGCATCATCGATGTGTCCATTAAAGTCGAGGAAGGGGAGATATACGGATTCATCGGCCCCAATGGAGCGGGGAAATCCACCACCATCCGGCTCTTTTTATCCCTGATCTATCCCACCAGCGGGTCCGCGAAAATCTTTGGTAAGGACTGCATCAAATACGGCCCCGAGGTTCGCCAGGAGATCGGCTACCTGCCTTCCGAGGTATTTTATTATGAAGGAATGAAAGTCCTCGATCTGCTGAAATATTCCGCCAGCTTCTATAAAAAGGACTGCACGAAGCGCCTATATGAGCTGGCTGATCTGATGGAGCTGGACCTCAAACGGCGGATTGAGGATCTGTCCTACGGGAATAAGAAAAAAGTCGGCATTGTCCAGGGTTTGCTCCATTCTCCCAAGCTGATCATCCTGGATGAGCCCACGGCTGGGCTGGATCCCCTCATGCAGCAGAAGTTCTTCAACCTCATCCGTGAGGAGAACCAGCGGGGCGCGACAGTGTTCTTCTCCTCCCATATCCTGGGTGAGGTGCAGCGCCTCTGCAGCCGGGTGGCGATCATTAAAGAGGGCCGCATCATCAATGTTCAGGACATTAAATCGCTCCAGAAGGACAACTACAAGAAGATCCGGGTTGCGGCCCCGAATATGGACGAGAGCGTCTTTGCTTTTGAGGGTGTCACCAAGCTGCATCGCGAGAATGGGGTGGTGAGTTTCTTCTATAAAGGGGATATCAACAAGGTCACTCAACTGATCGGGGGGATGCGGATCAACGATGTGGTCATCGAAGAACCGACCCTGGAAGAGATCTTCATCCACTACTACGAGTAAGGGATAAACATGAATATCTTCACTCATGAATTCAAATCCTATCTCAAATCAATTGGCATCTGGTCCGCGGCCATCTTCCTGATCATCCTGATCTACCTGTCTGCCTTTAATTCCATAGCGCTGGAGGCTGAAGAAATGTCCCGGCTGTTGAGCAGTTTCCCGGAGGAGCTGCTGGTCGCCTTTGGGATGGACCAGATGAATTTCTCCTCGCTGCTGGGGTTTTACGGGGTGGTTTTCCTATTCAGTCAGATCTGTCTGGCTATCCAGGCTTCCAACTACGGCTTTTCCCTGCTCTCCATTGAGGAGCGGGAGCTGACAGCTGATTTCCTGCTGCCCAAACCGGTCAGCCGGGGCAGGATCCTCACCGCGAAATTGCTGGCCGCGTTTCTGGCACTGACAGTGACCAATCTGACGGTCTGGGCCAGTTCGTTCTTCGTGATCAACCTGATCAGAAATGGACGGGAATTGGACAGTAAAGTCCTGGTGATGGTGCTGGGAACGATAGTGATCTTCCAGCTCTTCTTCCTATCAGTGGGTATGGTGATCTCTTTGCTGATGAAGCGGGTGCGCAGCGTTACCCCTCTTTCCATGGCCCTGGCCTTTGGTATGTACACTCTGAGCGCCTTCGGCGGTATGCTGGGAGAGGATAAGCTTGAGATCATCTCTCCTTTTACCCATTTTGACCCCAACTACATCATCAATAATGGATCCTATAATCTCCCTCTGGTGGTGATCAGCGTGGCGATCATTGTCATCTCCATCCCTGCCAGCTATCTGCTGTACCAGAAACGGAATATTGCCTCTGCGGTCTAAGGTTTGCAAGGGAAAAACAATGAGAATCTATATTCGAGAACTGAAAGCTAACTTTAAGTCGCTCCTGATCTATACCGGCATCGTGGCCCTTTTCACGGTAATTGGCTTCGCCAAGTATTCTGCTTACGCGAACAATCCGGAACTGTTAGAGGTGCTGGACTCGATGCCCCGGGCGATGCTGGATTCTTTCAATATGAGCGCCTTTAATCTCACCACCCCGGAAGGCTTTTTTGGAGTGCTGTATATCTTCTTTGGTTTGATCCTGGGCATCGCTGCTGTGATGTGGGGCAGCGATATTATCTCCAAGGAAGAGCGTGATAAGACAGTTGAGTTTGCCCTCACCCTCCCTGTCAAACGCAGCACACTGCTCACAGCTAAAACCGCCGCGGCCTTCACGAACTGCCTGCTCCTGGCACTGGCCTCCTGGGGTTTGGTCTGGATCAGCGTTCAGCCCTATGATCCCCAGCCTGGGTTTTATGACTTCCTGTCCGAGAGTCTGGCTGCTCTGGTCCTGCTGCAGATCATCTTCCTGTCCATCGGAATTTTCATCGGCAGCGCCCTGAAGCAGCATAAGAAAGCCGGCTCAGCAGCGATAGCGGTCTTGCTGGGAACGTATTTCTTCTCTGTCATAGCGAATTTGAAGGAAGAATGGGAATTCCTGAATTACTTCACGCCATTTAATTATTTTGACCCCGCTTTGATCCTGCATGAATCCCGGGTGGAGCCGGTTTATTTGTGGCTTTCACTGGGCATTGTGGTGGTCTGCCTAACCGGGGCATATTTGATCTACAACAGGCGGGATCTGTACATTTAACAGCCGTCCGGGACTGGATGCCGCAGGGTATTCCCGGTTAGGTCCTGAAGGATGGGATCGGAGGCTGCTAATTTCCCATACTTGAAGACATCACAGCCAGCCGGCCAAAAATGGCACCAGCATTTCCTGGGGGGAAAATCCCCCGTGGCGGCCAGTCAGGGGGTTGGGTTTATTCCCCCACCACCAGAAGGCATCTTCCCTGGCCGCGACAATCAGATCCCCCATCCGGTCCCAGATCCCGGGATGGACCGGTCCGGAACCAAACAGGCGGCTTTCAAGGATCTCTTCCGGTTGGAAGATCACAAATTGATCCGGCCAGGATTCCTGGATATATTCCCTCACGGCGCTCTCATTCCCGGGCTTGATATGCAGATAGGCCAGACGGTTTTCCCCGGTAGGTAGGAGATGGAGCATTTCCGTGAATCCGGGATGATTGCTGAGGTCGTAGTGGTCCTCCCCTTTATCGGTGGTGATCTGGCCGTGGTCCGCTGTCAGGATCACCAGCGTATCCTTGCGTAGTTCCGGTGAAAGTCTGTTCAGGAAGTATTTTTCAAAGGCCTCGCTGAAGCTCAGGAATTCTGCCTGGGCCCGTTCGCTGTCCGGTCCATGGAGGTGGGAGGTGCCGTCCAGCTGCCCCCAGTAAGCCCAGATATATTTCCGGCTGGAAGGTTGGTCTTCCAGCAGCTCTCTGATGCCGATCCACATATCCGGTGCGGTGGCGATAGCATGGAGCCGGGTATCGCCCAGAAACATCTGTGACAGACCGGAATTGATGATCGCAAAGTGCTGGAAGACGTGGGGTTCAACACCCGAATCCAGCAGGCGGCCGGCAATCGAATCCACCGGCAGGAAAGTCAGGGGATCGAATCCTGCCAGCGTCAAGCCTCCCCCCGACGTCCGGTAGGTGATAGGTTTATGTTCGATCATGTTGGCAGTGATGCCGTATTCCTTGAGCCACATCTCATAACCCAGGATGCCGTGTTCGATCGCAGCGCTGTCAGTCCAGTAGCTGGTGATGGCCGCACAGGTCGTGCTGGGGCTGATGGAGGTCAGCGGAGCCAGCAGGCCGCCCTCCCTGAGCCGGTTCCAGCCAATCCCGGGATCTTCAGCAAGCCAATCCCTCAACCGGTGAAAGGCGAGGGCATCCAGCAGGACCAGGATGACATTCCGGGGTTCTCCCCGGATCGGGTCCAGCAGCTCAGAGCGTAGAGGAGGGTGCTGAAACCCACCGAACCCGAAAAGCTCACTAATGCTGGGGAGAATGTTGAGGATGGATTCTCCGCGGTAGCGCGGGAAGACAAACTCGCTCCCGTCCGCCTGGGCGGCTAAATCCGTTTCCTGAGATGTACTGAAAGGGGTTTTTATGGTCCCGGTCATGGTCTCCTCGTATCTTGGCTGCAATTATCAAATTATATCCTTATCTGCCGAATATCGCAGGGGAGCCCCTGGCAGGTCAGGGAAGAGCCAGCATTCCATTTGGAATTTTTAAGTTTTATATGGAAATCTTTTATTATAATAATCCCACCTGATATATTTGATGCTACGCCCTGTAATGGATCGCAGGAGATACCATTAATGGACTCCACTTTGCCGCTTAAGGACAGGTTTTTGCAGGTATTCACGCCCCGGAAAAGGCGCCGCTTAAAGGAAGCACTGACGGGGTATTTGTTTGTCACCCCCGCACTGATCCTGATCTTTACTTTTGGGATCTTCCCAGTCGCTTTTGCCCTTTACGTCAGCCTGCATAAGTGGCGTATCATCCGCACAGATTTCATCGGATTGGGAAATTACGTCAAAGCCGTTGGCAACCTGGCCTATGTGATGGGATTCTTCCTGGGAGTGGGAGCACTGGTTGGCGCTTACGCCTTGCTGCGACGGGTTGCGATGACCGCCAGGAAGAGGGGGGTCAAACCCTGGCTGCAGGCTGTCCCTGGCCTGGTTTATACCTGGGCGGGATATGCCCTGCTGCGCTATCTGTGGTTCCAGCTTCCGGAGTTCCTGGATATCGCCAATAAGCTGCGGGGGGTTGAAAAGACCAGGGAATTATTCCTGCAGCTGCTCTCGGAAGCATTTCACGCGATCAATGTCTATAATTCCTGGATCTATTTTTTGGAGATGTTGGGACTGGCGGTGCTGGTCAGTGTGGTGGCGCTGTTAATCAACCGTGTCCCGAAAGCAGGGTATTTCCAGGCTCAGTTTGGACTGGTTTGGGCTAGCCTGGGTTCGGGATTGGGGCTGCTGGCCTTCACCTATCAGCAGGTTGCTCAGGCTTACCAGCTTGCCCTGGAGAAAGGGGTTGATCCGGGTATCTGGCCCCAGGTGATCACTATATCGGCGGGAATCATCCTGTTGATCCTGGGCTGGTTCAGCTGGAGTTCTGCTCCCAGATCCAAACAAGCCTGGAAATTCTGGCTGCGGATCCTGGGGGCGTTTATCTTCCTGGCTGGTGGCTGGCTGCTGGTGGGAGAGATCCCGGTGCTGCTGGCTTCCGGGGATAAGGATCTCTGGAATGGCCTCAAGGTGACAGTCTTTTTCTCGGTTGGGACAGTGCCTTTCCAGCTTACTATCTCAATGTTCCTGGCCATCCTGCTCTTCCAGAAACTGTGGGGCTCAGAGTTCTTCCGCATGGTATTTTTCCTACCCTATGTGACCCCCTTCATTGCCAGCGCTGCCATCTTCCGGCAGATATTCGCCAACCGTGATACCGCGATCATCAACCTTGTTTTAAGAGGATTGGGGGGAAAGGGGTTAGCCTGGCTGCAGGAATCCAGAGGGGTAAATTTGATCATCGCTGATGCGCTGGGGATCCATCTCCCGAATTGGGCGGCTGGGCCCAGCCTGGCCCTGGTGGTTGTGATCATCCACTCTATCTGGACATATGTAGGCTATGATACTGTGATCTACCTGGCCGGGTTGGGAAACATCCCTGATGAGCTCAATGACGCGGCGGAGATAGACGGAGCCAGTAAATGGGAGGTGTTCCGCTACATCACCTTCCCGCTGCTTTCCCCCACCACCTATTTCCTGTCCCTGATCGCCATCATCGGCACCTTCAAGGCCTTTGCCACCCTGTGGGTCTTCCGGGAAAGCCTGGCACTGGGCACGACGGACACTTTCAGTGTGGCCATCTTCCTGGAGTTCTTTGAAAAGCTGCGCTATGGTTATGCTTCCGCAATGGCTTTTGTGCTCTTTGCCATTATCTTGGGATTGACGGTGATCAACAATCGTTTTCAAGGATCGAAGGTGTTTTACCTGTAGTCAAAAGGAAACGGGGCATGAAATTAACCCATTCGAATGTATTGAAAACCCTGACCTATCTGCTGCTGATCCTGGGTGCCTTTATTTCTCTGGTCCCGTTTGTGTACATGATCTCGACTTCTCTAAAGACAATTGGGGAGGCTTTGGGGACCTCGTTCTTTCCAAAGGTGCCCCAGTTCGAGAATTACCTGGTCGCCTGGCAGCGGGCTAATTTCTCGAGGTATTTCCTGAACAGCGTCAAGATCACCGCCATTTCGCTGGTTGGCAGTGTGAGCATCAGCATCCTGGCCGCCTATGGATTTGCGCGGATCGACTTTCCCGGAAGGGACCTGATTTTCGGGATCATCTTGAGCACGATGATGATCCCCGCCATGGTGATCATCATCCCCAATTTCCTGACCGTGACCTGGCTGGGCAGGATCGGACCCCTGAAATGGATCAACAACTGGCCGGCTTTGACGATTCCCTTCATGGGAAGCGTTTTCAACATTTTCCTGCTGAGGCAGTTCTTTGCTCAGATCCCGGATGAGCTCTTCGACGCCGCCCGCATCGATGGGTCGGGGCATCTGCGATTCCTGTTCCAGGTGGTGCTGCCGCTCTCCAAGGCGCCTCTGATGGTCATCCTGGTGCTGACCTTCATCGGCTCCTGGAACTCTCTGGCCTGGCCCTTGCTGGTGACCAATACAGCGGATTGGCGCCCGATTTCCGTCGGATTGATGAATTTTGTCAGTGAAGCAGGGCAGGAATTTCACTATATTATGGCGGGAGCTTTTATTACAATTATCCCTATTCTGATCATTTACTTCTTCACTCAGAAGCAATTCACGGAGAGCATTGCCCGCAGTGGACTGAAAGGCTAGTAGTTTGATCTTCCATTTCATGTAAGGAGGTGATTTGTCAGCTGATATTTCCCGTAGTCACAGAATTTCCAGACAACTTTAATGAGGAGAGAAAAATGCCTAAAAAACTTTTGACCATTTTGTTCGCATCCCTGTTGATCTTTTCGCTGGTTCTGACTGCCTGTGCGCCCCCCAAGGTCGCGGAAGAACCGGCCCAGGAAGAGGAAGCGGCACCCGCTCCTGTAGAAGAAGAAGCAGCACCCGCAGAAGAAGAAGCAGCACCTGC